>DAOTTW010000211.1:0-17744 GCA_034437615.1 Anaerolineae bacterium | reverse complement strand
CTGGGAGAGGGGCTTTCAACAGCGTACCTCCCCCTCTCCCGATCGCCGCTACGCGGCTAGGAGAGGGGGAATGAGTTCTCAAGGGTAGGTTTTTCATGATTGACTGTATTTTATGGCGGCTTGCGCCGCCCCGGACGCCAAGAATGGCGTCCCTACGGTCCAGAACGGCTGTGTAGGGACGCGCCACTGGTGCGTCCGCCACACAGGAACAACGAAAAACCAAATACTTACCCCTGAAAAGGGGGATTGAGGGGGTGAGGGCCAATTCGCGGGCAAAATGGGCCTGGCTGAGTAGTTACTACAACGCGATGATCTCACTCAGGCGTTTAACGAAGGTCTGCGGGTCAATCGGTTTAGCAAAATAACCGTCAAAACCAGCCTTCATAGCATCCTCGGCCACATCGGTTGAATGGTAAGCTGTCATGGCGATAACGGGAATGTGCGCTGTTTCAAGGTCGGAACGAATGGCGACGAGCATCTGCCAGCCGTCTTTACTGGGCATGGCTAAATCTGTGACGATGAAGGTTGGTTCCAGCCGTTGCAACAGGGCCAGGCAGTCGTTACCGTTTTTAGCCAGATGAACCTGTACGCCGTGATGTTCCAAAATGCGCGAGATGAGTTCCTGATCGTCATACGTATCTTCAACGACGATGACTTTCCAATCAGACGTGTTCATTTATGAGCCTCTTTCATGCTATTGTGTGCACGCTATTTATTATATGCTGCTAACCCTGCTGTGCGGTGCGCTTTTTGTGCACGACAGCTTGAACTTCCTGGACCAAATTGAGGATGTCGAATGGCTTTGAAATATAACCGTCAAAGCCTCCATCTAAGATGTCATCCTTATCAGAATCCATCGCATAGGCAGTGACAGCGATAATCGGGATGTGAGCCATAACAGGGTTTTCACGGATGGATTTGAACATCGACCAGCCATCCATCTTGGGCATACGAATATCGAGCAGGATGACGGTTGGTTGAATGGTTTCCAGCATGGCCAGCCCTTCTTCGCCGTTGGTTGCCGTGTAGACTTCTGCACCGTGAAATTTGAGTGCTGTTTGGACGACTGTGATGTTATCGGGCGTATCGTCAACGAGTAGGATAATCCAATTCTCTATATTGATAGCAGACATGGTGTTTAGCGCTCCAATGCTTCAAAGGGTTCGTCGGTTTCTTCTAGTTTGGTTATGATGGGCAAAGTGACGGTAAAGGTGCTGCCCTTGCCGACTTCACTTGTGACGCGGATGTTGCCGCCCATCATCAGGACGAGTTTACGGACGATGGCCAGACCCAAACCTGTGCCGCCACGATCAATACCCTGCTCAGCTTGACGAAATTCATCGAAGATGGTCTCTTGCATTGTGGGCGAGATGCCGATTCCGGTATCCGTCACCGTTACGCGCCAGTTATCCCCATCGTGCAGCACCGTATCCATCTTTACGGAGCCTTCATCCGTAAATTTGACGGCATTAGACACCAGGTTGATGATGATTTGCTTGATGCGCCCTGCATCACCAATGAGCGTAGCGGGCAGGCGCTCATCGACGGACATTTCAAAGGCCAGGCCCTTATCCTGGGCGAGAATTTGATTTTGCAGGACGATTTCATCCATAAGCTGTTGCAGGCCAAAGGGCTTGTGTGCTAATTCAAGGCGACCCGCTTCGATCTTGGATAGGTCCAGGACCTCATTGATGAGCTGTAGCAGGTGTTGGGCGTTGGCGAGGATGCGCTCTTGAAAGCCTAGCTGCTCGCTCGTCATGTCGCCCACCATCCCTGCAAGTTGTAGTTGAGCGTAGCCAATTACAGCGTTGAGGGGTGTGCGCAATTCATGTGACATGGTGGCCATGAATTGACTCTTGAGTTTATTAGCGGCTTCGGCTTGTTTGCGGGCCACAGCGATTTCACGGTTGGCCTTGACGAGTGTTTCATTTTGCGCCTGAATCTGTCGCTCGGTGTATTGGCGTTCAATCGCCACACCGATGTTATCCGCAACGCCTCTCAGCAGGTCGATATCCACTTTGAGCCATTCGCGTGTGCCATAGCAATCATCAAAGCCGATAGCACCCCAGAGTGTATCCCCGACGAAAATGGGGATAATCAGGATGAAAACAACGTCGTCATTCAAGAGCATACGCTCTTCGGCGCTAAAGTCTTCTGCGTATCCGCTGATAATTTGCCGCTGCCTTACAAGCGCTGCCCAACGGGGTGCTATCTCCGAGAGGGGTAGGGCTTGGTAGAGGGGGTTATCAATATCCGACGGAACGCCATCAGCCGTCCATTCGTAGGGCATCCTCACGATCAAGCCATCTTCGGGGGTATCGTGCTGCTTCTCAAAGATGAAGGTGCGGTTCGTCCCGGCCGCCCCACCGATCTGCGCTAGCACCGTCGGGATGGCGTCCTTCCAGTCACCTTGCTGTAGCAACACCGCTGAACTCATCGCGATGGATTGCAAAATTGTGTCACGTTGCTTGAGCTTAACCTCCGCTTCGATGCGCTCGGTGATGTCATTCTGGATACCGACAAAATGTGTCACAACGCCCTTATCGTTCAGGATGGGGTTGACGCTGAGTTCGTTCCAGAATAGCGTGCCATCTTTGCGGTAGTTGCGCAAAATCACCACGCAATCTTTACCCTGTTTGATGGCATTACGCAAGACGTTCAGGGCTGGTTGGTCGTGGTCGTCGCCCTGTAGAAAACGGCAGTTTTTACCTGTGGTTTCCTCTGCACGATAGCCTGTCATCCGCTCGAAGGCGGGATTGACGTAGATGAGTGGCATATTCTCTGCGCGGGCATCTGCGACGACGATACCGCTCAAGCCCGACTCGACAGCTTTATTGTTCAGGCGCAGGCGTTCTTCCAGGCGTTGGCGTTCAAGCAGCGCACTCACCCACGAACCCATCAGCGACAGGAAATTTTCTTCACCAGCCGTAAACGCACTTTTACGAGGCTCATGGCTTGAGAAGTTCAACGTGCCAAAACGTTCACCAGCCACGATCAAGGGTACGCCGATATAGGCTTCCAGTCCGAAGGCTGTATAGCAAGGATGGTGGTTATGCTCGGATGTTGCCATTGCGCCTATGCTGATGATGCTGTCGGCCCGGTAAGTTATATCGCAGTATGTGTGCTTGAAGTCGAATTGCTGCCCTGCCTGCAAGCTACCGTCTGGCGACGTTGCATGGAGGACCGTATAGGTATCATCTTCTATGTAGCTAATGATGCCTAAATCTAGGCCGAGAAACAGCACGCCGACTTCCAGGACGAGGTTGAAGTGTTCTTCAGGGGTTAAACCTGGCTGTACCATAGCGTCATACAGGGCACGGAGCATTTCTTCGGAGCGATAGCGCTCGGTGACATCACGCATGATGCTTTGGAAGCCTTCGGGTTTGCCGCTGGCGTCTGCGATGAGGTCGGTTTTCTGCTCTACCCAGCGGATTTCACCATCGCTTCTAACCGTCGGGAAGGTGATGGTTTTTTCGGCTTCGCCCTGCTTAAGCTGCTTCGTATGTTGGTCAAGCAAGGCTTGTCTTGAGGAGTGTTCGACGAAATCAGCGAAGTGTTTCCCGATGAACTTTTCTTCTGCGTGGCCTGTCAGGATAGATACCGATGGGCTAACGTAAGTGATGTAGCCCTCGTCATCCGCACGATAAACGACATCTTTGATAGTTTCGACGAGTTCACGGTAACGCTGTGCGCTGTCTTCGATGGCTTTTTGTTGCGCCTCTAATTGATTTTTCTGCGCTTCGATTTGCTGCAAATAGTTGTAGCGTATGACGGAAGCTATCGCTAACAAGCCGCCCGCAACGCCGAACAAAGCTGACAGCCATGCAACATCCATGCGGTTTACTTCTGGGCGAATGATGAGCAGGGACAAGGTAAAACCGATAAAAAGCGTCGTTATGGTGCCCGTTACCCAGGCCCTGGTGCTGAGGCTGGCCAGCGCCAGCACAATTATCAGCCACCCCAGCCGTTGGATCGCACCGCCTGCGAGACGCAGCTCTTCGCCAGGTGCGCTCAGGACGCCGATAATGGATGGCATGGAGAGGGCTAAAAGCGCAAGTGGGGCGCTGAGCGCGTGATAGCGTGTGCGGCTCAGCAGATAAGCCGCCCAGGAAAAGGCGGGCGCTGCAACGCCACCCGGTATGTTATTCAAAAACGCGAAGACAAACATGATGGCCAGGAAAAGCAGTAGACTGGACAGCAAACGCCTGTTTTGGCGCTCTCTTTCGGCGGTAATGGTCTGTGGCGGCTCAATAAACACCTGCGACAGTTTTTTCATGACAGAAACAAGCATGTTGCTTTTGGCTTTCATATCATCTCATCAACTTAACACTCAAACGACGAAACACTCTATAACTTATTGTAACAAAGCCGCCCAAATTTACTCTAGTCGTCCGGCTTGTTTTAGTGCTGGCCAGATGACCAGTATTGGCGCTTAAATATGCACTGAGAAACGATTATATAACCGGTAGTCAGGTGCGGCTTGGATGACTTCCAGCTTCAGATTGTGACAAATGTCACTACCCACGTCCGACGATAGCCTGTACACTGTATTCAAGTTATTGAATGTACGCTTGGTGATGAAATGGACAGCTACGGCAAGACATCCAGCAAACTCAAGGTGATGGGTCATCCGGTGCGCTTGCATATTCTGGATATGCTGCGGCGCGGCGAAACCTGTGTCTGCCATATCGAGCAAGCTCTCGGCAGACGACAGTCGTATGTCTCGCAACAGTTGATGACGCTGCGCAGCGCTGGCCTGGTCGATTCACGCAAAGACGGTTTGCAGGTGTACTACCGTTTGACTGATGAACAGGTTGTCGAATTGCTTGATTTGCTGGCCGGCCCGTCTACCAATGACGGACTAGAGCTACTGGACGGTTGCCACTGTCCGAGTTGCTCGGCCATGCTCATTGCCGAGATCGAATAAACAGGAGAACGACCTATGTTAGAGATCAAAGTCCTCGGTTCCGGTTGTGCGAACTGCCAACGACTAGAGCGTGAGACCCGTGCGGCACTAGACGCTGCCGACATCCCGTATGAACTGATGAAAGTCACAGATTATGCCGACATCGCCGCCTACGGTGTGATGCGCACGCCCGCGCTGGTGATGAATGAAGCGGTGCTGTCTAGCGGCAAAATCCCCAAACAGGATCAAATCGTGACCTGGGCACGCGAACGCGAGACAGCTTAACGGCTGCAACGACCTGGCCTTGCCGATAGGACAAGGCTTTTCGTTGGCTCATTTACATTCAGTTTATTGAATGTATAGGCTGGCGAACGAAAAAACCTAGAAGAATAAAAACCTAGAAGAATAAAAGAACAGAAGAACAGAAGAACACTTGAAACACACCCGAATAACCCATTGGAGCCTATGATAATGCAATTAGCACAACTCAAACCCACCCGCGAAGATCAGCGCTCGTTCCTGATATTGGGCGTTCTAGCTGTTCTGTGGTTCATCGCCTACAACAACCTGCAACCAATCGCAGATTGGATCACCTACACGCTGCTCAACTTCAGCGAAGAAAGCCGACTGGGTGAGGCGCTCAACTTCTTCATCTACGATGTCCCTAAGATTTTGCTGCTGCTATCCGGCATGATCTTCCTTATTACGCTGCTGCAAACCTTCATCGACACCGATAAGGTGCGGCAAGTCGTGGAAAAACGCGGCGAAGGCGTGGGCAATGTGATGGCGTCGCTCTTCGGTGCGATCACCCCCTTCTGCTCCTGCTCATCCGTGCCCCTGTTCATCGGCTTCGTACAAGCAGGCATCCCGCTAGGCATCACCTTCTCCTTCCTGATTACCTCACCGATTATGAATGAAATCGCCTTTGTGCTGCTGCTGGGTCTTTTCGGCTGGGAGGTGGCGCTGCTGTATTTGGCATCTGGCATCGCAATCGGCGTGATTGCAGGGCTAATATTGGGACGGATGAAGCTAGAGGGCCACGTCGAGGAGTTTGTTTACGCCATCAAAGCTAAAGGTGGTCAGGCTGGCAATATCATCGAAGAAAAGCTGACGTGGCAGGACCGCTTCGAGCAAGCAGCCGAAAGCACCCGCGAGATCGTCGGCAAGGTGTGGTTCTTCGTCATCATTGGTATCGGCATTGGCGCATTTATTCACGGCTTCGTGCCAGAGGACGCGCTAACGGATATCATGGGCGAGGGGGCCTGGTGGTCCGTACCGGCGGCTGTGATACTGGGGATTCCCCTCTATTCCAGCGCGGCAGGCATCATCCCGATTGTGAGTGCGCTGCTGGGCAAGGGCGCTGCGCTTGGTACTGTGCTGGCGTTTATGATGTCGGTTGTAGCCTTGAGCCTGCCAGAGATGATTATCCTGCGCAAGGTCTTGAAGCCGCGTTTGATCGCCATCTTCGTCGTCGTCGTCGCTGTAAGCATCATCCTGACGGGCTATCTGTTCAATCTTGTTATATAATTCGAGCCGGACGTAGAGCAATAGGACACGAACATCAATGGATGCAACGTCAAACGCCAATATCGTAAAGCAGGGCGAGCAGCAAGGTAAGGGCCTGGGCATATTCGAGCGTTACCTGAGCCTCTGGGTCGCCCTGTGTATCGTCGTCGGCATCGCCGTCGGCCAGTTTATCCCGGCAATTCCCGATACATTGACGCAGTTCACCTATGCTGAGGTCAACATTCCAATCGCCATCCTCATCTGGCTGATGATCTACCCGATGATGGCACAGATTGACTTTAGCAGCGTACTAGGGGTGCGGCGGCAGCCGAAGGGCTTAACGCTCACGGTTGTCGTGAATTGGCTTATCAAACCGTTTACCATGTTTTTCTTCGCCTGGCTGTTCCTCCAGGTGATTTTCGCCCCCTTCATTGAGGCAGAACTGGCTCAGCAATATGTCGCCGGGGCGATTTTGCTAGGCGCTGCGCCCTGTACGGCGATGGTATTCGTGTGGAGCTACCTCACGCAAGGCGACCCGGCCTATACCCTGGTGCAAGTCTCCGTCAATGACCTGATTATGCTGTTCGCGTTCGCGCCTCTCGTGGCGCTGCTGCTGGGCATCGGCAATATCGTCGTCCCCTGGGATACGCTGCTGTTGTCGGTGCTGCTGTATATCGTCGTGCCGCTGGCTGCGGGCTACATCACGCGGGTGGTTTTGATCCGCAACAAAGGGGCCATCTGGTTCGATAACGTCTTTATCAAGCGGCTTGGGCCGCTGACGATCATCGGGCTACTACTGACCCTGATCCTGCTATTCTCATTTCAGGGTGAGGTGATCCTGAATAACCCACTGCACATCGGCCTGATTGCCGTGCCGCTGATTATCCAGACGTTTTTTATCTTCGCGTTGGCCTATGGGGGCGCGAAGCTACTGCGCATTCCGCACCAGATTGCGGCCCCGGCGGCGCTGATTGGTGCCAGCAATTTCTTCGAGTTAGCCGTCGCGACGGCTATCGCGCTCTTCGGCGTGACATCAGGGGCAGCGTTGGCTACCGTTGTCGGCGTTTTGGTCGAAGTTCCGGTAATGCTGGCCCTTGTGCGGATCGCCAACGCGACCCGTCACCAATTCCCGGATATAGCTCAGGCGCAGCAGGCATCATGACGCTACACATCACAATCGACCCACAAGCAAAGCAATATCTCATCAAGCACGACGCTGCCTTGACGCTGCGTTCGTCCCCAAGACATGGCTGCTGTGGTGGCACGGTTTTCTTACCAATCGCTGAGGCTGGCCAGACGAAGGGCAGCGAGTCCTGGCCCGTTGCAGAACATGATGGCATCCGCGTTTACATCGAACCGGGCATGGATTTACCTGGTCATGCGCAGCTACGCATCGGGGTGGATAAGCTGCTCATGATGACGCGCTTATGGGTAGAAGGCGTGGCTAGTACCACGTAATAGCATGGCCGTGTGTTTTTTCGTGGCGGACTCAGCAAGCCGCGTCCCTGCATGACCACTGTGAACCGCAGGGACGCCCTTCTTGGCGTGTAACGGCTCAGGCAGGCCCATTTTGCCCGCGAATTGGCCCTCACCCTCTCAATACTCCTTCACAGGGGTAGGTTTTTCATAATTGACTGTATTCTATGGCGGCCTGTGCCGCCCCGGACAGGTCAGTGCCCTGTTCCCACAGGGTCGCAATCATTCACGACAGGTCTGTAGGGACGCGCCACTGGTGCGTCCGCCACACAGGAACAACGAAAAACCAAATACCTACCCCTGAAAAGGGAATGAGGGGGTGAGGGCCAAGTCGCGGGCAAAACATGCCTGCCTGAGTAGTTACAGGAAATTCACGATATACCTACGATCAAGGAGAGAGAACAATGTCAACCAGCGCCCGCACATGGTTTTATAGCACACCGGAGCCGCGCCCCTATTACATTGAGGAGCGCGTCAACCATACCCTCTGGAAGAACCGCATACAGGGCTTATATATGAGCTGCGTACAGGCCGAAAAGCCTATCAAAATGGAGGGCAACTGGAACGGGATGCCCGTCTTTTTCGAATGGGAACCGGGGCACTATTTCAAGCTGCGTATGGGCGAAGAACGCAAAGAATTCATTGGCGTGATGCGCCAAATTTTGCTAGGCTTGAAGCCCGCACTGATGTATCAGGATATTGATGGCCTGTATGTGGTGGAGTGGCACACGGATGGCGGTGAATCACGCTGGAAGGACATCCAGGGCAACCCGCAGTATCAGGGGTTGCGCCGCCTGACGAAGCAAGCATCATCGTAGCGGCAGCGTGCGAGAACACTGGTTCGCCCCTACAGCAGTTTGCGTAGGGACAAGCCAATATGCCTGTCCGCGCTCGCCTCATTTACAGTTAGGCGTTGGCCGAAACGTTGTTCTCGTCCGATACCTTCGTCAGCGCTGGATGTAAACCATCGCTGATAAGCGCCTGAAGCTCACGGGGGACGATCTGTTCTTCAGACTGTCGTGCATTCATCGCCCGTACATTCATGCGCCCAATCGTGTTGGACATCAACTGCACCTGCTTCTGATGGTCGTGTGTTGCGTCTGGCAGCATCTCTGGGCGCATATCGACAGACATCGCCAACCATTCGTACAGAATCTGCACCAGATTGATGTCATATGTCCACAAGCCCTTAAAAACGCGGTCAGGGTCGGGGTCGTCAATGCTGGTGAGTTCCTCTGTCGCCAGGGCGCTGTAGTAATCCTGCCCATATGAGACCAAAAACCACTCTTTCACCAGATGATCGTCGGGCTTGAGTGGTACATAGGTTACGTTCTGGATCGGCGGCGGCATCACGTCGCCCTCGCCGAAGACATAGATGGCCTTCGCATTTTGCGCAATGCGTTCATAGCGTTCGGTCTGCCGCAGGAATTTACTGAGGCGCTGAAAACCAGAAAAGATGACGGTATTCGCGCCGTCAATGAGGGTCGCATTCTCGATCTCGTGGCTGATGATTGTCATCGTGCGGCGATGATTCAGAGTCGCCTGCTTTTCCTGTGTGCGCTTGACGAGACCGTATACTGAAAAGCTTGGGTCAATATTGAAATTTGGCATTTTTGTATATCCGCAAAGTGAGCAGTTCTTGCTATGTCACACAGTATACATGCGCAAGTAAATTGGGGTTGATACGTGGGTGAGGATTGTATTAACTGATGGGTTTCAAGAGTGCTTCTGGCCCATATTTCTATGGTACCAAAGGCCATCCAGTGAAGTCACACCTTAACGGCTGTGTAGGGACGCACCTCGGTGCGTCTCGTTGCCGAAAACGACGAAAAACCCAAAAGACCACAATCTTCATTTGAGTGCTTCCTCAACCAAGCCACCAATTTCAGTGGGGTCATTGGCGACACGCGCACCCGCTGCCCGTAGCGCGTCCATTTTGGCCTGTGCCGTGCCCTTACCCCCGGAGACAATCGCCCCGGCGTGGCCCATCTTCTTCCCTGGTGGAGCGGTCACGCCTGCGATGTAGGCCACGACGGGCTTGCTGATATGCTGCTTGATATACTCTGCGGCTTCTTCCTCTGCGGAGCCACCGATTTCACCGATCATGGCAATGACTCTGGTTTCGGCGTCATCCTGGAAGGCTTGCAGCACATCAATAAAGCTGGTGCCGGGCACGGGGTCGCCACCGATGCCCACGCAGGTCGTCTGGCCGATATGCTTGCTCGTCAGTTCATAGAGCGTCTGATAGGCCAGCGTCCCCGAACGGCTGACAACCCCCACCGGACCGCCTGCAAGCGCGACCTCCGTCGGCGTGAAGCCGACGTTGGCTTTGCCGGGGCTGAGGATACCTGCGCAGTTCGGCCCGATCAGGCGTGAATGCGGGTATTTGTCCTTCAGCAGATTGTAGACGCGGGCTTGCTCATGTGCGGGGATGTGCTCGGTGACGGTGATAATTGTCTTGATGCCAGCAGCCGCCGCCTCGATGATGCTATCCGCTGCAAAACGGGCGGGCACGATGATGAACGATGTATCTGCGCCTGCTTTTTCTACGGCGTCCTGCACGCTGGCGTAAATCGGGATGCCTTCGACATCCGTACCTGGTTTGCGTGGGTTGACGCCTGCGACGATGTTGGTGCCATAAGCGCGGTTGCGTAGCCCGTAGAATTGGCCCTGCTTACCGGTCAGGCCCTGCACCACGACCTTTGAATTTTCGTCCAGATAGATTGCCATGTGTACGTTGTTCTCCCTTAGTATAGCTTATGGCTATTGCTGGCCTGCGATTTCAACGGCGGTCTGTGCTGCGCTGAGCATATCCGGGCGCTTAATCAGCGTGTCGGTCTGGTTGGCGTCCAAGATAGCATGGCCTTCTGCGGCGTTGGTGCCATCCAAACGCACCACCAGCGGCGCTTTCAGTTCGACGCGGCGCATGGCCTCTACGATGCCGTTGGCGATGTCGTCGCCGCGTGTGATGCCGCCGAAGATATTGATGAAAATGACTTTCACATTCGGGTCGTTGTTGATGACGGTCAGCGCGTCAGCCATGCGATCAGCGTTTGCGCCGCCGCCGATGTCCAGGAAGTTTGCAGGCTTGCCGCCGACCTGGTTCACGATGTCTACGGTGCTCATGGCCAGCCCTGCGCCGTTGGCGATAATGCCGACGTTGCCCTCTAGCCCGACGTATTGCAGGCCCTTGTCGTAGGCTTCGCGCTCACGCACATCAAGCGGCTCCAGCCCGACGAATGCACCCCATACATCCTGGTGGCGATAGGCGGCGGCTTCATCCAGGCTGACTTTCGCATCCAGCGCCCGGACTACGCCCTCTGGCGTCAGGATTAGCGGGTTAATCTCCGTCAGGCTGGCGTCGCCTTCGGTATAGCAGACATAGAGCTTTTGCAGGATGTCGATTGTACCTTCAACGGCTTGCGGGTTCAGCTTTGCAGCTTCGACCCATTGGCGTGTGGTGGCTTCGTCTAGCCCTTTCGTCGGGTCAACCCAGATGCGAGCGATGGCCTGCGGGTCGCTTTCGGCCACTTCTTCAATGTCCACGCCGCCTTTTGCCGATAGCAACCCCAAATGTAACTTCTTGCTGCGGTCCAGCGTAAACGACGCATAATATTCTTCGGCAATATCCGACGCTTTTTCGATCCACAAGCGCTTGACCTCATAGCCGATGGTGCGCTCGCGGTTGTAGATGGTCAGGTTCAGGATGTTGCTGGCGTGCGCGTGTACTTCGTCAACGTTGTCGGCTAGCTTGATGCCGCCCTGCTTGCCGCGCCCCCCGACCTGCACCTGCGCCTTGACCACCACCGGGTAGCCGATGCGCTCCGCGACCACAACAGCTTGCTCTGGTGTGTCGGCAATATCCCCTGGCGAGACCGGGATGCCGAAGCGGGCGAAGTATTGCTTGCCCTGATATTCAAATAAATCCATTGCGGCTTGCTCCTTGTACGCTCGTATATCTGTGCTCATCTGTGTGGCTCAGCGCTAAATGATACGCCCTGATTGTGAAATGTGTCTTTAATCCGACGTTCAGGCATGATAGCGCATCTCGCAGGATTGTGAAATTCTGGAATGCGTTCCAGAGCATCTACATGCTTCTGTCGCAACGATGCTATAATCAAAGTGTATTGCTTCAGTATCCAACAAGCCTATAGGAACATCCAAAAACGAAAACGCAGAGACATCTTGATTAAGTCGTTAGATTTATTTGCTGGTGGTTTAATAGGTGCTGTAATCTCAGCTTATATTTCCAGTGTCGTTGCATCTACTCCGTTTGATATACTTCAGGCCCTACCTTACATCTTTCTCGGCATTTTGCTTTTCTTACTCGGACTTCTCCTAACACGAGACGACTAGAGCGTCTTATCGTCGCTTAGCCGTTGGTTTGCAGCGGGTTGGCCCCCTGCTATAATGCGCCGCTGTTTCATAGCAGCAAACTCGCGCAAATTGATTAAACAAAAAACGAACAGATAGAAATAGAGATAGAGATAGAAAACGAACCCCTATGCGACTCTCTGGTTGGCTTATCGGCATCATCGGCTTTGTGGCCATCATCGCCTGCACGGGCATCTTCGCGGTCATCGCCTACAGCGGCACGCGCAGCGTCGTGATCGACTTGTGGGCTAGCGGCTTGCGGGTGGATTCGCCCGCTGAGGTGCTATCGGCATTTACGGACCGTGACGCGCTAGAGGCGAATTACCTGGCTGAGCAAACGACGGATAATCTACAGGGGGCGGCGCTGAATGCTACACCGATTCCCAATGACGGCGTGCTCGTGTTGCCCTCTGTGACGCCGCTGGCCACCATGCCGCCTAGCGACCCGCCAGCGCAGCCCGACAGTGCCCAACCGACTGCCGCCACGAATAACGTCGCGCAGCAGGTGGCGCAACCCACCATGACGCCACAACCCACCAGCGACCCGGCAGCACAGTATCGGCTGAACGACCCACGCCAGCGCCGCATCCTGCTGATGGGCATCGACCAGCGCACGGCCACAGGCGAAACCGGCCCGTTTCGCACCGATACGATGATGGTGGTGAATGTGGACCCCGTGCGCAACACGGCGGGCCTGCTTTCGTTCCCGCGTGACCTGTGGGTGGATGTGCCCAATTATGAGCCGCAACGCATCAACACGGCGCACTTCATCGGGGACCGCGATAATTACCCCGGTGGCGCTGGTCCGAAGCTGGCTATGGAGACCATCGCGGCCAATTTCGGCGTCCGTGTGGATTCATATGTGGCGATTAACTTCGATGTGTTTGAAACTGTGGTTGATCTGCTCGCGCCCAATGGCGTTGAGGTCTGCGTGGATGAATACATCTTCGATGACCGCTACCCGGACGATTTTTATGGCTACATCACGGTTGAATTTGAGGTCGGCTGCCAAGCGCTAAACGCTGAGCGCCTGCTGCAATACGCCCGTACCCGCCGCAGTGAGGGCAGCGACTTCGACCGAGCACGCCGCCAGCAAAAAACGGTTGACGCGCTGCTGAGCCATCTGCTGAGCGTGGGCGGCGTCAGCCAATTCCTGACGCAGATACCGAACCTGTGGACGGAGCTATCCGACAGCTACAAGACGAACCTTTCGCTGAACGAGATTATCAGCCTGGGCCTGAAACTGAACGAAATCGACCTGGATGAGATTAACTATGCGGTGATTGACCGCAATTATGTGGAGTTGGGCGTGTCGCCAGATGGCACGCAGGATATTTTGCTGCCGATTCACAGCCGCATCAGTGAATTAATCCAGCGTACATTCTACCCACAAGCAGAGGTCAGCCCCGGCGATTTGCGCGTGCAGGCCGACGCCGAGAATGCCACGATCCGCGTCTTTAACGGCACCACCATCACAGGCCTGGCCGGGCGTACACAGGAATGGCTGACCGGGCGCGGCGTCACGGTGGCTGACATCGGCAACGCGCCGGACCACAACGGTGCAAATACCGTCATCAGGGATTATGGCAACAACCGCGCCACGACGCGCTACCTTGCGGACCTGCTGAACCTGCCGCCAGAGCGCATCCAACCCGGCACGGACGGGCTAGCCGCAAATGGTGTGGTGATCGTCGTCGGGCCGGATATCGAGCCGCTACTCGGTGGCAACTGATGCGTGCTAAACGTGCAGGCCACCCCGGTAGCGCACGACCCGCTTGTGATAGTTGGCCGTGTAGCTAAGCAGGCGGTCTTCGAGCCGCTGAAATTCGTCATGCTGGAAGAGCCGCTCAATGTGCGCCTTCTCTTCCGTAATGAACTCGACCTGCCATTCGGGGTAATTGCCATAATCCACATGCCAGGCGTTGAACATGTACACCTGCATTTTATGCAGCGCCGGGACGAAATCGGTCACCATGAAACGATAGCAGGCTTCCTGTATATCGGAGCCGGGTAAAATATCGTAAACAAGCACCAGGGTGTATTGCGGGATAATGCGTATCGGTTGCATGAGCATGACGCTCCAACGTCCTTACAAGTACAATAACACTGTATCACAAATTGTCGTGTATTGCCTGCCTTCGATACACTCTTGTCCGCCGTCACGACATGCGTTAACGTTTGTGCACATCAAGCCTTGAGGATTCTGCTATGCGTGATATTCAACGACGCATCCAAGACCTGCGTCAGCAGATTGCAGGTCTGACCAGCGCGGATAGCACCGTCGCGCTAGAACGCTCTGCCCGTGAACTGCTGAGTGACGCCAAAAATACCCCACACGAAACCGAAGCCCAGTCCCTGTTCAACGAGCTAGCACGTAAATCCAGCGAGGCAGGCCAGACCAACTCTGCTGTGCGTGGTCTCTTGCGCCGTGCCAATATCCGCATCGAGATGGCGGGCGACGACGAAGACATTGATGAGGCTATCGACATCCTGACGGAAGCCATCGCCATCGACAACCGCGACCGCGACGTGATCGCGCTATTGCAACGCGCCGCCGCGCAGAATTCCCAGGCCGAACACCGCGTGCGTGACCTGTTTAACCGCTACAACGTGAATTCACCTGTGCGTGCCCAGGGCCGCAGCGGGAACGGCAATCAGGGCGTGCGCCACACCGACGGAGATAAAAATACAGATGCAGCCCCCGCCCGCTACAGCAACGAAACCAGCCGCCCACCCACGCAGCCCAGCCGCAGCACGGGCGAATATCGCCGCAGCACGCAGGAAACAAACGCCAGTAACGGCGGCAATGGCAACAGTTATGATTTTGCTGATGAGGCAACCCGCAGCGAAAGCAGCACCGATGACCTCACATCCAGGATGACGGAGAGCTACTACGCCGGCGATTATCAGCAGACCATCGACACAGCCAATCGACTCTTGCAGCAGCAATCCGATAACGTCACGGCGCAGGAATACCGCCAGAAAGCCGAAGACAACCTGATTCGTGGCATCGTGCCGGACCATCGCATCCCGTTTGATGCCCGTGTCGCCTACAACCGGGCGAATTCGCTGGTGCGTGCGGGTAATTACGATGAGGCCGCCCGCCTGTATCGTGAAGCGCGTGACATCGCAGAGCGTGACGGCATCCTGAACTGGAAAGACGTCGAGCAAGCGTTGCTGGAAATTCAGGATTTGGCGCTGGCCCGTGAACTGCTGAACGAGGGCGACAGGCTGCTGCAAAGCGACAACTGGAACGAGGCGATGCGCAAATATGAAGGGGCGCTGCGCGTCGTGCCCAACGACCCACAGGCCGAGGAGCGCATCGACACCGTAACCCGCGTGCAACAGGACGCCGACGCCGCCCGTGTTGAACTGACCATGCTGGGCGGCACGCTGGAAGAGCAGGTCGCGCAAATCCAGAAAGTGCGGGAGATGCTGGCGAAGATACGGCAACTGCTGCCCAATAGCCAGCGCCTCATGCAAATCCAGCGCGAAGCCGACCAGAAACTCAGCAACATCAAATCCCAATTGCAGGACCGCGCCCAGGTCGCCATGAACCGCATCACCAGCACGACCTCGCTCGATGAGCGTATTGCGTTGATGAACGAGGCTATTCGTGCGGTAGAAGCCGCGCTCGAACTCGAACCTTCGGATACCAGCATGTCCGAGATGCTGGTCAACGCGAAATCCGCATTGGCCGAGGTAACCCGCGCCCAACAGGTGATTAAACGCGCCGAGGCTCTGGTCGCACAGAATTTTGACGCCGAACTCTCGCAGGCGCGTATGTTGCTGGCAGGGCTGGCCGAGTTCGCGCAGGACGAGCGCTATCGCGCTGTGGTGAACGATCTGCTGTCGCGTTACGTGGAACGAGCCGAGGTCGCGCTGGAAGAAGGCGAGGTCGTAGAGGCGCAAACGTGGCTGGATGCAATGAGCGAGGAGCCATTTCGGATCGTGGGGCGGCGCTCGGAGATTTACCGTATTGAATCCGCGCTGCGTAGCCGCCGTAACCGGATGCGGGCGATACTGGGTGGTCTCATCGGCGGGGCGATCATCATTGGCTTTCTGGCGCTGGGCTTCACGCGCCCACAATGGGAGGCCGTTTTCTTCCCATCCGCCACCCCGACGGATACCCCGACGCTCACGCCATCCGTCACGCTGACGCCCAGCAGCACGCCCACCGCCAGCAATACACCGACGCCCAGCAATACGCCCACCGAGACAGCCACAGCCACCATCACCAATACACCGACCTACACCTGGACGCCCTCGCTGACCTGGACGCCCTCATGGACGCCGACGGCGTCATTGACGGCGACGCATACCAACACGCCGACGCACACGCCCACGCCTACCGCGTCTTACACACCCAGCAACACGCCGACATCCACCCACACGCCCAGCATCACACCGACGCCCCGTGCTGCCTGCGAAGCGATGGTCGTCGATGAAGACGCCATTAACCTGCGGCAAGGGCCATCGCTGAGTGAGCCAATCGTTCAGACGTTGCAGCGCAGCCAACGCATGGAGATCCTGGAAGCTGTGCCGGATACAAATATTCGCGGGCGCTTCTGGTATCAGGTGCGCGTGCGCGTCACATCACGGACGCAGATTAATGGCTGGGTGCGGGATGATACCGTCGTGGAGTTGGATTGCCCCTGGCGCACCGAATAGGTTCTGTTGACATTTACGAAAGTTGACCTAAAGACCATCGTCGTTGTAGGGGGTCAGCGTGCTGGAACCGGGGCATAGCGTGCCATGCCCCTACGACACGGTGCCATTTGTCGGGACGCCCCATCGGGCGTCCGACGACCTGCCCCTAACCTAAAATGAAATGAAATGCACCCGATAAACAGACGTGTAATTCGTCTGCGTGGCCGCATCTGATACAATAGAAACGTTACGTACTGGTAGATTGATGGGAAGCGTTGCGAATGATAGACCCTTCACAAGATCAGATGAACACAAACAGCACAGAGGCAGACACAGGCAGAGAAAAACCCAAGCGCAAGCCGAAAAATAACAGGCAAGCACCACATCGGCGGCGGCGCACACTGGTGGCGTTTCTGGTCGCTGTGCTGGTGGTGCCGTTGCTGTTTCAGCTACTTGCGAATACGCTACTGCGCGGCTACGAACGCTCAGCGGTGCTGGATATGCTGATTATCGGCGTGATGATCTGTCTGGCTGTCTTTATCGGCTATAACCTGCTGCGCAACCTGTTGGCCAATGGACACGACACAAGCTATTACGCTGCACAGCACAACACAGACCGTATCGACCCCTTCGACGAGTACGACGATTAACGGCAGCAACGATGCCATCAGTATTTACCGCACAGAAAAAGGCCAGCGGTAGAACCACACAACAGCGTGGTCGTGCGTTTTTCATAACGGACGCAGCAAGCCGCGTCCCTACATGACCACTGTGAACCGTAGGGACGCCATTCTTGGCGTCCAGGGTGGCGACACACACAGACTGGCCTGAG
>DAOTTW010000210.1:0-9590 GCA_034437615.1 Anaerolineae bacterium | reverse complement strand
CCCCCGCCCGAAGATACAAAGGTTTATTCGTCTTCTAGCAGTTGCATCAGGTCCAGTTCAAGCAGTTCCAACGCGACATCGGCGTCTTCTTCGCCTGTCAGGATGCTGTGCACAGCGCTGAAGTACAGCGTCGAGACCGCGTTATAGTCCTGGGCGGTCACAGTGGACGGACGCGCTGTGGTATCCTCCACAACTTCTGGGCTGGAGAAGGGCATCAATTCCTGGATGTCAGGATCAGCGAACAAATCCAGCAT
Organism: Anaerolineae bacterium; assembly: GCA_034437615.1. Classification (GTDB taxonomy): domain Bacteria; phylum Chloroflexota; class Anaerolineae; order Aggregatilineales; family Phototrophicaceae; genus DAOTTW01. Next base: position 9,336 of record DAOTTW010000210.1, on the reverse strand, counting down.
GGCGGGCGGCGAGGTTGTATCAAGGCTGTACTGCTTCATGTTCTCTTCGCCGGTCATGTAGATGGTGAAGGCCGCAGCCGCTTCGGGTTCCTCGCTGTAGCGCGAGACGCCAATGTGCCAACCGCCAAGCGAGGCAGCGCCACCACCGGAAGCGCCAGCAGGTAGCGGTGCAACGTCGAAGTTACCGGCCACAGCTTCGCTTTCCGTGCTGGTGCTGTAGGCATACGGCCAGTTACGCATGAAGGCGGCGTTGCCCACGTGCCACACGCCACGTGCGTCCTCTTCCTGATAGCCGGTGACCCCTGGCGGGGCGATGGTGCCGATCCAGCCTGCTGCACGCTCGAAGGCGGCGATTGTGGCTTCATTATTCACGACGATCTCGCCATCCGGTGAGACGATGCTGCCGCCACCGTTGGAGACCTGCCACTCTAGCGCGTTGGTCGTCAGACCCTCATAGGCGTTGCCCTGGAAGGTGAAGCCCCAGAATTCATCGTTGCCTTCTGCGCGTTCGCCTTCCATGATGGTCATTGCCATCTCTTCGAGTTCTTCCCACGTTGCCGGCGGGCCGTCATAGCCGTACTTCTCGATCAAGTCTGTGCGGTAGTACAGCATACCGAAGCCGATCCGCAACGGCAGCGCGACCAGACGGCCATCAACCGTGTTGTTCTGGATCAGCGCAGGCAGGTACTTATCAAGCTGCTCTTCGCTGACGAACTGCGTCATATCCAGCAGGTGCGGCGCAAGCTGACCGGGCCAGATGACATCGGTACGGATGACATCGAAATCGCTGCTTTCCTGCTCGAAGGCGGTCAGGTAGACGCCCAGTAGGTCCGTTGCGCTTTCGCTGCCGCTGATGCGCTCAACGGTGATATTCGGGCATAGCTCCATGAAGCGCTCAATCGTGGCGGCTTCGGCTTCCGGGTGGCTGCCCACAGGGTCGCCAATGTAGGTGATGCTCACTTCTTCCTCGGTACGGCAATCAAAGCCGTCCATCTCGGCCATATCGTCGTCCTGTGCGCCCACCATGCCAACGGACAGCACAAGCAATAACAACGAGAACAAAATAGATAGTTTACGCATAGTATGTTCCTCTAGCTCCTAAAGATACTTCTAAATATTGGTGTTACCTTGCCCATCTGTGGGCAAGGTGGCCATGTAATGTAGGGAAGCGGCTTGCTGCGTCCGCTATGAAAAACGCACGGCCACGCTGTTGTGTGCTGCTATCGGCAAGCCCGCATCCACAGTTAGCTAGTACGGCTTGGCGCGTCCACCCACACGGGCGAACCCCAGGCGTACTGGTTATTATGCTGGCGCACGCGCAACGTATACCAGTCGCGCTGTGTGCTTTGTGCTCGATGCACGAAGGTAAAGCGCTGCTGGTACGCCTCCTCTGCTATAGCGCGGTGCAAGCACAGCGCAGGCGACACGAAGCCGCCCATATAGATGCTCCTGGCACCGTGCAGCAAATCCGCCAACGCAATGTCATGCTCGCTATCGTTGATGCTCAGGTGCAGGCGCGTATTTGCATCGCCGTGAATTTCCAGCGCGACGCCTTCGGTTGCTGGCGTGTGCAGAGCAGGATTGCGGTTTGTGCGCGTGCGAAAGTGCACGCTGTCCTCAGTGCATTCTAGCACGCTATAGGCGAAAATGGCATCATCAGCGGGCGAATCCGTCGGGCCATGACCGCGAAAGCGCGGCTCGACATCCAGCAAAGCGCCGTTCTCAAGCTGTACGTGCACATCCCAATCGAACGGGTCAGCCAATTCGCCCCAGCCAACTTCGATATGCAGCTTATACTTGCCTTTGGCTTGCGTCTGCGGATAGACCGTCTCGCGGTGCACAAGCTGATTGTTGTGCAAAATGTCAATGTAATCTATCGCATCAGCGCCCGTCACAGTCACGTCAATCTCACGTGCGGCGTCGGCGGGGGCAATACCGCCCATCGACACAGCATTCACGCTGAAATCAAGCGCGATGCGGTCACCCGTCAGGGCATAGGTGCGGCGTGCCTGTATCGCATTCCAAATGTCACGGCGCGTCAGGCTATCCGCCCACACACCCAGTTTGCCATAGCCATAGCTCCCCGGCATCGCGTTATGGTGGTCCGTCGAGCCGACCACGCCGACCACGTGCCCCTGTTCCCAACCAGATTGGGCGGTGCTGCGCTGGTCACGTGGACCCATCGAATGCAGATAGGGGTAGGCACCTTCGCTGCCGAAAGCAGAACCATGAAACGAGAAAATCTCAGCCACAGGCGCTAGTTTGGCGTCGAAGGCGGCCCAATTGATGCCGCGTGACCCCTGCTGATAGCCGATGTGATGCGGAATCATCATAGTCGGCGTGGGGTGCGCTTCCAGCGCGGCACGCATGGCGCTTATATCTGGCGCGTTGATGATTTCTGCGCCGGCTTCCTGCTGATAGTAGATGCAATAATCACCATACGCGAGCGAATGCCACTCGAAGCTCGGTAAGGTGATGAACTGGCCGGGATCGTTGGCATCTGCCATTGCTTGCAGGTAAGCGGGCCAATTCTGCATCGCTCTCACAAAACCTTCACGGTGATAATCCACCAGATAACCCAAAGCCGGGTCGTCCGTCGGCAGGTCGGGCCATGCAGCATGGACCGTGACGCTCGCAAAATCCAATTGCAGGCGTGCGTTGCTGAGTGCATCGTTTAGCGTGCCATGACCGTAGCTCAGACCGCAGTGGTTGTGAATGTCCCCAAAATAGACTGGCATAAAACCTTCATCAAAGTGTATTTAGATCAAGCCTTGCATAAAGCATTATTTCTCATCCGGCACGTTACATTATAGCTTTTAAACGGGAATTGTCAAAAACCGCCGATTGAGGCCATCCCAACAAAATAGTTGACACGGTTTGCGGACACGGCTTGCCGTGTCCCTACGAAAGATGCCCTGTAGGGACACCCTTCTGGGTGTCCGGGCGGCGTCAGCCGCATTGCCTACCCACCAATTTGTAGAGTGGCAGCAGCGCACATCATCAGCGATAATCATTTGTATTCAGATACACCTATCAGGACGCAGACTCACAGACGGAGCCGTCATGTCAACCCGACCGATCATCTTCACCATAGACGACGATGCCAGCGTACTCGCCGCCATTAACCGCGACATGCGCTCACGCTATGGCAAAACCTACCGCATCATGCGCGCCGACGATGGCGCGACTGCGCTGGAAACCCTGCGCGAATTGCGCCAGCGCCGTACCCCCGTGGCCCTCTTCCTGAGCGACCAGCGTATGCCCAAAATGGGCGGCGTGGAATTTCTGGTGCAGGCGCGTGAATACTACCCGGACGCCAAGCGTGTGCTCTTGACCGCCTACGCCGACACGGACGCCGCCATTGAAGCCATCAACAGCGCCGAAGTACATCACTACTTGCTCAAGCCCTGGGACCCGCCCGAAGAACAGCTTTACCCGGTGATTGATGACCTGCTCGATGATTGGCAGGCCAACTACCGCCCAGAGTTCGACGGTGTGCGCGTCGTGGGCCATCAGTGGCTACCGCAAGCCTACGCGCTGAAGGATTTTCTGGCGCGTAATCACGTGCCCTACCTGTATCTGGACATCGAACAAAACCCGCAAGCAGAGACAACGATGGCACAGCATCAGGTGGATGCCTCCGCGCTGCCCTTCGTCATCTACCCGGATGGCGCAACCGCCTCACAGCCCACCACAGCGGACATCGCGCAGAAGATGGGCCTGCACACCGAGGCCAGCAGCGATTTTTACGATCTGGCCATCATCGGCGGCGGCCCTGCGGGGCTGGCGGCAGCGGTCTATGGCGCGTCGGAGGGGCTGCGCACGGTGCTAATCGAGCGCGAGGCAACCGGCGGACAGGCTGGCACAAGCTCCCGCATCGAAAATTACCTGGGCTTTCCGGCGGGCTTATCCGGCAGCGATCTGGCACGACGCGCAACCACACAGGCACGTCGCTTCGGCGTAGAAATCATCTCGCCACAAGAGGCAACCCGCATGGATATTGATGGCCCCTACCGCGTGCTGACGCTGGCCGATGGCAAGCAGATCACATCACACGCGCTGGTGATTTCCGTCGGCCTGGCTTACCGCAAATTGCAGGCCCCCAACGCGACAGAATTAGAGGGGCGCGGCGTCTATTACGGCGCATCGCTGACGGAAGCAAGCGCCTGCTCTAATGAAACCGTGATGGTCGTCGGCGCGGGTAACTCCGCAGGACAGGCAGCGATCTATCTGGCTAGCTTTGCCAAAAAAGTGCTCATTCTCGTGCGTGGCGGCTCACTAGAGGCCAAAATGTCGATGTATCTCGTAGAGCGCATCCGCGACATCGAGAATATCGAGGTGCAGCCCAACACCGAAATTGTAGACTTGCACGGCGAAACGCATCTGCAAGGCGTAACCACCATCGACAATCAGACCAACGAGCAGACAAATGTGGACGCAACCGCCGTGTTTGTCTTTATCGGCGCGACACCGCGTACTGATTGGCTTGATGGCGTGCTCCTGCGCGACGAACGCGGCTTCATCCATACAGGCGAACAGCTACGCGGCAAAGATGGCCGCCTGCCGAAAAGCTGGACGCTCAAGCGTGCGCCCTACCTGCTAGAAAGCAGCGTGCCCGGTGTGTTTGCTGTCGGGGATGTGCGCTCACAATCCGTCAAGCGCGTGGCGTCCGCTGTCGGTGAAGGCTCCATTGCCGTACAATTTGTGCATAATCATCTGGCCAATCTATAAAAACATAGACTGCATAGACTGCATAGACTGCATAGACCGCATAAACAGAAAGAAAAACACATGTTGACTGCAACCACACTCGCGGATTTTCCGCTGTTTCAAGATTTGCCAGAAGCCGAGGTCACATGGTTAATTGAAAACAGCACAGAGGTATCGCTGGCCGTAGGCGATGCTTACTTTGAGGAGGGCGTGCCGCCTGCTGGCTACTACGTGGTGTTGGAGGGCGAGCTTCAGGTAACGCGCAGCATCAACGGCCAACACGTGGTACTCGGCACGACGCCAGCAGGCATCATGGGCGGCGAAATCGCCATCTTGCAGCAGCAGCCTTCGGCGGTGACAGCCCGCGCTATCTCACCTGTACGCCTGATGGTGTTGGATGTGGCGCATTTCCGCTTGACGTTTGCCAACGCGCCCACATTCGCAAGCCGTGTGCTGGCGACGGCGGGTGAACGTCTGGTAGGCACCTCCAACATCAGCGCACAGCAGGAAAAAATGGCCGCGCTTGGCAAGCTGTCTGCTGGTCTGGCGCATGAACTGAACAACCCGGCATCGGCTGCACGCCGCGCAACGCATAGCCTGGATGAACAACTGCCCGGTCTACAGGTGCGCACGCTGAAACTGTCCGAGATCGGCATGACAGGCGAGCAGATCACGACGCTGATCGCCATGCAGAAAAACGTGATTGCGCGTGTGCCCGATGCACCCATCCTCTCGCCATTGGAACAGGCCGACCGTGAAGAAGAAATTGCGGATTATCTGGATGAACTCGGCGTAGAGGACGGCTGGGATATTGCACCCGTTTTCGTCGCAGCAGGCATCACAGCGGATAACATGCGAGAGTTCGTCAGCGACCTACCACAGCACGCCGTCGGGGATATTCTGCACTGGGCCTGCAATGGCTTGAATGTCGCTATGCTGCTGGATGAGATCGAAAACAGCACAGAACGCATCTCGGAATTGGTGAAGGCCGTCAAATCCTATACCTACATGGACCGCGCACCGACGCAAAACGTGGACATCAACGAGAATCTGGTGAATACGCTCAAGGTGATGCACTACCGCGTCAAGGATATGCAGGTCGTGCGCCAACTAGACCCGAATCTGCCACAGATTACCGGGCGCGGCGGCGAACTCAACCAGGTGTTCACCAATATCATCGACAACGCCGTAGACGCCACCGAGGGCCAGGGCCAGCTTACGATCACCACCCGCGATGAACAGGGCTTCGTGATGGTCGAAATCACGGACAACGGTTCTGGCATACCGGAAGATGTCTTACCGCGCATCTTCGAGCCGTTCTACACCACAAAGGGCGTCGGTGAGGGCACAGGCATGGGCCTGGAACTCAGCTATCGCATTATCAGCGAGCACAACGGCACGATTGAAGTGCAATCACAACCCGGACAGACGCGGTTCATCATCCGTCTACCCATCGTCACGCCCGAAATAGACACCTGAGATAGACACCGTTCTTAGGTCAAATCTCACAAACGTCAACAGGACCTAAGCTGCGCCCAATGTATGCAGCGCCTGCACATCCATCCACAAGAATACCGTGAGCAGAGTTAAGCCGACAGTGGCGACGACCAGATACGTCCAGCGGTGCGCATAACGGATGCGCCAGAAGCGCCGCAAGCTGAAGACAATCGACACAATCGCGGCAACGTTAATGATGAGCAGCAGCGGTATCGCTGCGTCGGCTGCGATACCAATAATCGGCAGGATGAAGGGCAGCACGGCGTATTGCAAAACGCAACGCACACCGGAAAACAGCAGCGAAAAGCTCAGCGCATTTTGTGCGCTACGGGCGTTTTCGTCTGGGGTGTCGCTCACTGGCTCGTCAACCTGTGGGCTAACGAATAAGATACGCTCCATCATGCGGTCAAGGGTGGGCATCGCTTGCATAAAGGTTTTTCCCTATCGTTGTTGTTATCATCCAACTGCGAATCCAACTATCGGATAATGCAGGCCAGAGGTAAATCGCGCCCCGGCCTACGCATATTATGCTTGCTCTTACAGCCGCAATCAAGATTCACTCCTACACCTTAAGCCTGATCGACCAGGCGCGCCGGGGGACGATCAGCATCGGCGTCGCTTTCCGTCAGGCGTGCCGGGGCCGCATCACCTGCGCTGCTATCGGCGGCTAGGCTGGCTGCGTCTGCTGACCCGAAGGCAAGCTGTGCCTGTTCCCGTGCTTTGCGGCGCATATAGAAGAACAGCGGCGCAGTGGACCCGGCCAGACCGAAGCCCAGGCTCAGCACGGTAATCGCCACCGAATAGGTGATAGCAGCAGGCAATACAGCCGTGCTCATGCCGACCACACCCAGGCCGATAATCGTATATACAAGCCCATTCGACAGACGATCATACTCGCGGCCATACACAAAGAAAGTCGGCAACTGCGCCAGGCTTTCATCTAGCAGGATCACCTGTGCCGCGTCCGTCGCGACGGTTGATGCACCGCTCAGCGATACGGATACCTGCGCGGTTTGTAGCGCGATGGCGTCGTTGATACCATCACCCACATAGCAGACGACGCGCCCCTGTGCGATTAGCGCCTCGATGATGGTTGCCTTCTCCTGTGGCAGCGTCTCTGCATAGTAGGTGTCGATGCCGATGCGCTGGCTCAGGTTGCGCGTGGGTTGCTCATGGTCACCGGAGATAATGATGGTCTCTTTGATGCCAAGCTGATGCAACTCTGCGACGACATCACGCGCTTCTGGCCGTAATGTAGACATCAATTCCAGCCCACCGATCAGCCTATCACCCAGCGCAACCAGAATCAGCGTATTGCCGTCTGAGTGCGCCTGTGCCTCGGCTTCTGCGATGTGTGGCGGTATAGCGATATTTTCGCGCTCGATAAAGCGATGGCTGCCGACGCGCAAATGCTGGCCCGCCAGCGCCACATCCAGCCCGAAGCCGATTTCGTAATTCACGCTTTCGATCTTCGGCACTGTGACGCCGCGCACTTCTGCCGCTTCCAAAATGGCCAGCGCAATAGGGTGATTCTGGCGTTGCTCTGCGGCGGCGGCCAAACGCAGCACCTCATCCTGAGTGTAGTCGCCAACGGTGTGCACATCGTAGACGTGCGGCTGTGTGGTCGTCAGCGTGCCCGTCTTATCGAAAACCAGCGTATCGACATCGGCCAACACATCCAGCGCTCGGCCATCTTTCACCAGGATGCGATTCTGCGAGAGGATGCTGAAGTAATTCAGCAGCAAGACCGACACAAATAGCGATGGGCGCTTACGAAAGTGGCTCGTCAGCAGCGCAAACGACCCGGCCAGGCTGACAAAAGGCAGCAGCGCCGCCGCCACCAACAGCGTCGGCAGTACGGAGCGATTCGAGATCGTCTCGGATTTCAGCATGACCTCGGATTTTTTCTTGACGGATTGATTGAGGATGCGGCCAATCTGCGCGACTTTGGTATCCTCACCCGCGCTGGCCACGTCGATATATAGCTTGCCAGAGATCACCACCGTCGATGCAAATACCGTCTCCCCGATGCCGCGCTCAGTCGGCTGCGATTCGCCCGTCAGCGCTTGCTGATCGACCGCCGCATAGCCGTCAATCACCCTACCATCTGCCGGGATGACATTGCCTGCGGAGACGACCACCACATCGCCCGCTTGCAGCGCCCTGAAGGGCCGTTCGCGCTCCTCGCCATCCTGCAAAACCCACACGAACAGCGGTTGCTGCTTGAACACGTTCACCATCTGGCTTTGAATATCGCCCTTGACGCGCAGTGTGGCACGCAGCGCATAGAAGAACACCAGCGCGACAAAGCTCGTCACGACTACATAGCCGCTCAGAATACCCGCGAAGACCGTCACCGATGAAATCAGGTCCACGTCAAATTCACCCTGACGCAGCTTATGCAAGGCCCGTAGTGGGATTTGTATGAAGCGATAGAGCACAATCCCGATGGCAACCAGCAGCAGCGGTGGGTAGAATAACTCACCCACAATAGCGATGCTCAGGGCCAGCAGGCTGCGGTTGATGCTTTGCGTCATGCGCAGGTAACTGGCGCTGTACTGGTTGTAGGTTGGGTCTGTGATTAACTGCTCAGACAGCGTGCGGTAGCGTGGATTCAGGAAAGGCGAGCGGCGAACGCGCTGAAGTGCCCTGTTGACAGAGGGCCTGCTGCGTGTGCTGGGCGCGGTCAATTGTCTGGCTAGATCGGCTCTGGGCTTGCGCAAAGATTTAATCGGGTTCAGCATGGCGCACATTCCTCGAAAACAGGGCCACAAGAAGCCCCATTTTATGCTGCTACAGGCTTTATCTTACGCTATACATTACGTTTTAGGTTATACAATGAGCTTAGCGAAGTAAAACCCGTTACGCAAGGTTAAATGTGGACGTTGTAGCCCTGGTTTTATGATGCGCTTTTTGTAATATAGACGTTGTTCGTACATCATGGAGAGGGGCTTTGAACGGCCTGCCTCCCCATCTCCATTGTTGTCTGGGTATGGTGGGACAGTTTACAGGGGTAGATATTTGGTTTTTCGTTGTTCCTGTGTGGCGGACGCACCAGTGGCGCGTCCCTACAGACCTGTTGTGAATAATTGCGACCCTGTAGGGACAGGGCACTGACCTGTCCGGGGC
>DAOTTW010000209.1:0-4916 GCA_034437615.1 Anaerolineae bacterium | reverse complement strand
GGGACGTGCAATGGCTCGTCCGCCGAAATACCTACCCCTGTAAACTCAATCCCCCTCTCCCTTCATGCCTAGACAACGATGTAGAGGGGGAGGCAGGCCGCAAAAAGCCCCTCTGCATCTGTGTCTGGGATATTGCCACCAATCTGTTGCAGGATTTAAAATTTCGCTTATAATTTAACTCAATCTTCCAGTTGCAATCTGATGGGTATGCCTTGCAATGGCAGAAGAACGCGCAACACCATCGACGCCACCCCCGCAGGATAATCATGCTGCCGATACCAACACGGCCCCGGTTTCGCTTTACCAGAAGGGCGACATCAGCCGCGCCTTGCAAGGCAACAGCGACCAGAGGCAGGCCATGTCGGGTTTCGATGCTGAATTCAGCGACATCGTGAACTACATCATCGCGATAACGCACCGCATCTGGGAAGAGAAAGCCATCGGCAGCATCTATCACTACTACCTGCACAACGCCGTCATCCACATGAGCAGCGGCGATGTCTATGGGCGTGAGCAGGTCGTGGCCAATACCATTCAGGCGCTAGCGGCCTTCCCGGATCGGCGCTTGTATGGGGATGATGTCATCTGGTCGCGCACGGACGACGGCGTGTACTACTCATCGCACCGCATCACGCATGAAGGCCGCAACACAGGCCACAGCGCCTACGGTCCCCCAACCGGGCGCAAAATCCGCTACCGTGCCATTGCCGATTGCATCGTCAAAGAGAACCAGGTCATCGAAGAATGGCTCGTGCGCGATGAATTATCGCTGGTGACGCAACTGGGCTTCGACCCGCACCAACTGGCACGCAGCATGGCGCAGGCCGAAGCACGCTATGATGCAGGCCGTAAGCTGACGCCAGCAGGTGAAATTGAGCGCTTGCGCGGCCAATTGCCACCTGAAGCGCCTGTGACCGTCTCGCCGGATGATGATTTACATGGCTGGATTGAGAGCCTGTTTCATGAGGTGTGGAATTGGCGCATGTTGAACCGCGTCGATGCCTATTTTGACGTGCACCTACACGCAGAATCGGCCTCTGGTCGCAGCTTGCATGGGCTGGGTGCCTACAAGGGCTATATCTTATCGCTGATGTCACCCTTTCCTGATCTGGCCATCAGCGTTGACCACATCTGCGTGATAGCAGACATGGACGCGAGCTATCGCGTGGCCACACGCTGGTCGCTGCAAGGCACACACACCGGCCCCGGCATCTACGGCGCAGCCACAGGTAAGCGCGTTTTCGCTTTCGGTGTGACCCATCACCTGATCCAACATGGCAAAATCGTGCGTGAATGGACGCTATTCGATGAATTTGCCATCCTAAAACAGCTATACGCACCTGATTAGCAGGTGATATAGCCAGCGTGCCAGCCTGTCATCGGTTGACGAGACGGGCGAGCGAAACCGCACGCTGGAGAGCCTGCATACGTTTGCAGGCGACGACGTTTGTTGTAACTATCTCTAAGGAGCTAAATTTATGCGCAAGTATTCTATTGTCCTTCTTCTGGCTTTGCTGGCCCTGTTCAGCCTCAGCGTTGCCGTCAGCGCACAGGACGCCGACGCCTGTGACCTGGAACCACCCGCAGAAGCCGTCAGCATCGACATGATCGGCTGGTCCTTCCCGATTACGGATTTCTTCGCTGAGGAACTCGAAAGCTGCAACTCAGTCGAGAATATCAGCGTGAATACGCAACTGCTGACCTCGGCAGATGCACAGGAACAGGTGCGCCTCTCGCTTTCCAGTGGTGGTGAATCGCCCTTTGAAATTATCCACGCCAGCGATGCCTTCCTGCTGGAAATCGCCTCCGAGGGTTGGATTCAGCCGTTGGATGCGTATATCGAAGCCTACGCCGAGGCATACGACCTCGCAGACATCCCCGACAGCCTCTTCGCCAGCAGCACCATTGGCGGGCAGGTCTACGGCATTCCGTTCACCGCGAACACGATGCACCTTTTCTATCGTAGCGACCTGCTGGAACAGTACGACCTCGACGTGCCGCAAACCTACGACGATGTGATTGCCGCCTGCTCAACACTGAGCGCCGACGACAGCATCCTGCTGCCCTTCACCATCAACCTGCACGCTGGTTGGGCCTGGGAAATTGAGTTCAATAACTTCCTGAAGAGCTTCAGCGGTAGCTGGCTCAACGAAGACAGCAGCCCGGCCTTCAATGGCGAAGCGGGTGTCGCTGCTGTTGAAAAGATGCTGGAAGTCGTGGATGCCTGCATGGGTCCAGAAGGGCTGACCTTTAGCATTGACGACAGCGAAATCGGCATGGAGCAGGGCGATCTGGCGATGGTCAACATCTGGGCCAGCCGTGCCGCCAACATGTACGACCCGGAACTCTCTTTCTTCCCGGATGAGATCCTGTTCGCGCCTGCGCCCCGCGCCGTTGAGGGTGGCCCGCACGCTGGCCCCGCCGCAACCGATTTCTACACCATCCCCACGAACACGCCCATTGACCCCGAGATCATCTTCCAGGTGATTATGGAAGCCGTCGATGTGGCTAGCCAAACAGATGCCGCCGAGCTAGGTATCGTGACGCGCACATCGGTGGCTGAAAGCGGCGCTGGTGGCCGCTACCTGGCTGCTGCCTCCGAGACGATTGCAGATGGCGCAGGCAACTACGGCTTCAATCCGGCAGTCGCCATCGCACGCACCGCCATTGCAAACAACCTGCCCCGCGTCGTAACGGACGATCTATCGCCGCAGGAAGCGCTGGACGCAGCGGCTGACGAATATATGCGTGAAGCCATCGCTCAGGGCTTCCTGGAAGCTGACGAGAGCTAACAGGTACATAAAATAAATCTGTAGGGGCGGCCCAATGTGGTCGCCCGGTGCCGCAGACACAATGTTTTTGTGGTTGACCATAACTTTCTGCACGCTATTTAGATAAAGTTGTTTGCTTATGGATCGCAAAACCTTTTACTACTTCACCGGGCCAAGCGTGATTATCATGCTGCTGCTGATGGTCTTGCCGCTTATGACCGCCATCTGGCTCGGTTTTCATCGCATGACCTTTCGTAACATCAACAGCCCGGAGTTCATCGGCCTCGCAAATTACGCCGAAGTGCTGACCGACGCCGAATTCTGGAATGCGCTGGGCTTCACGCTGCTGTATATCATCATTATCGTGCCGTCGGTGATTGTGGTCGGCCTGTGTGTCGCGCTGCTGCTGGATCAGGTCAAGCGCTTGCGTGGGTTGTACGTTGCTGGCGCACTGATGCCCTTCATCGTGACGCCTGTCGTGGGCACGCTGATGTTTCGCCTCGCGTTTGAGCGCAGCGGCATCTACACGTATTACCTGGGGCAATTGTTGGATACCCGCGTGAATTTCTTCTTGAACGAGGCCACCGTCAAGACGCTGATTATGTTTCACGGCATCTGGTACATCACGCCCTTCGCCATGATCGTGCTGTTTGCAGGCTTACAGACCGTGCCGCAGGAACCGCTAGAGGCGGCGATGGTGGATGGCGCTAAGTGGCATCAGCGCTTGCGGCATGTGGTGATCCCGCATTTGCGCTCGTTGTTCTTATTCATCGCGCTGATTACGATCATGGATGCCTACCGCGCCTTCGATCAGATTTTCGTGCTGACCAAGCAGAACCCCATCTACAACGCGGAAACGATCATGCTCTACACCTTCGAGACAGCGCTGAGCTTCCAGCGGCTCGGTAAAGCCAATGCGATGGCCGTGCTGACTGTCATTGGCATCTTCACCGTGCTGATTCCGTTCCTGTACATTACCTATCGTCAGCAAACAGCGGAGCGTTAAACCATGTTACAGACCAAAAATCGTTGGGCGATCCTCGGCATTCATGCCGTGCTGGTGATCTGGTTTATCTACAGCGTTATCCCGTTCGCGTGGACGTTCCTCACATCCATCAAAACGACACGTGATGCACTGTCTCGTGAGCCGGTCTGGAATTTTACCGCGACACCGGAAAATTACACCGAGCTGTGGCTTAACGCCCCTCCGCCGAACCTGGGCACCCTGCTGCTGTTGCTGATTGTCGTGCTGGTCGGGCTGATTGCCCTGGGCATGGCAGCGAACCGCCTGCCCTGGCCATCGTATTACACCTACCTGGGCATTGTGGTGGCTATCGTCGGCATCGCTATCGCCATCCCGCAGATTGTGAGCACCGCTTCGTTTTACGATTACTTCCTGAATAGCGTGATCGTCACAGTGGCCACCGTCACCATCAGCATCAGCATCGGCTGTTTTGCGGGCTATGGGCTGGCACGCTACGCGGGCATCATGGGCGTTATCATCCTGTTTACGGCGCTGGCGTTCCGTGCGTTGCCGCGTATGGCCTTCGTGCTGCCTTATTACTGGATGGGGCAAGCGACAGGCTTGTATGACACGCATCTGCTGCTGATTATCACGCTAGTGGCCATCAATCAGCCGTTCACGATCTGGATGCTGCGCAGCTTCTTTATGGACATACCGAAAGAGATCGAAGAGGCGGCCATGATCGACGGGTGTAACCGGATGCAGTCGTTTTTCCAGGTCATCATCCCGATTATGTGGCCAGGGATCATCACCACAGCGCTATTCACTGTGCTGCTGGCCTATAACGAATTCCTGTTGCCGCGCCTGCTGATGCAATCCAACTGGACGTTGCCCGTCGCGCTGGCACAGTTCACGGGCGGCGAGGATGCACGTCAGATTTCGCTGGCGGCTGCGGGGTCGGTGTCGATCACGCTGCCGATTGTGTTCGTGATTATCTTCTTCCAGAAGTACCTGATTAAAGGGCTGGCGTTCGGCGCGGTGAAGGGCTAATTACAAGCATAGACATGCTGTGTAACGACTCAGCCAGGCCCATTTTGCCCGCGAATTGGCCCTCACCCCCTCAATCCCCCTTCTCAGGGGTAGGTATTTGATGTTTGACTGTATTTTATGGCGGCTGACGC
>DAOTTW010000208.1:0-5434 GCA_034437615.1 Anaerolineae bacterium | reverse complement strand
TGGATTAGCCGCTACGGTGAGGATAAGCTTGCTGCCATCATTCACGATCCGGACCCGATTTCATCACAGCGAATACTGATTGATCTGTTGCACGGCCATTGACGCTTGGGGCGGTATAACTCGTGAATAGAGCAGTAGCTTCGTCTGCCGCATATCGTGCTGCGTTAAGTCGATAACCCAATATTTTGTGGCCTCACCCGCCCCACATTCACGCAGTTTCGTACCGTAATCACCCTCCTCGTTTAAAGCACCACAGGAAAACGTGGACGATCAAAGTCGGTACTCGTCGCGCTGGCTGACGCCGCACCGTAACTACTCAGGCCAGTCTGTGTGTGTCGCCACTGGCTAAAGCCAGCGGCTTCCACAGGGCCAACCCCCCTGAAGGGGGCTATTGCACGCTGCGTACAGCCTGCTTGAGCAGGCTTGTTGTTACCGGAGCCGGACGTTTTAACGTCTGGCGACTGAGCATGGGACACGTACCTGAGTAGTTACCTATTATGTAACTATTCAGCCCAGCCCAAAAACAACCCCGCCCCGGCCCTTTTCAGGGGTAGGGTTTTGATGATTGGCTGCATTTCATGGCGGCTTACGCCGCCCCGGACGCCAAGAATGGCGTCCCTACGCTTGACACCGGCTGTGTACGGTGGTGAATCGCCAATTTTCACCGTCCACGTTTTCTCGTGGTGCTACCTTAACTTTGTGGTCGAGCGCTAAATCGGCTGCAACACGCGGTCCTGACGTAGTTGCTTCCACAGGACATGCCGCTTGGCGACGGATAGCGCTTCTTCGACGGCTTCACGCCATACCGGAATTTTGATCTCTGGCAGGGTCGTCTGCTCATAGCCGTTGGCCTGAAACGCCCGCAGCAAATCCGCTGGTGTCTCTTCGGATAAGAAGATAAAGCTGACCTCGCTCTGTAGCTCTGCGGAGCCTGCTTCGATGGCCGTGACCAGGGCGCTGACCAGCGGCGCTACAGGGGCACCGGGCGCGAGGTGCGTTTCATCAATGCGTGTCACGAGGTTTTCGACTGTCCAGCCCATCACGCCTTGCAAATCCGCGTCCTTGTTTTCGGCGATGTGATAGCTTTTCTGCCCGAAGGTCATCATCACATCCATGCGGCTGACCTCTTTGCCAGTGCGTGCCGTCAGGAAAGCCGCGATTTGACCCGCGTTGTCGGGCATACCACGCCGCACCGTCACATCGCTAGCGCCAGCAGGCGCGGCTGTGCTGCCGGATGACGCCGCAACGCTGGCAGTGGGCTGTGGCCGTGCTGCTGGTCTGGCTGCGGCCTGTGCGGGTGCTGTGCGGCTGCCTGGGCTGGGCTGGCTTAGCTGCTTGCGAATTTCGTTCCATTGGGTGCGGACCTGCTTCCAGGTCTGCTCGATGTCGCCGTTATTGTCGATGACCACATGGGCCTGCTTGACCTTCTCGGATTGTGCGCTCTGGGCCAACATGCGCCGCTTGGCGTCTTCGGGGGACATTTTGCGCTTCTGTAGCAGGCGCTTGTATTGCGTTTGTGGCTTGGCGTTGACCACCCACACTGCGTCTACTTCTTGGGCGAGGTCGCCCTCTAGCAGCTTGATGGCTTCGATCACGATGACGCGCTGCTTGCTGCGGTTAATCAGCGCGTGGATGGCCTGCCGAATGATTGGGTGGGTGATTTGTTCCAGCTTTTTCAGCGCGGCTGCATTAGAAAAGACGATACTGCTAAGCATCTGACGGTTAATTTTGCCATCATCCCCGACGATCATCTGCCCGAACGTCTCGACAATCGGCTTGTAAGCTGGTGCACCCGGCATCATGACGCGGTGCGTCAGGCTGTCGGCGTCGATTGTGTAGGCCCCGGAATGTTGTAACATCTGCCGCACGACGCTTTTACCTGTCGCGATATTCCCCGTGAGGCCAATGATGTATTTATTCGGCCAACGACTCACGGCTCCACCTCCGATTTCTCTGGTCTGCCGATTTTTCTGGTTGCTGTGCGTGATATTAGGATAATTATGCCAATGATAGCGTAGAACGCCTAACAAGTGCCTTGAAGTATACCATTTATCCGGCTTTGCCGCATGGGGTGTAGCGTGCAGTTACAGCGTGCGCGGCTTCTGTACGACAACCTGCGCACGATGGTCAGGTTCCTGCTGATGAACGAGCTGCCAGCCCGCAAAAAAGCCCGCAAGCTCGCCCTGTTGCAGCAGAAAATCGCGATTGAATTCAGGCACGTGCCTCAGGTATTCCAGCGTGATGGATTCGTAAATCATGAGGCCACCGGGTTTTAGGGCCATTTTCAGCAGGGCGAACAGATGCCGCTTGAGGTAGCGAAAGACACAGATCAGGTCGTACTGCGCGGCCTCTAGCTGCAAGCGATCCACATCCATCTGCAACAGATTGACATTGCGCAGGTTGCGCACCGCCATTTCCTGCCGCGCCCGTTCCAGCGCCACGCGGCTAATATCGAGCAGATCAACCGTGTAGCCCTGCTGCGCAAGCCAGAGCGCGTTCTGGCCGAGGCCACCCGCTAAATCCAATGCGCGGGGTATGTGGCCTGTTGGGTCATCTGGCTGCGCCGTGTCAGCATCAACGGGTGGGGCGTAGCGCAGCAACAGCGGGTCTGCTGCGGGGTAGGGTGCGTTGGCGTCTAGCTGCGCCTGAAACACCTTATCCCAACGCAGACGGTCCTCAGCGCTCATAGCCCCTAGCGCCCTTTGCCACCATAGATCGGGGTGTAGCTCAGCGCATCCGGCACGGCCTGCATCATGGCCTCATCACCGGGGAAGCTGGGCGCGTTCGGGTTGTTTTGCAGCCGCAAGCGCAGCAGATAGGCCTGTCGTACAGCGGAAAAATCCGGGTGATGCCATTCATCGGGCACCGTGAGGTTATTCAGCACAGCGCGAATCAGCTTGCCGTCGTCGCTGTTCCATTGCGGCTGCGGGCCAGCGCTCGTCAATACAGACTCGGCTGCATCTTGTGCCTCCCCACCCAGCAAACGCCGCGCTAATTTCGCGAAGAGATTGTCGGCCTGCTTGCCGCCGATGCCACGCGCCATATCGCGCAAATCGTCGGGCAGGTCGTCTAATTTCACGCCGCTGACGTACCGTTCATGGTCTGCAAAATCCGGCTCATTACGATAGCCGCCTTCGATCATCGCTTTGTAATCCACCGGGGTGATGTGTGGCTTCAAATAGGGTTCTAGCGCGATGCGATCTGCCAATGCGAAGCGCACCCCACGCTGATAGACGATAATCGTGCCCTTGTCGCCCTCTAGCAATGCGGAAATGCACAGCGGCCCATACGAAAGCACGCGGTCCAGGTCGCCCATATCATGCGAATATTCTAGCAGGACGCGGGTCCAGCCGTTTTTGGTGGGCGCAATAAAGCATTTGAGCGTCTGTGGGTATGTGCGACCGGGCATCTTGCCGAAAGCATCATAGAGCGTGTAATCTTGCTCTTGCAGGTAATCCTTGATGTGCTGAATGGTCGTATCTTTGTCGTCTGTCGCTAAAAAGAGGCTATGCCAGCTTGCCATGTGTGCTACTCGTTCGTGGATGATTGCGGTTGTGTAGGCACATAATACACGATACGACCCAAATCAACAAAGCCGACGCTCAATAAATTCGGACGTAACCTCAGCAGGTCTTGCTCAAGCTGCATATACAACATATCACAGCCCGCAGCATAGGCCGCCGCTTGCACCGCCAGCAGGCAAATCGGCCAGCTATCCGGCTTGGCTGGTACGTTCATCACATAATCGGGATAAGACAATTCCGCGCAACCGCCAGAGCACAACAGAGTATTTGCCGTTAGCGGTTCGCCCTCAAAATACAGGTGCAAGTCCAGGTCTTTCGATGGTGCGTCGTCGTTAGCAGGTGCCGTTGCCGATGCATCAACCTGACGCCATGCGACACGCCAGCCTGCTGGTAATGTGGGTGCTGGGGAAATATCCCGCGCCAGCAGTTGTGCGCCTTCGATGCGCGTTAAACCCATCTTCACTAGCATCTTGTGGAAGAACGCCGGATACAGTTCATCTATGAACATAATGGCGGCTTGCACACCGAGCTTCTGGAGTGCGGTCAAGCCAGCTTCGATGTGCTGCGGTGGCACCATTGCAAGACCAGAGCGCGGCACGATCAAACCACGTCCTTCTATCTTGCCGTCTGCATTAATATGCGTCAGGATGTCGATGAGGCCGTTTTGCGCCACCTCACCACCCACGAAAAGATGCCATTGTCGCCTGTGAGCTTCGATGCGGCGTTGCAGCCCGCGCCGCTGGCGGGTTTGCTCCGGGTCTGGTTGCATGGTATGAGCACTCACACTGGTGGACACATGACCCCATTGTAACAACTTTGTTACGGGCGTGAATACTTGAGGTGTTACGGGCCGGTTGGAATGTGGTCTGAAGGCCATAACGTCGCGCTGCTGTTATGTGAGCGCAGGCGGCGCGAAATCCCGATAGTTGTTGTCGCTTGTCCACAGCAAAAAGCCATAGAAGCGGTAGAGCGTCTTGATCTGCTGCATGATTTCGTCATGGATGGCGTCGCCTTGCAAGGCTGCGTCGTCGTCCGCATACCAGATGCCCAGCCGGAAATAATCCTGTCGTGGCTCGAAGGTATTGAACCACTCGCGCAGCACATGGTCATTGTGGCTGACGGTAGATGCGATGTGCATATCACTCAGGTCCGTCCCCTGCCAGAAGCCCTGCCGATAGCGCGGGTCCAGGCGGCGCAGCATAGCATAGAAGCTCTCGCGGTGCCGCTGCACGTTCAGCTTGCCCATGAGGTTTTGCTGGTCCCACCACGCCTCCGGTGAGAGCACGAGTTCGATGCAAAAGGCAGTCGGCGTCAGTCGAATTTCGATGGTTGGGTGGCGGCGCACCTGTACAGGTGTGGATGCCGCCTCTATGCCTAGCCCCATCAGGCGCTCGATGCGGCGTGCTTCGGTTTTGCTGCGGGCGTATTGCAGGGCCAGGGCGTTGTGTTCGTCGCGTGTGGTTGTAGAGCCACCCGTTACGATCTTCTGGCCCCTATCCCGATAAATGTGCAGGTCCAGGTTTTGCACCTGCATTCGTGCGTGCAGGCCCGCGTGCAACTGCTCTAGATGTTGACGCGCCTGCTCCATGCTTTCGTAGATGCTGCTGGATGTAAAATACGACATAAGTTTGTCTCCTAGCTCTAGCGTTGGCGTGTTGCCAGGGCGCAGCGCATAAGATCGCAAGTGGGACTATTGTACCATGCGCAAGCAAACTTTGTGTTAACCGATTTGTCGAACTACTCAGTGTGGCGGACGCACCAGTGGCGCGTCCCTACAGACCTGTTGTGAATGATTGCGACCCTGTGGGGACAGGGCACTGACCTGTCCGGGGCAGCGTAACTACTCAGCCCTCACCCCAAACCCCTCTCCCGAACGTGCCTTCGGCACTGGGAGAGGGGCTTTTTGCAGC
>DAOTTW010000207.1:0-18011 GCA_034437615.1 Anaerolineae bacterium | reverse complement strand
ACAAAGCACAGAAACAGGCCGCTTTGCATAGAATACACCAGAATTGCAGGTGCGAAATTCGTGCGCTTTGCGCATTGGCGTTTTCAGGGCGGCGCGTTACACTCCGATAGCACCACAGGGAAACGTGGGCGGTGAAAATTGGTAGTCGTTATGGCGGCTGACGCGCAGCCCGTCACTACTCAGGCCAGTCTGTGTGTGTCGCCACTGGCTAAAGCCAGCGGCTTACGCAGGGCCAGCCCCCCTGAAGGGGGCTATTGCACGCTGCATACAGCCTGCTTGAGCAGGCTTGTCGGTAGCGGAGCCGGACGTTTTAACGTCTGGCGACTGAGAACAGGACACGTACCTGAGCCGTCACGCAAACTGCTAGTTGCTAAATACCCACTGGTTGATCGTGCGGAAGCGGTCTGCTGGCTGGCTGATGAACCCAAGCTGTACACCCTGCACGCGGTCATCGACGGCATAGGTGAAAAGCGGGTAGTACAGCGGTAGCGCGATGGCACGCTGCACGAAAAGCTGCTGAAATTGGCGATAGAGTTGGGCGCGATTGATGCCGTTGCTATCGTGGCGGGCACGCTCTAGCATTTCGCTGATGCGGTCATCGGCCACACCACCGTAATTCTTGCCATCAGGATGTTGACCGACATGCCAGTAGACGTAAACATCCGGGTCCGCGCTTAACGGCAATTCGACCATCGCGGCGTCAAACTCGCCTGCTGCAACGCGGCGCTGCAACGTATCGCCATCCACTGCTTCGACGGTCACATCCAGCCCACAGCCTGCCCACTGTGTCGCGATTTCCTCCGCGATGCCGCGCAACGCCGGATCGTCGCGGGTTAACAGCGTAAAACGGTTGACGACAGCGCTTTGGCTAGCTTGCGTGGTGCTCAGGTCCGTGATGGCAGCATCGTCTGTGTCCTGGTCGTCAAGCTGAATATTGGCTGTTTCTAGCAATTGCTGACCTGCTTCGGTGTTTGGGGCTGGCCACGCTAAAGCATCCGCATAGCCCCATGAATTTGGCAGCAGTGGGCTGGTTGCGACAACGGCACGATCCGCCAAACGGCTTTCTACAGGCGTCACGCGGTTGACACACTGTTGCAGGGCATTGCGGACACGTGCCTCACGGAAGAAGCGCCGTTCTTCGCCTTCATCCCAGTTGTAGATCAAGATGCCGACGCTTGGCGCAATGGATGTATAGCGCCGTGTAGCGGTGTTGCTGACGTTGACCAGTGCTGGCCGCTGTGACATGTGCCTGGCGGCGAGACCATCCACGAGGCCGTTTTCCAGCAGCGCCAGGGCTTGCTCGAAATCCGGTGTGATTCTGAAGCGCATACGCTCGATTGTGTAGCCGCCGGGAAAATCCGCCCGCTGCCGATAGACAGGCGCAGCACGCAAATCCACCCCGGCGATGCGCTGCGCATCGTCAGAACGCAGGCTTTCGAGTTGGTAGGGTCCGGTGCCGATGGGCGTCAGGTTGAAGGGATGGTTTGCGAGTTGGCTGGCGCTGGTGCCGCGCAGCGCGTGCTCTGGCAGTATGCCGATAGTCAGCAGCGATGGAAAGCGGCTCAGCGGTTGCGCTAGACGGAAACGCACCAGTGTATCGCTGATGGCCTGTACCTCGACCGTCTGCCAGAAATTTGCGAGGCTGCTCTCCCCAGGAAATTCGGGGTCTGCGAGCAACGAAAAAGTATACACAACGTCACGGGCAGTGAATGGGTTGCCGTCGTGCCACAACA
The DNA here is from genome assembly GCA_034437615.1 of Anaerolineae bacterium. Lineage (GTDB taxonomy): Bacteria > Chloroflexota > Anaerolineae > Aggregatilineales > Phototrophicaceae > DAOTTW01. The sequence goes on along the minus strand of DAOTTW010000207.1, from coordinate 16,278 downwards.
CACCCTCACGCAGCGTAAAGACGTATTGCCGGCCATCCCCGGATACAACCCAATCCAAAGCCAACGCTGGCACAGGCTCGCTGAAGCGGTTGATGCGCGTCAGCCCTTCGTAAATCAGCGCTGTAATGTCGGCTTCTGCGGGTGTCGTCAGTAACGGATTCAGCCGCGTCACACGGCCTGGCAGGGCCTCGGTGAATGTAGGCACGCCATCTGTTTCGATGGCGCGGCGCGATACATCACGCGACCCGTCCGTTACAGCAGCAGGTGTCGCGGTAATTGTGATTGGCGTCGGCGTTGGTCGTGGGGTGGCTGTGTCGCTAATGGGTGCCGGAGCATCGGGCGTGGCTGTTGGGGTTGGTGGCGCTGTGCTGATGCGCGTGATGAACGCCGCAGTGAAAACCCCAACCGCCAACAGCAGGGCGATGAGTTGCCAACGAAACCCTTGCATTCAGGTGCCTTAACGTCGTTGTGTGCTTGTGGTCGCCGCGTTAGCTGAAGGCAATCACGGAAAATAGTGAGATGCCGAGGAACGCGATTGACAGGAAAATCGTGACGTTGAACAGCGTCTTTTCCAGGCCGCGCCGGGTGCGAGTGATGCCGCCACCGCCGCCGCCACCGCCAAGCAGACCACCGAGCGCGCCGCCGCGTACCTGTAGCAAAATCAAGATGATGAGGACAATCGAGACAATAATGGATGCGATTTGTAGTAGTGCGGCCATAGATCAAATCCTTTACGTTTTTGCTCGTAGCTTTTGGGACGTGCGTTTGCTAAATTCACGCAAATGCTTGTTATTTGCTCAGATCATACATAGAAAGGCCAGTATAGCACGGCTGGCGTTGGTTTTGAACACTTGCTGCGTTATGGGTGCATCAGAGACTGACGGAGGCGCGTGAACAGTGGTTAAACGTAGGGGGTATTCTGTTTCGACAATGTCAGGTCAGGACCAATCGGGTGCGGGAGGGCCATGACCCTCCACTACTGTCACCGTTACTGTTGCAGCTTAACGCAGGATGACGCCTGACAGATAGTTCAGGGCTGCGTCTAGTTGTGGGTCACCGAGTTGGTCGGCGTTATCGGCTGCGGTGTCGAATTCGATCTCGATGTCTGGATCAACGCCGACTTCGTGAATCCACTCGCGGCTCGGCAGCAGGTAACGCGCTTCTGTCAAGCGCAGCGCGCCGCCATTTGATAGGCTGCGGATGCGTTGCACGGTGCCCTTGCCGTAGGTGGTCTCACCGACTAGCGTGGCGATACCGTAATCTTTCATCGCACCGGCCACCAATTCAGAGGCGCTGGCGCTGTTCTCGTCAATCAGGACGACAATCGGCACCTGAATATCGGCATAATTGCCGGTCACATTCAGGACCTCTTCGCTGCCATCGCCGAATGCCTCGTAGACGAGCACGCCATCCTTGATGAACATGCTGCCGATGTCTACTGCGCTACGCAACAGGCCGCCGGGGTTGCCGCGCAGGTCGAAGATCAGGCCGGAACGCTCGTTTACGTCGATGTCTTCCAGTGCGTCGCGAACCTGACTGTAGGCGCGTTCTGTGAACTGCGTCAGCTTGATGTAGGCAACGTCGTTGTCCTTCACCTCAGCTTCGACGTATTCAATTTCAAAGGCAGCGCGTGTGATGTTGAATTCAACCAGTTCTTCATCGCGCTTAAAGACGATATTGACTGTAGAGCCTGCCGGACCGCGTACCTTGCTGGCTAGTTCGCTTTGCGTCCAGCCTGCAACACGTTCGCCGTCCACTGAATAGAAGATGTCGCCGATTTGAACGCCTACTTCGCCTGCGGGGGCGGTGTCATAGACATTGACGACCTCAATTTCCGATGTCTCTTCGTTGGTTGTAATTACGACGCCGATACCTTCCATGCCACCGCTGAAGGCGTCCTCGTCGTAGTCATCTGGTGCGTAGTAGATGCTATGCTGGTCATCAAGCGTATCGACCATGCCGTTGATAGCGCCGTTTACCAATATGGGTACGCTGAGTTCATCCGCGTCTACAAAGCTCGTTTGAATGAGGGTGTAAGCCTCCCAGAAGGGCTGGAAGGCCTCATCGACATCACCGAGGGCGAATTGGCCGGATTGCGCTTGGCTGATGTTATCGAGGTTACCGAAGGCGAAGCCCGCCGCGAAAACCGTGATTAACAATAAGACAGCTTGTGTTTTACGCACTACTTGACGAATTTTGTGCGACATGATGTTTTACGACTCCAAACTTAAACTTGGGACAAACCAATTATAATATAAAATCCGATTCTTGCGAAAACCTGAATAGAATGTAAGCAAATTGCAAACTGTTTTTGGGCGTTGTATGAGGTGCACAATGTCTGCTGCGGATTTGCCTAATCGTTGCGGTTTTCAGCCGCGCCGGACGCCATTCTTGGCGTCCCTACAAAAGTTGCCGTGTAGGGACATCCGATGGGATGTCCGAGGCGGCACAAGCCGCTACAGCGATGCCAGGTAACGCAGGGCCGATAGGCCCGGCATGAACAGATAGGCTGCGGCCCGCACCGTAACGAAGCGCGGCAGGTGGCTCAGGCGCTCGCGAACCGCGTCTTCTTCGAGTGTGAGGGTGCCGAAGCTGTCGTTATCCCCGATGATGGGGTCTTTGTCGTTATAGAGGCCGTTGAATTTGGGGTTGTTGCACCAGCCCTGCTGGATAAATTCAAACTGGCGGCGAATGTCGGCATTGACGCAGAAGAAGTGCAGTCCGCGTTGCTGGCCATCGGGTTGCAGGTTCGTCGGCGCGTTATCGCCTTCGGTCATATCTGGCTGGATTAGTGCAGGGCCATAGACGGAGCCGCGCCGCACAATGCGATGCTGATTGGCGTTGGCGATTGCATCTTCGGCTTTATCCCCGATGAACGAATCACGCGGGTTGCTGCGGCGCACGTGGGAGCTATACGGGCAACCGAAGCCTTTTGGGTCGCGCTGCATATACAGGAATTCGTTGAAGTTTGGGGCGATGTCGCGGTCATTATCGGGTGATAGGGCCAGCGTCGCGCCATTGGGCCAGCGCCCGACGAACTTGGACGCTATGCGGCGCATCCGCTGTTGATCTGCTTCGCCCGTGTGCTCGATGATGCTGTGTTGCTGTACGTAGTTCCAGAAACCCGGCACATCCTGATCCAGCTTGCGATAGACGATATAGCTGCCGTTGCGCCCAAAATCGCGGATTGTGGGGTCGATGCCTGCGACGTGCTCGAAAGCGGGCAGCAGCTTATTCGGGTCGTCCCGCACAAGCGGCGTTGGCGGTGCGAGGTCGTATTCGTTGTAGTAACCCAGGATGAATTCACCTGTACGCACGACGTTGAGGCCCGGTTCAAGCGTATCGGAGCCGAAGCCCTGCACTTTTGGATTTGAGACGCCGTCCTTGAAGCCGAAGTGCTCTTTTTCGGCTGCTGGTCGGCGGCCCTGTTCTTGGGCGATGATGTCTATGTTGCCATGATATTCGATGCGGCCTTGTATCCAGTCGTCTTGTCCTGCGTAGGTTGCATCGTCGGCGGCATAGAGGATCACGAGTGCATGAAGGGTGCTTTCGTCGTCAGCTATATTGCCGCCGAATTCCCAGTTTTCCGGTGCGCTGTCGCCAACGTCGCCAAGCACTTGTGAGCGCTTCTCGGTGACGATGCCCTCTACGAACTCGCGTGAAAAAGTCGTGCGGTCCGCTTCTGGGAAATCCAGCGCGACGAAGCCCGCGTAGGTGAAGGCGATATTCCAGGTGTATTGCGGCTTGATCTTCTGGTCGAATTGGTTGCGGGGCCAATCCTCGGCGGTGGTGATGTGCTCTAGCAGGGTGCTGATGAATTGACGAGCGTCGGCGGCTTCATGGAAGTGCAGGAAGTAGTAGCCTTGCCGTTCCAGGTGGCCATAGCCGCTGGTGATGAAGCCCTGAATGTCGGCCTTTTCCTCGTTGTTGAATTCGCGTGTTACCTGAATGGGTCCATCGTCTCCTATTTTATATTTTGTATTTTGTGTTTCGCATTTTATGTTTTGTATTTTGCATTTTGTGCTTGCGATGGCGTGATCAGAGCCGTTGCAGTGTTTTTTGATACTCAGGGCGGTTGAGCGCTGCAAAAGCCTTCGCGACACGGCGATCATCGAGGATGTTTTGCACGGTCTGCTGTGGATAAGCGCTGTAGAAGGCCAGTGAGCGTATTTGATGCTGCCGGATGTGCTCCTCAAAAGCTACGATGTCCTTCGGGCCGCCTGCCGGGAAGCCAAGCGTGTGCTTCCAGATGTTATGCATACCGCCTGCGACATCGCGTGAGAAATCGCCGATGTACGTTTCCCACAGGCCATCGAAGTTGCTCTCGAATACCATGTGTCTGCCGTCGTTGAAGATGACCCAGCGCGCGAAATGAATGGTCTGGATGCCTGCCAGTGACCCCGGCGGTGTGAAGCCCGCCACAGCATTGACCAACGACAGCACACGCTTGAGCACCCCTAGCTGACCGGGCTTGATCTGGGAGAGAATGTTCATCTGATTTTGCGCGACGAGATCTTCAAATTTGGTCAGATGGCGCACATGTGCGAGGTCTTCGGGCTTACGGGCTGCCTGAATATGTACGCCGCTATAGCGTTCCGTTAGCGTTGGCTCTGGAAAGACGTTGTTCGTAATCAGTGGCACGAGGGCGGCAAATGCAGCGTCTTTCAGCGCTTCACCCATTGAGCGCAATGCAATGCTGGGATATTCATACCATGCGGGCGGCGCTTCTGGGGCACGCGGCATCGTCAGCAGTGCGTTCAAGAAGTCACGAATGCGCGGATCATCAAGCAGATTCTCTAATGACTGACGCAGGCGTGCATAGGAGCGGATTTGTGCGACGGTATCATGACGGAAGCCCTGATAGTAGGCGTCGGGGCGCAGGTTGTTATCGCGTAGGAACATGAAGAACGAGTCGTACTCGGCATAGCCTTCAACGCGCCCGAAAATGGCATCAAGGTCTGGTATGATGCGCTCTAATTCAGCGGAATATTGCAGCAACTCGCCGTCATAGTTGCTGGTGAACATCAGGTGTGGCTCCAGGTCCACAGCCGCAGGGATGAGGTCACTGGAGAGGATGACGAAGCGGGCGAAATGCGTGTTGGGGCTATCGGGAAAGCGCACGACGGTATTACGCCGGATGTCCAGACCGACAGGGGCTAGCAAGTCGTGCAGGGCGTTTACTTCACCGGGCTTAATTTTTCGGATGATTGTGAGTGGTTTTGCCATATGTTTACGCCTTGTTGATGTGGTCATGCACAGCTAGCTTTTATTGTACGCTTATTGTCCTGTGAGACAAATACAGCCATTGATTCACAGATACCAAAGGGATACGAGATATGGCGCAATACGTTGTTAGTCTAGTGAAATTTGTCGGCGTTTTGCTGGGTGCTGTTGGTAGCACGATAGGCGGTTGGATCGCCTACAGCGCGTTTGTGGTCGATCATGATGTGCCGATTGGTCCGGCGATTGACGGCCAACGTAAGACCTACACGAGTCCGCGTGCTGGAATGCTGAGCTATTACGTGGACGAACAAGCTGCGGGTGCAGGCCGCCCGCTGTTGCTGGTCCATAGCATCAACGCGGCAGGCAACGCCTATGAGATGCGCGACATCTTCGAGCGTTACCGGGGTCAGCGCCCGGTGTATGCGCTGGATTTGCCTGGATTTGGCTTTTCGGATCGCAGCGACCGCGTATACACGAAAGAACTGTATCAGGATGCTATACTTGATTTTGTGGAAAACGTCGTCGAGCGTCCGGTGGATGTGGTCGCGCTGTCGTTGGGCAGCGAATTCGCGGCAACAGCGGCGCAACGCCGGCCTGATCTGTTCGTATCCCTGGTGATGATCGGCCCTAGTGGCTTTGCGAGCCGTGAAACCAAGACACGCGGCGAGCGCGATAGTGAAAGCGCCAATACAACGGACCGCGTTTATAATTTCCTGAGAACACCGCTATGGTCGCAGGCCATTTATGATCTGTTGGCCACCAAGCCGCTCATCCGCTACTTCCTGAAAATGAGCTTCTATGGCGACCCCGACGAGGCTCTGGTGGATTATTCGTGGCTTGCCAGCCATCAGCCGGGCGCACGCTACGCGCCGCTGTATTTCGTCAGCGGCAAGCTATTTGACCCCCATGTGTTTGAGGATGTGTATGCACAAATTGACCTGCCGATCGTGGTTTACTTCAGCGAAGGTGGCTTTGTCAGCTTTGACCGCTTGCCGGAGATCGTGGAGATGAAACCGAACTGGCAATCGCGGCGCATCCCGGAAACAGCGGGGTTGCCGCAATTTGAGAAGATGGATGAATTGGCCGACGCACTCAACGAATTTTGGGCGACGAATAATCTAGTCAGTTCTGCGGCAGATTAGCAGGTAGCAATTTGCGGGCGGGGAGGTTGCCCCGCCCCGACAAGGCGCTATCTACGATGCGACGAGGCGCACGAATTTACGCTTGCCGACCTGTAGCACAACGGGCAGCATATCGGGCGTAATCACCCCCTGCGGGTCGTCGAGCTTTTCGCCATCTATGCGCACGCCGCCGTCTTTCATCAGTTGCTTGGCTTCCTTGCCGCTGCTGACCATATTCAGGCGGCGCAGCACATCGAGGATGCGTTCCTCGCCTTCAATGGCGGCCTCGTCGATGTCGTCGGGGATGCCGCCGCCGTCCTTGCTACGGAAAACCTCATCCCAACGCTTTTGGGCGGCCCCTGCATCCGCTGCGCTATGAAAGATGGTCACGATTTCACGCGAGAGCTGCATCTTGGCTTCGTTAGGGTGTACGCTGCCATCGGCTAAGTCGGCCTCGAATTGCTTCACTTTGTCCGGTGACCAGCCGATAATCAGCTTGTAGTAGATCGGCATGGCCGAATCGGGAATGCTCATCACCTTGCCGTACATATCCCAGGGTTCGGCCAACAGCGGAATGTGATTGCCTGCGCTCTTGCTCATCTTGGCGGAGCCGTCGATACCGGGCAGGCTTTCGCCCATGATGATCGCGATTTGTGGGCGCTGGCCTTCGGCTTGTTGCAATTTGCGGCCCGCTACCAGGATATTGAATAGCTGATCTTGCCCGCCGACCTGTACATCGGCTTCTTGTGCAACGGCGTCGTAGGCTTGCATCAGCGCGTAGAAAAATTCATGCAGGTAGATGGCTGTGCCGCCATTGTAGCGCTTCGAGAAGTTCTCGCGGACCAGAAATTGCTGCACGGTGAAGTTGCTGGCCAGGCGAATCACATCGGCAAAGTCAAGCTGGCTCAGCCAGGTATGATTGGCGGCGACTTTGGTCTTGGCTTTATCCAGAATTTTAAAAGCCTGTTCTGCGTAGGTGCGCCCGTTGGCCTCGACCTCCTCCGGTGTCAGTTGGTCGCGGGCTTCGCCTTTATCGGATGGGTCACCGATGAGGCTGGTAAACGTGCCCACTAGAAACGTCACCTCGTGGCCAAAATCCTGAAATTGGCGTAGCTTGCGCATCGTGATCGTATGGCCCAGGTGCAAATCGGGCTTGCGTGGGTCGTAGCCGCAGTAGACTTTCAAGGGGCGGCCTGTTTTCTCGGATTCCAGCAGGCGCTCGCGTAATTCTTTGCGCATGTTGGCTTTGGTCTGTGGGTCGCCGTATTCCGCGCCCGACATCAAAATATCAACTTGTGCATCAATGCTGGTTGTTGGCTTGGTATTTTCCATCGGCTGATTCCGTTCTATGTTGATTTATTTATATAGTTGTCGTGCGTTTTTCGTGTCGGACGCAGCAAGCCGCGTCCATACGTGGCCATTCGGACGCAGCAAGCCGCGTCCATACGTGGCCATCTTGAACCTGCGGTTCGAGCAGTACGTTTGTTGGGCATCATGCGATAAACATGGCATCACCGAGCGAATAGAAGCGGTAGTTTTCACGTTTGGCGACCTCATAGGCGTTCAGCACGTTATCGCGGCCTGCGAAGGCGCTAATCATCATCAACAGCGTGGATTTTGGCAGGTGAAAATTGGTAATCATCGCATCGACAGCACGCCAAGTATAGCCGGGGTAGATAAACAAGTCTGTATCGCGTTCAAAGGCTGTAACGGGCTGTGCGGGTGTCTTGTGGGCTGATGCTGATGGGTCGGATGGGTCGCCGCCCGCGCTGAGGATGCCTGCGGTTTCCAGTGTGCGGGCGGATGTCGTGCCGACAGCGATGATGCGGCCCCCGGCAGCTTTTGCGCTGTTGATGATTGTGGCGTTGGCGTCATCCAGCACCGCGAATTCACTGTGCATTTTGTGGCCCTGCACGCTATCGGCCTTCACAGGCTGGAAGGTATCCAGGCCGATATGCAGCGTGCAATACGCCAGCTTCACGCCCTGAGCTTGCACGCGCTGCAATAGGGACTCTGTGAAGTGTAGGCCGGCTGTGGGTGCTGCCGCAGAGCCTTCGACCTTGCTATACACGGTTTGGTAGCGCTCTGGATTGTGCAAATGTCCCTGGATGTAGGGCGGTAGCGGCATATGGCCTAAATCCGGCAGTAGCGCGTTAATCGGCTGGCTGAAGCGCAGGACACGTTCTGGCCCGTCTAGTTCGTCTATCACGGTGGCGTCAATGGGCTGTGCCTTTAGCTTTAGTTGCGTGTCGGTCAGCACGCGCCTGCCGCCGACCAGCGCACGCCAATCGGTTTCGGTCAGTTGGCGCAGCAGCAGAATTTCCACTGCGCCGCCCGTGCTGACTTTTTCGGCTTGCAGGCGTGCTGGGATAACGCGGGTGTTGTTCATCACCAGCACGTCATGCGGTTGCAGCAGGTCAGCGTCGATAATATCCCGAAAGATATGATGGCTGGTGGCCCCTGTGCGCTTGTCGAGATGTAGCAGGCGCGAGGCATCACGCGGTTCGATGGGTTCTTGTGCGATGTAGCGCTCTGGTAGCTCGTAATCAAAATCGTTCACGTGCATCAGAACAACCTCGGCTGAGAATCGTCGGCGTCAGGGTTAAGGGCCAGGTTCAGGTGTGCATAGGCGTGGCGCGTCACCGTGCGACCGCGTGGCGTGCGCTCTATAAAGCCAAGCTGGATCAGATATGGCTCGTAGACATCCATGATGGTTGATGTATCCTCGCTGATGGCTGCGCCGATGGTATCCAGCCCGACGGGGCCGCCGTTGAACTTCTCGATGATGACGCGCAGCAGGCGGCGGTCAATCTCGTCTAAGCCGAGATGGTCGATATTCATCAGGTTGAGGGCGTCTGTGGTCACGTCTTCGGTGATGACGCCATCCGCCCGTATCTGTGCATAATCGCGGACGCGGCGCAGCAAACGTAGGCCGATGCGGGGCGTACCGCGTGCGCGGCGTGCGATGGCGCTGGCCCCGGCGGGTTCGATGGCGATGTGCAGGCGGCTGGCGGCGCGTGTGATGATCTCTTCCATTGCCTCCTGGCTGTAAAAATCCAACCGGAAGCGCTCACCGAAACGATCACGCAGCGGTCCGGCCAGCAATGCGAGGCGGGTGGTCGCGCCGATGACTGTGAAGCGCGGCAGGTTCAGGCGCACGGTTTTGGCTGCTGGCCCTTTGCCGATCACGATATCCAGCACGAAATCCTCCATTGCGGGGTACAAAATTTCTTCGATGGCTTTGCCCAGGCGATGCACCTCATCTATGAACAGGATGTCGCCTTTTTTCAGGTGCGTCAGGATGGCCGCCAGGTCGCCAGCGCGTTCGATAGATGGGCCTGCCGTGACGCGGATATTGGCCTGCATCTCGTTGGAGACGACGTGCGCCAACGACGTTTTGCCGAGGCCGGGCGGACCGTAAAACAAGATGTGGTCGATGGGTTCTTTGCGCAGTTGCGCGGCCTCCAGGATGATCGCCAGGCGTTCGCGCAGGGCGTCCTGCCCGATCATCTCACCGAGCGCTTTGGGCCGTAGCGCGATGTTATCGCGGTCATCGCCGCCGTTTTCGGGCTGTATGAGCCGTTCTTCGTCAGTCATACGCGGTTTTGCTCTTCTTGCTCTGGGTGGTCTTGTGTGCTGATTATAGCGCAAGTTTGTGCTAACTGTCCGCGTGCAGTTTGCGGAAGCTGCGCGTCGGCCATTTGCGTAATGCCTGCTTTGCGCTATGCTTTGCGGCGGTATGCCAGAAGCCGCATGATATTAAGGATGTCTTTTATGCCAGAACTGGTTATCTCGCAACATCCCCTGATTAAGCACAAGCTGACGCTGCTGCGCGACACGCAAACGGATGCGTATACGTTTCGGGCTTTGGTCAGCGATCTATCCACGCTGATGCTGTACGAGGCCACACAAGACCTGATGACAGAGGCCGTCAGCGTGACGACGCCGATGGGCGCGGCGCAGGGCGTACAGATGCATGAACGTATCGCGCTGGTGCCGATTATGCGGGCGGGTATCGGTATGGTCAACGGCATGATGGATGTATTGCCGAACGCGCAAATCTGGCATATTGGCCTGTATCGCGATGAGGACACGTTGCAGCCTGTGCATTATTACAATAGGCTGCCTGAAAAATTGGATGTGGATTTGGCGCTGGTGCTGGACCCGATGCTTGCGACGGGTGGCTCCGCAGAGGCGACGGTGGGCGTGCTGAAGCAGCACGGCGTGACGCGCATCAAATTCGTGGGGTTGCTGGCAGCACCGGAAGGCATAGCTGTCTTACATCGGGCGCACCCTGATGTGACAATCCACGTGGCCGAACGAGATGAACGACTCAACGACATCGGCTTTATCGTGCCCGGTTTGGGTGATGCTGGTGATCGCATTTTTGGGACGTAGTGCGCTGTATGGAATTAGGCTTCGCTGAAATTGGTGCCTTTGCAATTGTATTTTTGTGTGCGCTGGCTGCATCGCTGGCGCTGATGCCGCTGGCGATCTGGCTAAGCCATCGTTTCGGCGTCGTCTCGAACCCTGGTGGTCGCAGGCAGGAACAGCGCCCCATGCCAAAACTGGGCGGTTTTGCGCTGTTTGTGGGCTTCAGCGTCGCCGTGATCGTCGCGCAACTTCTGCCTGTGCCGCGCTTCGATCCGTATGAAGCCATCCGCCTGACCGGGTTGCTGCTGGGTGGCCTGATTATCTTTTTGTTTGGCCTGCTGGATGACATCTTCGATTTTGACTGGCTGCCGCAATACATCGGGCAGATTATCGCCGCAGCGGTTGCCATTGCCTTTCACATCTTCATTCAGGGCTTCACGAACCCGCTGACGGGCCAACCGACGGACCCCTGGCCGCATCTGGTGACGGTGACGTTAACGCTGCTGTGGTTGGGGCTGATGATGAACACGGTTAATTTTCTGGACGGCCTGGACGGTTTAGCGGCGGGGGTGGCGTTCATCGCGAGCCTGATGCTATTCATAAATAGTGCTTTTCGCGTCGAACCTGCGCAGATCAGCGTAAGCCTGTTGCCGCTGGCGCTGATGGGGGCTAGCCTGGGCTTCCTGTTGTATAACTTCAATCCGGCGCTGGTGTATCTGGGCGGTGGTGCGCAATTCCTGGGCTTTGCGTTGGGGGCGCTGAGCATCATCGGGGGCGCGAAGATGGCGACGATCTTGCTGGTGATGGGCCTGCCGCTGCTTGATCTGGCATGGCAGGCGACAAATCGGCTGATGCAGGGGCGTAACCCTTTGCAGGGGGATCGGGGGCATTTGCATTTTCGTTTGCTGGATAGCGGCTTGCTGACGCATCGGCAGATTGTGCTGTTGTACTATGCGTTTTGCGCGTTTTTCGGCCTGCTCACGCTGTTTCTTGAGAGCCAACTGTATAAATTTATCGCGTTTGGGGTGATGACGCTGTTGGTGCTGGTGGGGTTTGCATTGGTGGCACGTTTTCAACCGGATGCGTCGCGTTCGCTGGGCTGAGTCGTTACGTAGTTGTCGTTAAATTTGACCGTCCACATTTTCCTGTGGTTCTGCGGCGGCGTCTTGCATGGGGAATAGCGGTTGCTGCGGCGTCTCGTCCGTGTTTATTTCGAGTGGCGTCACGGCTTCGTCGCGGCCCGGTGCGCCCGGAACCGGAAAGCGCGTGTTGTAGATAGAGCGTTCACGCGCCTGGGCTTCGGCTTGCTCTTGCGCTTCGGTTTGGCGCTGGCGTGCCTGTTCAAATTGGCGTTCACGCTCTGCGCGGGCTTCGGCGCGGCTCATGGTAATCATCTGGCCATCGCGGAAGGTGGCGCTGCGGTTGGTGAAGCGCTCGATGAGGGCTTCTAGTGTGCCGAGGAACAGCGTTAAGGTGATGTTGATGGCGATGAGCAGCAGTAACATGCCGTTGAACACGCCGAGAAATTCGGTAAAGGGCATGGCCACATCCTGCACCAACTGCCCGCCGAGGCCGAGCGCGACCAAGCCAATCAGCACGACGACCACCGCCAGGCCGATCATGCGCCAGCCCTTTAAATCCTGCGGGATAGTGGGCCACATGGTATTGGCGATGGTGAAAACCACGTAAAGCCACAGCCAGAAGTCCGGTGCGGCGTTTAATTGCGCCAGGCCACGCCCGACATCCTCCAGTTCACCGCTGCTGATGGTGGCGAAGGCCGTCTGAAAATCGAAGATGTTCTCTGCAATCAGGCCAATGACGAGCAAACCGACGATGAGCGGTGCCGCTGTGATGATGGCGCGCCGATAGACATCGGCTTCAGCGCTGAGCTTGACGAAATTCAGCTTCAGTTCGCCAATTTGCTGCGCCTCTGGCCATTTGAGCGTCTGTTCTGCGCGGATATTCAGTATACCTGCGATCAGCCAGTAGACGACCTCATGCAAGACCACCCCCGGCAGGAAGAAGGTGTAATAGAGAATTGTGGTCGTTTGAAAATTCTGCGTGACGAGCCAGCCGATTTTGAAGATGTGTTGATGCAGCCAGCGTTCCAGGCCGCGCAGAATAACGAACATCCCAATCGCCAGCGCAACCGGGATGATGAACGCGAAGATATCCAGGGCTAGACGCCTTTCGCCTCGCCTGCGATTCTGACCAGATCGGTGAAGCTATCGACCTTGAGCGACGCGCCGCCGACCAGCGCACCATCGACATCGGGCTGTGACATATATTCCAGCATGTTATCGGGCTTGACGCTGCCGCCATATTGGATGCGGACACCCTGGGCCACCTCGTCGCCGTAAAGCTCACGCAGGGCTGTGCGTAGCGTGCCCCCGATGATATTTTGTGCGATTTCTGCGCTGGCGTTCCTGCCTGTACCGATGGCCCAGATTGGCTCATAGGCCAGAACGACGTTGGCCATATCTGGTGCTGTGATGCCAGCCAACGCTGCACGGATTTGCTGACTGCATATACCAGCCGTTTCGTTGGCTTCGTATTGGTCCAGGCTTTCACCGACGGCGATGATGGGCTTTAGGCCGTGTGCAAGCGCGGCTTTGGCCTTCTTGTTCACGTCGGCATCGCTGACGCCCTGATAGGCGCGTGTCTCTGAGTGACCGATGATGACGTAATCCGCGATGCCCTTCAGCATGGGCGGCGCGATCTGCGACGTGTATGCGCCGTTCTCTTCCCAGTGTACATCCTGGGCAGCGACGGCAATTTGGCTGTCTTTCAGCGCGTCTGCGACGGCTGCCAGGGCGATGTAGGTGGGGCTGACGACGCGCTCAACGCGGGTATAGGGTTTGAGGCTTTCGGCTAATGCTTTGACGAAGGCAACGGATTCATCATGCGTTTTGTTCATCTTCCAGTTGCCTGCGATGATGGGGGTTCGGGTTGTGCTCATGTCGATTATCGCTCCTTAGCAGTACGAATAGCGTCTCGTCGGCGTTTACTTGTCGTTGAGTGCGGCCAAACCTGGCAGCGTCTTGCCTTCCAGCATTTCCAGGCTAGCACCGCCGCCTGTCGAGATATGCGACATGGCCTCCGCAAGTTCGGCTTGTTCTACTGCGGCTGCGGAATCACCGCCGCCGATGATGGTAGTCGCGCCGCGCTTGGTGGCCTCTGCCAGTAGTTTAGCCAGTTCAAAGGTGCCGACAGCAAAATTGCTCATCTCAAACACACCCATCGGGCCATTCCAGACGACAGTATGCGCCGAGGCCAGCGCATCACGGAAGGTTTGCAGCGTCTCTGGGCCGATGTCCAGAATGCTCCAGCCATCCGGCACGCCCTCACTGACGGAGATAGCGCGTTTCTGTGCGTTGTTATCGAAGGCATCTGCGATGATGCCATCTGTGGGTAGGATAAGCTGACCCTGGCCCTCTGCAAGCAGGCTTTTGGCGGTGTCGATGGCGTCGCTTTCAACCAGCGAAGCGCCCATTTTGTAGCCCTGCGCCGCGAAGAACGTATTCGCCATGCCGCCACCAATCAGCACCTTATCAGCTTTGGTCAGCAGCGCCTTAATCACGTCGATTTTATCCGAGACCTTTGCGCCGCCCAAGATGGCGAAGAAGGGACGCTTGGGGCTTTCGACGACGTTGGCCAAGTACGTGATTTCTTTTTCCATCAGTAGGCCCGCGACGGCTGTCAGGCGCTGCGAAACGCCGACATTTGAAGCGTGGGCGCGGTGGGCGGTGCCGAAGGCATCGTTAACGAAGACATCGCCATGTTTGGCCAGTTGTTCAGCCAGAGCGGGGTCGTTCTTGGTTTCGCCCTTGTGGAAGCGCGTGTTTTCCAGCAGTACAACGCCGCCTTCAGGCAGGTTCGCGATGGCTTGTTCAGCCACAGCGCCGATGCAATCCTCTGCAAAGGCGACCTCGACGCCGAGCAACGCACTGAGGGCCGCTGCTGTGGGTTGCAGGGACATATCCGGCTTGCGCTCACCTTTGGGGCGTCCGAGATGTGACATGAGCACGACGGCTTTAGGCTTTTGCTGCAAGATGTATTGCAGGGTGGGCACAGCCGCACGAATGCGCGTATCGTCGGTGATGCGGTTGCCATCCAGCGGCACGTTAAAATCGACGCGGACGAGCACGCGCTTTCCGGCCAGGTCTGCGTCACGAACGGTCATCTTTTGCATGGGTTTGCTCCTAAGAAGAATCCAGTGTGCGTGGGTGTAAGGCGGGATGTCGAGAATACGATTGGTTTGCAGGGACGCGCTTCTGCGCGTCCTTACGGTCGGCGAGGGTCTTGTAGGGACGCAGCTTGCTGCGTGCGCCACGATGACGATGCGACGTGAACAGTTACGACCGATGTTTTTACAGCTTGTCGCCCATGAATTTAGCGAGGTCGGCGCAACGCACGGAGTAACCCCACTCGTTGTCGTACCAGCTAATGACCTTGACGAGATTGCCGGAGGCGTCGGTGGATTGTGCGTCGATGATGCTGGAATAGGGGTTGCCGATGTAATCCGAGGACACCAGCGGCTCATGCGAGACATCGAGGATGCCGGACATGGGTCCAGAGGCGGCCTCTTCAAAGGCGGCGATCAGTTCGTCCTTTGTCGCTGGCTTGTCAACGGTGGCGACGAAATCGACCAGGGAACCGGTGATCGTCGGCACGCGCACGGCCATACCGTCGAATTTGCCTTCTAGTTCTGGGATGACGAGCGAAACGGCCTTCGCAGCGCCTGTCGTGGTCGGGATGATGTTCTGTGCGGCGGCGCGGGCGCGGCGCAAATCCTTGTGTGGCAAATCCTGGATGTTCTGGTCGGAGGTGTAGCTGTGGATGGTGGTCATGTAGGCTTGCTGAATGCCAAAGACATCGTTGACCACTTTTGCAGCGGGCGCGAGGCAGTTGGTGGTGCAAGATGCGTTTGAGACGATGTGATGATTGGCCGGATCGTACTTATCCTGATTGACACCCAGCACAATCGTCAGGTCTTCGTCCTGCGCGGGGGCAGAGATAATCACTTTTTTCGCGCCACCCTGGATGTGCTTGGCGGCGTCGGCCTTCTTGCGAAAGACGCCCGTGCTTTCGATCACGATGTCTACGCCCATATCGCCCCAGGGCAGTTGTGCGGGGTCGCGCTCCGATAGCGCTTTGATCTCGTCACCGTCGATGATGAGCGAGCTATTCTTGACTTCAACTGTGCCATTGTACTTGCCATGTGCTGAGTCATAGCGGAAGAGGTGCGCCATTGTTTCCAGGTCGCCCAGGTCGTTAAATGCGACGATGTCGATGTCGTTGGGGTATTTTTCACGCAATATCTTGACGACCTGACGACCAATGCGACCGAAACCGTTGATCCCTACGCGAATTGCCATGTTACAAGCTCCTTCTTCTCGTATCGTTCGTTATGTTCAACTCTGGTTGATCCCAACACCTTGTTGGTGCCGTGATTAACTCGCATTCCTGATGGTGATTGCTGCGCTGATATGGGCCTCCTGGCATAACCTCAGGATGGCAGTTGCCAGCTTTTCGGGGTCGTGTCGCCAGGGTTGCGCCG
>DAOTTW010000206.1:0-20270 GCA_034437615.1 Anaerolineae bacterium | reverse complement strand
GGTTTGCGGACACGGCAAGCCGTGTCCCTACGAACGATGTCCTGTAGGGACACCCTTCTGGGTGTCCGAGCGGCGTCAGCCGCATTGCTTGTTTTTTAGCTGGAAAAGCCTTATACAACAGGGGAAATAGAGATTATGAAACCCGCAATTATCGTGCACGGCGGCGCGTGGGATTGGCCAGATGAACAGGACGACCCGAAAGCGGGTGCACTACGCGACGCGGCAAAAATCGGCTGGGATATTTTACAGGCAGGTGGCTCCGCACTGGATGCAGTCGAACGCGCTGTCAATTATCTGGAGGATTTCCCGCTGTTCGATGCGGGCACAGGCAGCCACCTGAACGCCATCGGGGAGGCCGAGATGGACGCGCTGATTATCGACGGCAGCAAGCACGATTATGGCGCAGTGGCGGCGGTGCGGCGCGTGCGCTACCCGATTTCGCTAGCACGCCGCGTATTGGATGAGAGCAAGCATTGCCTGCTTGTGGGTGCAGGTGCGGATGATTTCGCAGCCCGCATGGGTATGCCCCTCATCCCGAACCTGACGCTGGTCACGGATGCGGAATTACAGGCGTTTATGCGTCAGCAGCCAGCGCACGGGCCGCAAGAGGTGCATGATACAGTCGGCGCAATCGCACTTGACGTACAGGGCCATATTGCAGTCGGCACGTCCACAGGCGGCACCCCCGCAAAGGCTGCGGGGCGCGTCGGTGATGCGCCGCTGTATGGGGCGGGTGGCTATGCGGATAGCCTGTATGGGGGCGCGGCTGCCAGCGGCAAAGGTGAAAACAGTATGCGCGTGCTGCTCTCAAAATATGCAGTGGACCAGATCGCCGCAGGGCATAACGCACAGTCCGCTGCTGTCGCCGCCATGCAATACATCGAAGGCTACTTTAGCGATTCGATGGTGGCGCTGATTACGCTGGATGCGAACGGCAGGCTGGGCGTAGCCCACACCACGCCGAAATTCTCCGTCGGCTGGGTGGATGCGAACGGCGGGCCGCAGGCCAGCATGAAAAACGGCCTTGCGTAAGGCCGTATGCGGTGCATCTAACCCGCCAACCATAGCGGCTGGATAAAATTATCGCGCAAGCTGCAATTTGCCTTGTTGCCGGATGGTCGGCCTGTGATGCGCGTGCCGCTAGCAGGTTAAGCAAGCGCTTGCTTGAAGTCGTAGATGCCCTCACGGACGGCGTAGCGCCGCCCGTCCGCGCTGACCAGCGTATCTTCATCGCGTTGTAGGGTGCTGTGTGTCTGCGGGCAGGCGAAAATGGCCTCACCGCTCAGTTGCATGTTGTCGGCGTTGTTATCAGGGTTGCTAGCGCTGGCGCGGCTTTTCGTGAAGATGCTCGGTGCGACCAGCAAGCCACTGCGCTGCATCACACCATCAATATTCAGCAGCCAATCCTTCTTGAGCGTGCGCTTGAGCAGGCCACTGCGCAAAAACGACACAGGCACGCTTTGCAAATGCTCAAAGCCTGCGGCCCGCAACTCGTTGACGATATACGACGGATGAAAGTTATAGTTCATCTCCACGAATTCGACGGGTTGGGGGTCGTTGGGGTCCCATTTTTGTTGGCCGAGTCCGTAGCGGGCGAGCGCTTTCAGGTTGCGCTTGTTGGCGAATTCCAGAATAAACGCTGCTTGTGGGGCCAGCACGCGCCGAATCGCCTTGAGCACACGCGGCACGCGCTCGAAATGATGTAAGACGCGGATCATGGTTGCCGCGTCGAACACCCCAGGCTGAAAGGGCAGCTTATAGGCATCTGCTGCCACGTAGAGATAGCCCTCATCACCAAATTGCTCACGGGCGTACTGCAATTGTGAGAACGAATAATCCAGCAGCACCACCTGCTTAAAATAGCGATACTCGGATGTCAGGCGACCAAACCCGGCCCCTACTTCGAGCAAGCGCTGGCCACTGCTGGGCAGCAAACGCGCCAATACATCACGCTCAACGCTGTCTTCGTAATCGCGGCCCTGGCCCTCCCAGAAATCGGTGCGGTAATCCGAGCCTTCGTAATCACAGATGCGTGGGTCGTCTGGCATGGCGTAAGTCCTTTTAGCGTGTGATAGATGAGGGCAGCGTGGCCGCATTGCGGGTATTTCGCTGTATCAGGCTCCGGCTTGTGCCGCTAATTTGTCGTCCCCGCTGGCCTGTTTCACATCAAGCTGCTGCTGGCCAGCCGCAGTCAGGGAATAAGCATAGCCCTGCACCCCGTTGTGGAACGTGACGATATTCCACGTCAGCAGGCCATCAGCGATCATCTCATCCAAGATGGCGATCAGGTTGGGGGACTTCTTGCGGTTCAGCACGCGGGCAATCTGTGTGCGCGTCAGCGGCTTATCCTGCGACGCGATGGCTTCGAGAATCATAAAACGGGTGTTGTGGCGTGGCCGATGAAAAGACATAAGCGTTTGGAAAAGGTGTGTAACCATGCTATAGTATCGAAACGGTATGTGTAGCATACACCATCCAACGGCACATCTGTAGGGCCTGTCGTGACGTGGAAGCAAGCTGCGTGATGAAACGGGTGTTGTGGCGTGGCCCGCTTATTTATGGTTGACATGAGCTAATGGGTATGACTTATGAGCAAAGACCTGATTAAACTCTATCCGCATTTAACCCCTGCCATGATTAAAGCCGTCGAGATGTGGGCCGACGCCCGCACCGATGTCGGTTCGGACCGCCGCCATGACCTGCTGCGGGATAAGCGCAACGCCTTGCTGAGCGATGGCGAAGCGGGCAGCGCGGCGGGCTTTTTTACGTTCATCCCAAAATCTGTGGATCAGGTGACGCCTGATGATGTGCGCCAGTGGCAGGCATACCTGGAAGATATGGGCCTGAGTGGGTCCAGCGTTTACGCTCGTATCAGCCGCCTCTCTAGCTTTTACAACTGGCTGATTGACGACCCCTATTTCAGGGGCCACATCACCTATAACCCGGTTGATCTGGCACGGCCCAAAGCCCCAAAAGCCTATCAGAACGACAAAGCGCGTGCGCTCAGCGACGAGGACGCGCGCAGGTTGCTATTGCACGTGCGCAGCGAAGCCGCCAAAGGTGATGTCAACGCCAAGCGGGATTACGCTCTGCTGCGCTTTTACTTTGCGACGGGCAAACGGCGTGCTGAGATCATTCGGCTAGAATGGGGCGACCTGGAATTCTCCGAGGAGGCCATCGTCATCCACACGGAGGAGAAGGGCGGCCTGTACCAATCGACTGAAGTGCGTGATCCGGGTGTGCTGGTGGCGCTGCTGGATTACATCAAGGCGTCGGGCCGCTGGGATGGGCTGAACAACGTGCCGTTGATCGAACCCGACGACCCGCTGTGGCTACGCCATGACCGCGCCGCAAAGGGCTATCAGCCGGTGACATCGCACGGCTTCGTGAAGGCCCTGAAGCGCTATGCCAAAGCCTGCGGCATCGGTCACATTCACCTGCACCAGACGCGGCACACCGTCGCACGGCTCGTCGGTGAGCACGCTGGCGATCTGAGCGAAGTACAGGCCGTGCTTGGCCATCAGAATATCGCCACAACGCGCATCTACCTCAGCCGCGTCACCGTGAAAAAGGACCGTTACAGCCGAAAGATTGCTGGGCGCTTGGGCCTGGTCGATGATGACGATAAGGGTGATCGTGATGGTGATAGGGGTGATGACGCCAGGGACACATAAACTTATGCATCACTGCAAACACGTAATGAGGCACGTCGCAGCGTAGGCGTGGCGGACGCAGCTTGCTGCGTCCTTTATAGGCCCGTGTCATGCTGCTGCGCGGTGTCCAGCGCGGCGATGACGCGCTCAAAGCTGAATTCATTGACCCAACTGCGCAGCGCATACGCCAATTCTGGCGCGTCAGCGCGTACCTGTTCGATGACCTTCAGCGAGGCATCTGCATCTAAATCCTGTGCGACACGGCGCAAATCGCGTAATACCCTGGGGCCGAATGTCGCCAGCGCAACGGCTGCCTGTTCTTCGCCATAGTCCGGGTCGGCTTTAATGGCGTTCCAGCCTGCATCAGCGTCGGCATTTTCAGCATTGGCTGCGTCCTCATAGATGAATTCGACGCCCAAATGTCGCCCTAGACGCTCGTAAATATCACTATCGAGAAACGGCTTGGCCAGGAAGTCGTCACAGCCTGCTTGCAGCGCCTCGTCGCGCTCATAGGACATCGCGCCAGCGGTCAGAGCCACTATAATCGGCGGATGCGGCTTTTGCTTGATGGCGCGTGTGGTCTCGACACCATTCATCCCCGGCATTCGGATGTCCATCCATACGAGATGCGGCTGCCACTCATCCACGATATGCAGGGCTTCTGCACCGTCAAACGCGAGGCGGGATTCCAGGCCGATATTGCGCAACATGGTCGAAACAATCATGCGGTTTTCTTCCAGATCATCCACGATCAAAATGCGGAACGGCCCCTGCCCAGGTTGCAAGCCGACGACACGCGGCTGTGATAGGTTCAGGTCCAGCGCCCCATCGACCACCGGCAGGGGCACGCGCAGCGTAAAGCAACTGCCTTGCCCTGGCTGACTGTCAAGCGTAATATCACCGGACATCAAGCGTGCAAATTCACGGCTGATCGACAAGCCCAAGCCCGTGCCCTGCTGCCCCGAACGCCTACCCGCTTCGGCTTGCGTGAAGGGGCTGAACAGCTTGTTTTGTTCTTGCTGGCTGATGCCGCGCCCTGTATCCCGCACTTGAAAGGTCAGCTCTGTGTTGTTGTCGGGCAGGGGGGCTGCTGCCACATCAAGCGTAACCTCGCCCCAGTCGGTGAACTTAACGGCATTGCTCAGCAGGTTGTACAGAATTTGCCGTAGCTTGCGGTGGTCGCCGTGAATAAAACGCGGCGTATTCGCTTGCAGGTGAAAGCGCAGGCGTAGCCCCTTGTTGATGGTCTGCTGCATGAACTGGGCTTCCATGGCGTGTAGCAATTCATGCAGATCGAAATTTTCGCTAATTAGCTCGTGCTGACCAGCCTCAATCTTGGACGTTTCCAGAATATCGTTGATGAGTTGCAGCAGGTAATCCGAGCTACTTTGGATGTGCTGGATGTAATCCTGTTGGCCATCTGGCGAGACAGACCCGTGACTGAGCAACTGCGCAAAGCCGCTGATGGCGTTTAACGGCGTGCGCAATTCGTGGCTCATACTGGCCAGGAACATGCTTTTGGCCTTGTTCGCGGCTTCGGCGTGCTCTTTTGCCTGCAACATCTGCGCCTCGAAGCGCTTGCGATCCGTGATGTTTTCGACGGTGGCGACGCCTGCAATGATATTGCCATGATCGTAGACCGGATTCGCGTGAATTTCATAATCCGCTGCACCCAGGCGCAATTCTGCGCGGACTTCTTGACCGGCCAGCGCCGTCGCCATCCATGCTTGCACGCGGTCCAGGCTATCTTCAGGCCAATGTTGCATGTATGCGGATAGCTCAGTCGGTGCACGCCCTTCAAAGATATGCTTCTGGACGCCGAGTTCGGCAAGGCCAGCGCCATCCACCAGCAAAAAGCGCTGCTGCGTATCGAATAGGATAATCAGGCCATTGGGGAAGTTGCTCATGACGGTGCGCAGGCGCGTCTGGCCCTGGCGCAGTTCTTGCTCGCGTTGCTTGCGCTCTGTGATATTGCGCACGATGCTCTGTAGGTGCTTGGGTTTGCCATCGCCATCCCGCACGAGCGTTACGCTAATCTCCGTCGGGATTTGCTGCCCTTGCTGATCTATAAAGACGCGCTCATACATCGGCAGCGTCTCGCCAGCCAGCAGCTTTTGCAGGCGGTCCTGATAATCCTGGTAGGCATCAATGAGGATATGCTGTTCTGCCCTCGTGCCGACCAGTTCATCGGCTGTGTAGCCCAAGAGCGCACACGCCTGCTCGTTGACCAACTGAATGATGCCCTGCAAGCTGATGATAAACACCGCATCTTGATTCTGCTCGAAAAGCGCACGATAGCGCCGTTCACTTTCTGCGATGCGCTCCGCCATGTACTGCCGACGTTGCTCATACCGACGCGCCAGCACCGCCTGCCCGATGTCCCGCGCCATAATTTCGGCCAGCTCTATTTCAAAATCCTGAAAGCCGCGCTTGCGCGTGTGCTGGCTGAAGAAGCTGAGGGTGCCGTATAGCTCACCCTCCAGCCAGACGGGGGTGCCGATGAAGGACTGAAAGCCAAATTCACGGTAGAAGCGCAACGTCGTCAGGCCCGGCACACCCGCTACACGTGGATAGGTCACGGTCTCATGACGCCGCGCCACAATCTGCTCGTAGGTATCCCCCAGCATCATGAAGCCTCCGGCGTTTAGCTCACCGATACCGTTGTGTACGGCCATCACGATGTATTCCTGCGTTGGCTCATACACCTGGCTGAGCACACCCGTCGTCATGCCCAGGATGTCGCAGCCAGCTTCTAAGTAATCGCTAAACATATTATCCAGCGACTCATAATGCTGAACGGCGATCTGATGCAAACGGCGAATGCTCTTGCTGAAGGCGTCTAGTGCCTGGGTCTTTTCCAGCAATTGCGTGTAGGTTTCATCGTCGGTTTGCCACCCCGAAATCAGCGCCCGGACCTGCTCAAAGGCCCTGTCATCTTTGCAAACGGCGCGAATTTTCTGCCAATCGTCATTACTCATGTGTGCCATCACATCACTTTTTACGCTACGATACAGAGCATATTGTATATCATTTTACATGACAGCGTTGAGGCTTTCCTTAAGAGGCTGTGTGCCCCCACAAATCAGCCTGCTGAAAAAGCCGTGTTTTTGACCTATAATGCAAGATCAACGCACAAGTAATGCTACGACAAGACACAACGGTTCGGAGTTTCTCTATGACAAGTTCGCTGAGTCTGGTTGAGGTCCAGAGCAATGAACTGGTGCTCATGCCTGAACAACCGGATAAAGACGAAAAATCGCGGCTTGGTTATTTCATCCGCTGGCTGGACGAAAACAATATGCGCTGGTATCAGCCGGACCTGGCAGCCTATCGGGATTACCTGCTGTATGAGCGCGTCAAGCATAGTGTGCGCACAGGCGAAGTGCTGACGGCACGCTTATCGACAGCGACGGTGCAGGCTCATCTGGCGACGATACGCGGGCGCTATGATAGCATCATGCGCAACAACAACGTGCGCGAGATGCTGCACGAACTCGTGCCAGATGGCGCGACCCTGGCAGACCGCAAGGCGTTCGTGGATGAGATCATCACGCGCTTACAGAACGCTGTGCACCCGACCAGCGCCTCTGTCAAAGAGATCATCAAGCAGGATTACGCCGAAAGCGAATACATCCGCCTGAAGCCCAATCAGGTGAAGGCGCTGCTGCTTGCGCCCGGTCTGGGGACGTTGCTCGGCACCCGTGATACGGCGATCATGGCGTTACTGGTCTGTACGGGCGTGCGCGAAGCGGAATTGTGCGACCTGCAAGTGAGCGATTTACGCCAAAGCCTGCGCGACGAACTGGCCCTGCTCATCCGCAGGGGTAAAGGGCGCAAACAGCGCCTGGTGCCCTATGGCCCGTTGGATTGGTGCCTGCTGTATGTGGACCGTTGGCTGAAGCGGGCGCGTATTTCGGGCGGTCCGGTCTTTCGGGGTGTGTACAAAGGTCAGCATCGCGTGCGCCGCAGTGGGATTACGCCGCGCTCCGTCAACCGCATCATGAACCACTACCCGATTATGATTGACGGCGAACTGCGCGATGTGAAACCGCACGACCTGCGGCGCACATACGCCCGCAACGCTTACGAGATGGACATGGACATCGAGCGCATCCGGCAAAACCTGGGCCACACGAACGCCCACACCACACAGAATTACATCGGCAGCCTGGACGCAGAACTGCGCCGCCCGCCGGATATGTTCCAGCCACCGCACAACTTCAGCGACCTGAAAGCATAACCCCTACGTGACGACATCGCGCAAATTCGGACGCAAACCCACTGAGAAAACAGTACGCTTGCTGTTACTCACTGTGTTGATGCTGGTCGCATTTGGCCTGCGCCTGCATCACCTGGGCACGGTGCCGCTACGGGGCGACGAAGCGCACACGGTTAACGCCTGGGTTGAATTGCCCCTGAGCGAGACGATTGCACGCTTTGCCACGCTGGACCCACACCCGCCACTGGCCTATGCGCTGTTTAATGCCTGGGGCGGGGTCATGGGACTTGGTGAATTCGCGATGCGCGTTTTGCCGGCCTTCTTTAGTCTGCTTGGCATCCCGGCGCTATACGGCATCGGCTCACGGCTGGGTGGTCGCGCATTGGGGCTGGTTGCGGCCCTGCTGTGGGCGCTGCATCCCTTTCAGATCTGGCACGCGCAGGACGCCCGCAATTATGCGATCTGGGCTAGCCTGAGTGCGCTGGCAGTGTGGGCGGCATTGGCCGCGTTGCAACGCCGCCGCTTGCGGGATTGGCTGTTGTATGTGCTGTTGGCGACGCTGGCCGCCTACGTCTATTATCTGGAAGCCTTTATCCTGGTCGCGCTGAATGCTTATGTGCTGCTGCGCTACTGGTGGCGTTGGCGTGTGTGGGCGCAGTGGGCGCTGGCGCAGGTGGCTATCGGCGCGGTGCTGGCCCCCTGGTATCTGTGGCAGTTTGGCCAGCAAAGCGAGTATGTCGCAACGGCCAGCGGCTTTAATGCCGCCGATTACCTCACGCGCTTTCTGCCTGTGCTGAACTTCGGTGCTGCGCTGCCGGGGTATATTCAGCATATCGTGTGGCAAGTGCTGCTGCTCGCGCTGCTGTTGGCGCTGGCTGTGTTGATCTGGCGCTGGCGGCGGGTGCTGTTGCTGCCTGTGTTGCTCGGCGGTGTGCCGCTGATCTTGCTCGGCCTGCTCAGCAGCCGCATGGATGTCTTTCGGCCCCGCTATGTGCTGGCCGCTGCACCCGCCTATGTGCTGCTGTGGTCCGCGCTGAGCGTTTACCTGTGGCGTGATGTGCGTGGTATCGGTGGGCGTGCGCTGGCGCTGGGATGCGTTGCCGCATGGCTGGGCGTATCTGCGCTGGGGCTACATTATTACTGGTCTGGCCCGCCCAAAGCCCCCGATTGGCGCAGCTTCACGGATTACCTGGAGGCCAGAGCCGTGCCGGACGATCTGATTATCCAGACGGCGACAGATGCCGCCTTCGGCTATTACTACGATGGCGCAGCGCGTGACATCGCGCTGCCGACGCACAGCGAACAACCCGCCGCCGACATCGTTGCACACCTGGCCGAGGTCAGCCAGAGCTATGACAGCCTGTGGATTGTCGCACGCACAGCCCCGACAGAGCCTAACGCGGGCCTGGTCGAAGCGTGGGCAGCAGAAAACATGCAGCAGGTGCGCCAAACCGAGATTGACGGCTTGCCGATACAGCAGGTCATGCCCTGGGCTGTAGCCGCCGATGAAATTATGACAGGTAGCGCAGTCGCGACCTTTACGGATGTGGTGCATTTGCAGGCTGTGACGGTCAGCGCTGCGCCGGAACCCACCGGAGAATTAACGGTGTGGCTTTACTGGCAGCCGCTTGGCACCACAGACGACGAATACAAGGTATTTTTGCATTTGCTGGATGCAAACGGCGAACGCACATCACAGCATGATCGCTTTCCGCAGGCAGGGCGCATCGACACGCAAACGTGGGATGTGGGCAGGTTATATCGCGATGTATACGCGCTGCCGGATGTGCTGCCGGGGGATTATACGCTGATTGCAGGGCTGTATGATCCACAGACGGGCGAGCGTTTAAACACAGATACGGGTGATGATTACGCGACGCTGGCGGCCATCAGCATCGGACCGTGATAGTTAGCCCGCTGTCATGCCCAGGCGGTCCCGGAACGAAAACCACAGCACATCGCGGATGTAGCGCCAGTAAATCATCTTGGAGTAGCCGCGCACACGCGGGTGCATGGTCATGGGCACCTCGGTCGCGCTTGCGCCCGCCTCCAGCATCCGCACGAGGAAAACCGGCACAGCGATAAACGAGCGCTCTTCATACCAGGGCACTGCATCCTGTGGCAAACGCATAAAGGCTTCTTTGCGGAACGCCCTGAAGGATGTGGTAATCTCGGTGACATCTTTCAGGCCCAGCGCCAGCCGCAGCACCTGATTCGCGCCGACGCTGAGCACCTTACGATAAAACGGCATGTGGTTGTGGCTCTCCGTCAGGAAGCGCGACCCGACCACCACGTCATAGCCCTCGCTGATGCCCTTCAGCAGCAGGGTCAGATCGTGCGGGTTATGCTGAAAATCCGCGTCCATCTCTACAAGCACATCGGCGTCAAGCTGTTCGATGGCGTGCTGAAAGCCGTGATACAGCGCCCGACCGATACCGCGCTGCTGCACATTCAAAAAGTGCACACGCGGGTCCTCTTGCATCAGCGCTTCGACGGCGGCAATCGTGCCATCCTGTGAATTACTATCGGAGACCAACACATGCAGTTCAAAATCCGCAATCTGTGCCTGCTGCGCCAGAATAGCCCCGGCGATGTCTACGATATTCTCTAGCTCGTCATAGGTTGGCAACACCACAACGGCACGCTGTAGCGGGGTATCCGCTATAGATTGCTGGCTCTGGGTCGGTTGAGGGGGTGTTTTTTCAAGGGTCATGGGTTGGTTCCTGGGTCTAGCTATCTGGTTTGGTGCGCTTATGAGTGCGCGATTATAAAGTGTGTCGATGACGTTGCAATACACAGTTAAGCATACGACGAAATCGGCTAATTGCACATTGAGGGTGCGAACTGCTGATAAAAAGTCTTGTGGGCTGCCGGGTCTGCGTAGGCTGTGGCGTAGCAGCATCGTCGGTTTATTTGTGCCGTGCTGTATCAAGCGCTGGTCTGTTTGCGCTGCTTGCCGCCAACTGCTGCTGGGCGGCGTTGCGGTTGACGACGCTCGGCCACATAGAGATACCGATACTGAGCAGGATGCTGGCATTATAAACGGCCAGCGCTGCATAAACGCCCAGGCCAAGCCCGAAAACGCCACCCGCGAAGGCCAGGCCGGGTATGATCGTCGAAAGGTAGCCCGCCCGCATGTTGCTCTGATAGTCGTGGGCCAGCTTGATGAGCGCAGGCAGGGCACGCAGGTCGTTCTCGACCAGTAAGATTTGCGCGGCGTCGATGGCGACGGTGGTTGCACCACGCATGGAGACCGACACATGTGCTTTTTTCAGCGCGATACCGTCGTTGATGCCATCCCCGACGAAACACACGGAGCGGCCCTCAGCCTGCAAGCGCTCTACGATGTCGGCCTTATGCTCTGGCAGGGTATTCGCGAAATAATGCTGGATGCCGAGTTCGGCGGCGAGGCGGCGCGTCGGCTGCTCTTGATCGCCGGAGATAATATAGGTGCCCAGGCCGCGTTCATGTAGTGCTGCGACGACCTCTGCGGCTTCGCTGCGCAGCGTCGGCACCAATTCCAGCGCGCCGACCAATTCAGCGTTGAGCGCGACGTAGACCAGCGAATAGCCCTCTTTTTCTGCCTGTGCATGGACGGTATCCACGTCCGCGCTGAGGGCGATGTCGTTCAGCCGCATGTAGCGCTGGCTGCCGATCTGCACGACAGTATCCTCGACGCTGACCTGGATGCCGAAGCCGATCTCATAATGGGCGTCGTGAATGTGCGGCACGCGCAAATCGCGCTGCTCAGCGGCACGCTGGATGGCACGGGCAATCGGGTGCGTCTGACGGCGTTCGGCGGCGGCGGCGAAGGTCAGTAAATCGTCCTCTGTGATGGCTGTAAAACGATGGATTGTGCTGACACGCGGCTCTTCCAGCGTCAGTGTGCCCGTTTTATCGAAGACGACGGTATCAATCTCGCGCAGCAGGTCCACGCTCCGGCCATCTTTGATGAGCACGCCGGAGCGCAAGGCCACATTCAGGTAATTCAGCAGGGCAATCGGCGCGGAAACCTTGACGTTGGAGCCGATGCCCGTATTCCAGATGGCGACCATGCCTGTCGGCCCGACTGTCGCGCCTGCCAGCACACCCAGGCCCAGGTTAAGCGGTGCCCAACTATCGGCCAGTGTGCGGGCGCGGGCTTGCGTCTGGGCTTCGTGCGATAGCGTGTCGTTCAGGATTTCGGTGATTTGCAGCGCCAGCGTCTCCAGCCCGGTTTCTTCAACGCGGATACAGATCGAACCGGAAAACACCAGGGTTGCGGCGTAGACCGTATCGCCCGTTTCTTTCTCGATGGGCTGGCCTTCGCCCGTCAGCATGTGCTGATCGACCAACGCGAAGCCAGCCGTCACGCTACCATCCACCGGCACCGTCTGGCCTGCCTGTACGACGATCACATCACCGGGTTCAAGCTCCGTCAGGGCAATTTCAACCGCTTCGTAATGCCCGTTATCCAGCTTTGTCTGCTCATCGTCCACGAGCAGCCAGGCTGTGCGCGGCAGTTGCGCCCAGGTATCAATCATTTTGCTGCGAGCACGGTTTTCGGTCACGATCAGCATTTTCTCGCCGATGTAATAAATCAATTCGGTGATGGCGTTTGCAGCGTACAGGCCAGTTGCCAATGTGCTGACGAAGGCCAATGTGTTGATGCTTTCGTCCGTCAGGCGGCGCTCTTCTACGATGTGCTGATACGTCTTGCGGAATAAATAACCGGAGCTACCTAAACTGAGCGCAACCGTTGCCCCCAACCACAGCGGCGACCCGAAGGTGCCGAAAAGGGCTGTGACTGTCGCACCAAGTAGCAAGCCGATGCTGCGGTTGACCTGATATTCGGCCTGGGCCTCTTCGACGCTCTGATATTGCAGGCGGATCGCGTTGAGTTCGTCATGCCGCTTGCCCAGCAGCAAGGGGTCGATGTAATTTTGAAATAGCGCCTGATAAGCGTCATCCAGTGCCCGTAACGCGCTGTATCGTGTTTCGTCGGATGCAGGCTGGGGCGGTTCTGCGCGTAGTAGCGTTACCAGACGCCGCTTGCGCCCTGGCAGTATGCGGTCGCTGCGGTTGGCCACCATCCCGGCCAGCCCAACTGCTGCGCCTGTGAGTACAATTGTCGTCGTGGCAATCGGCATCTGAGTATCGTCCTTATAGCATTCTGTTTGCTGGCTTGCAGCAGCGCGTCCGCCATCACCCATTGTCAGCGTCCACGCTGTCGTGTGCTTGTATCGGCGCAGCCGCATCGCCGTTTTATTCGCGCCGTGCTGTGTCAGGCGCTGCTCTGTTTGCTCTGCTTGCTGGCTTTCATGTCTTTTACCTCCGCTTCGACCTGCGCCCAGGCGTTATAAAACGCTTCCTGGTCGCGCTTGGCGGCTTCGCGGATGCTGTCAGCCGTATAGTGGCGGCGCTCAGCCGGTGTCGCTAGCACGAGGCTCGGTTCGGTTGACGTGACGAGGCCGGCTTGTTGCAGGGCGCTGAGCAGCCTCTGGCCGAAGGTTTGCGCTTCGCCCCGGCGTATCTGCGCCAGCACGTCCTGATAGCCCCGGAAGGCGTTTACACGCGGCTGTAACTCGACTGCCCGCAGGCAATTTCGGCAGTACATCAGCACCACATCCCGCACGACCTCCCGCGCAGCCGGTTCTGTATCCAGCGTCTCATCCACCAGCCACGCCAGCCGGATATTCAGTTCCTGGCAGAAGCCATCCAGTTGCATGGTCAGGGCACGCAGCGCAACAGGCGGCAGGCTCAGCAACCAATCGCGGATTTCCGGCTCACCTGTTAAGCGCTCATCTGCCCACAGCTTGAACTTATTGGCCAGCTTGGGGTCGCTTTTGTTGGTGGCGCGGCGTAAGGTGGCCCCGGTGTCGTGTGCCAATTGGGAGACATCTTCGGAGACATCCGCCGCTATCGCTTCGACGGTGCGATTGCCAGCGCTTCGGCGTCGCAGCAGTTCGCGCTCGGCCAGTATCGCCAGACCAAGCAGCAGCAGGGTGATAAGCAGCAATGCGAGTGGGGACATGCAATTCAGCCTTTGCTATTCGGGTGGATTATCACGGTTGCCGTCGTCAGGCTTGCCCCGATAGCGCACCGACACGGGTTCTGTGACGATGACATCGGCCTGTACACGCCAACGGGCCTGTAGCTGATCGAAGAAGCCCGCCCAATCGAAGCTCGGTGTATTCGGGTCGAAGTAGCGTTGTATGCGTTCGCTGATGCGGAAGGCAGCGCGTTCGTTCAGTGCATACAGCCATTGCAACAAGGAGGCGAAGAAATAGTTTTCCACAATCAAGCTGACGCTGAGCACCGTCGTACTGAAGACATCGGCGTTAATCTCGAAGCGATCTATTGCGTTATCCAGTGTGCGCTCGAACAGGGGCAGGGCGCTATAGAGCGTCAACGGCACGCTGACCCAGCCAAGCGGCGGATAGAACAGCAGGCCAATGACAGATATACCCAACGAATAGCCCGCAAAGCGGTAGCTGGTCTCCACACGTCTGTTAATTTCATTCAGGGCTTGCTCGTCTCGGCCCTCGAAGGGGGTTTGTTCAGGTGCAGCCAGCCAGTACATGAGGTTACGCCGCCGCCGCCGAACGACGACACGGGTGGCTGCGATGGCAAAGGTGCCTGCCAGTAATCCATTCACAACAATCATGGTCGCACTTGCTTTCTATTGATCGCGCTTGCTTTCTATTTACTGTATGGGCTGTATGGGCTGTATCAGGCGTTGGCCGGGGCCGGGACGGTGCCCGTGTTGATCTGTTGCTCTGCCCTGCGGCGCAGACGCCGACGGCGGCCAGGACTGACGCCCTGCGCGTCGTTCATCAGCGACAGCAGAATAGCCGAAAAGCTCGCCCAATCGTTCTTGGCTGCGCTTTGTATCTGCTCAACAGTATAATTCTGACGTGCCTTGTCCGTGCTTAAGATCAGGTCGGCGGGTGGCTGTGGTGTCAGGTTGGCTTCGACCAGGCGCGTATACAGTGCCTGTGCTAATGCCAGGTTGTCGCCAGCGTTGGGCTTCTCGATAAGCTGCTGATAGCGCTGAAAAACAATCACGCGGTCCTGTGCCTGGGCAGCCTGATAGCGCGAATTGACCCAATCCTCCATACTTTTGCTAAGAGTCGCATTGAGTTCGGCGTCAACCTCGACCCTGGCTTCCAGCACCCAGTTGGGGTCGAAGCCGAAGCGTGCACCGAAATCCATCATCTCGTCAACCAATGACCGCATTTGTTTGCGGTCCAGGTCCTTGAGCCACTGGGCGACTTCCTGCGTCTCGAAGGCGTAATCCGCCCAGGCACGCAACAAGCCAGGGGTGTTGCGCTGGCGTTGTGGCTTGATCTGCTGCGTAATAACCGGACTGGGACGCCGCCGACCCAGGCGCTTACGCAAGCTGCGCAGTAGCAATGCAGCGACGATAACAAGCACCAATGCCGCGAAGGTGGCAGCGGCGATTGTGTAGCTGTTGAGTACAATCATCATGTCCAATGACTTCCTTCGCCCTTGTGGGGCACTCATGCGCGACATATCTTAAACGCAATGCCGGGTAAGATACAAAGGTCAAAACAGCGAAGTGTGTTATCCTAAGATTTGCCAAAATGACAACGACAATTTACGGCGGCGAACATGGTTGCAACGATCAATTCAGCAAATGCCATCGCAAATATCACCTGGCCACAACAGAACCTCGATAAAGCACTGACGTTGCTCGCGTTGGGGTCTGGTCTGGCATCTGCGCCCCCGGAAGCCGTGAACGTCGGTGCGGCGTCGGACGGCGAGACGCGCCGTGTGCTGGCAGGCGTTGCCGCTGAGTTGGGCTTGGCGCTCGACGTGCAGACTGTGCGTTATCAAGATGCAGCGGAGGTGCTGAGCACGATTGCCCCGGCACTACTGCCGCTTGACTCTGGTGATTATATCGTAGTTTTGCGTAGCGGACGACTCGGAGCCACGCTGCTGAACCCGGACGGCACGACACGGCGCGTTAGCTTGCAACGTTTGCGCCAGGCGCTTTTCGCGGCAGAGCAAGAGGCCGTCGCAGAGCGCATCCAGCAACAACTTGCAGAAACCGATTTAGCAGATGTGCGCCGAGAAGCCATCGCCGCCGGATTAGAAGCGGCCCACCTGCATGATGCACAGCGCGAAGGCGTGCTGCGGCTCGTCGCACCGACAAGCGGCAGTTGGTGGCGCTTGCTGCGTGATAACGGCCTGCCCGCGCTGCTAGGTGTGCAATTAGGCGTCCGTGTGGTGTGGTATGTGCTGTTCTTCCTGTCGCTGACGATACTCGCAGGCGTCGCGGTCAGTGGGCTGGTGGATTGGGCGCTGCTGGGCCTGGGGGTGCTTCTGTGGCTATCCCGCGTGCCGCTGGCGCTATTCCTGGAGTGGAGTGAGCGTTGGCTGGCGCTCAAGGTGGGCTTCATCAACAAGCATGGTCTTTTCAACGGGGCGCTGAATTTGCCGAGTGATGCGGTGACGCAGGCCGGACCGGGCCGCTTTTTATCGTGGCTGCTCGGCTCGGACCGCCTGATTGAAGCCTGGTTGAACCGGGGCGCGTGGTTCGTGTCGTCGGGCTGGTTCCTGCTGTTTAGTGGCTTGCTGTTGCTACTCGTCGGTGATGCTGTGGGGGCGTTGCTGGTGTGGGGTTGGGTGGCGCTGAGCGTTGCGCTGGTGTCGTGGCTCTCGCGGCGCTATCGCTTGTTGGACGAGCGCCACACGGACATCACCAGCCGCTTGCTAGAGCGCCTGCAAGGGCATTCGACGCGCCTGGTGCAGGAGCAAGGCTGGCATGATGCCTCGGACCGGGAGCTAGCGGGCTATCTGCGGTTGGCGCGGCAACGCGATGCAACGCTGACGCTAGCCTGGACGTGGCTGCCGTATGCGTGGCTGCTGCTGATCGTGCTCACACTCGCGCCGGATTTCATCAACAACCCGGCGGCTTTGCTCAGCACAGACCCGGCCTTGACGTTGCGCCTGGCTATATTACTTTTCACCATCAATGAAGTACAGTTTTTGTCGCTATCGTTGCCGGATGTCGCACGCATGATAGCCGCCTGGTCGCAAATGCAACCGCTACGCGCTGCGTCACAAGATCAGGGCGATCAACCTGGGCGTAAATCCGCGCCGCCACAGCAAACGGCCAACTCTGAACAGCCCTTGCTCAGCCTGCGCAACGTGCAATTCAGCTACCCGAATAGCGATAGGGCTGTGCTCTCTGGTATCCATGCGACGCTCTCGGCTGATGCGCGGATTGTGTTACGTGGCCCTAGCGGTAGCGGCAAATCGACACTCGCTGGTTTGCTCAGTGGCTTACGCAACCCGCAAAACGGCCTGATCCTGCTTGATGGCTACGATTTGCCGACGATTGGCGTTGATGATTGGCGGCAGCGGGTTGTGCTGGTGCCGCAGTTTTACACGAACCACCTTTTCGATGCGTCGTTGGCCTTTAACGTGCTGATGGGGCAGGGTGATACGGACAACGCAAAAGCGTTAGAATCTGCTGAGAGCGTCTGCCGTGAATTGGGTCTGGGTCCGTTGATAGAGGCCATGCCGAATGGGATGCAGCAGCATGTCGGCGTAAACGGTTGGCAGCTATCGCATGGCGAACGCAACCGCGTCTTTATCGCACGGGCGCTGTTGCAGGGGGCGGACCTGACGATCTTTGATGAGAGCTTCGCCGCGCTGGACCCTGGAATATTGCAAACTGCGCTGAACGTCGTACAATCACGGGCAAGTGCGGTCATGGTTATCAGCCATGAAACAGCGACGACCGCGCCCT
This sequence comes from Anaerolineae bacterium, assembly GCA_034437615.1. GTDB lineage: Bacteria > Chloroflexota > Anaerolineae > Aggregatilineales > Phototrophicaceae > DAOTTW01. The sequence goes on along the minus strand of DAOTTW010000206.1, from coordinate 2,638 downwards.
GACTATTCGGCACAGCGATGCGATGCGAGTAGACAATGACCTTTGCATATACCATGAGAGAACTGCAACACCACAATCGGCGTTTTTTGCTAGCTGGCCTTGCCGTCAGCGCGACCTTGATTGTGCTATGGGTTTTGTGGTTCTTCGCAGCGCCGCTAACCCTTTACGAAAGCAGCGACACTGCTGTAATACAATCAGATGGCAGTGTTGTGGCGCAGGTTGAGCCAGCGATTGCCATGCAGCTTTATCAGGGTCAGCCCGCACGTTTTCGCATCACCCTGAACGGGCTGCCGCAGAATCTATCGGCGCGGGTGCTCAACGTGACGGACACGGTGGCTGTGGCACAGCCCAGCAATGTGACGTTGCTGCTGAATGACGTGCCGCCGGAACTGCGTGCTGCGCTCTTTAACGGTCGGGCAGGGCGTATTGATTTTGAGACTCGACAAGTGACGCCAGCGCAGTTAATCTTTGAAGCGGTTGGCAATAATGCTTAAAATCTGTTATACATCGTCAAGACGACGTTTTAATGACCCGCAATCCTAAGACATAGAGGGGCAATATACCCGAATGGGCGTTTCGCTGATTGGCAATGTTGACAGCCTCATAGAAGTCTTCAGCCAGGTGGCCTGGGTGGTATTCGCTATCTATGCAATACTGCTGACCGTCATTACGGTATTTCAGCGTGGCGTCATCTATGCGTTCATCCAGCTTGTGTCGTTTCGCATTCTGGTGCCATTTCTGCTCGTCGCCGGTCTTGGTTTGCTCAGTATCGCGCTGGTCTTTATCCCGCCGATCAATGTGGGCGTGGTCGTCAGCGTCGTATCGCCCAACGGTGTGCGTGCCACGCCCTTGCAATCCGGCCTGCACTTCCTGATTCCGTTTGTCGAGCAAGCCATCGAATACCCGGTCTACTGGCAAAACTACACGATGGCCGCCGACCCGGACGAAGGCGCTGAATTCGGCGACGATTCGATCCGTGCGCGTACCCGTGATGGGCAAGAGGTCTTTCTCGATACGTCGATTGTGTTCCGCATTGACCGGGCGCAAGCGGTGCTTGTGCATATAGACTGGCAGGACCGCTACATAGAGGATTTTGTGCGGCCTGTCATGCAAGGGTATGTGCGTACAGAAGTGTCGCAATTTGCCGTTGATGAGGTCAACAGCGCGTCTCGTAAGGATTTGGAGGATACGCTGGATCGCCTATTCCGCGAAGAATTCGCGTCGAAGGGCTTCATTGTCGATCAATTCCTGCTGCGTGATATTACATTTTCGCCAGAATATGCAGCAGCGGTAGAGGCGAAGCAGGTCGCGCTAGAAGAGCAAGATGCGGCCCTCTTTGAAGCTGAGCGAGAGCGCCGCCTTGCACGCGGTCAGGCGGACGCCGTTGAAATTATCGCGCAGGGCGATGCACGCGCCATCGAAATTGAAGCCGAAGCCCAGGCGACGGCCTTCTCGCAGATTGGCGCAGCCATTGCCGAGAACCGCGACGTGCTGACGTATCAGTATATCGACCGTCTCGCACCCAGCATCCAGACGCTGTTGCTACCCAGTAACGCCCCCTTACTGCTGCCATTGGATGAGTTGTTGAACCAGGCGCAGCAAGCGCAAGGCGATGGGGCGAACACATCAACATCCGAAGATGGCTCCACGACGGCGCAGCCTACTGCTGCACCGACGCCCGCCTTACCCAGTGCGCCTGGTGTTGGCGGCGGTAGCTCGTAGTTTGTTCCGGTTATCTTTTGTTTTCGCTGTTCGTATCCATAGCTAAGGAGAAAAGACATGACTTACGTATATATCGCTGTTGCAGTAGTCCTGATATTGCTGGCGGCTGTCGCCAGTTATTGGTTGTGGCGTCGCCGCCGCATTGCCAATAGTGACTCGGCTGTGCAGGTTACGCCGCGCCGCCGTTGGTTCTGGCAGCGTCGTGGCAAGCTGACGGAGCGCGTCCGTGTTTGGGTCAAGGATCAGGCCGGTGACCGCAAGATTGCCGCGTGGTTTGAGGAGCTATCCGAGAGCGAAGCACGAGAAATTGCGCAGGACTTGCGCCGCTTCTCTGTGAATATGGGCTTTGATCTGGATTGGGTGCTGCGCGAGGATAAGCTGCCCGATGATAAGCTGGAAAAAGAGCTGCGTCAGGTGTTGGTGCAGCGCTTGAAGGCGCGTTATGCCAGCGATCAGGTGGCCGATAACATCGTGATCTACGACCAATATCTGCGTTTGGTCGGCAACCCGGCACGCCATGCCAAGACCATTCAGAGCTTGTACACCGAGCTTGTCAGCCGCGAGCTGGCCCCGACAACGCCGCCGGAGATGGTGATGGCCCCTAGCGCCGAGCGTCGCGCTTTCCTGATAGAAAAGATTCAGGAAGCCGCCGATAAGGACTGGGCCGAGTTCGCCAAAGCGATGGAGGCTGTTGAGGCGCAGGAGAACGAAGCAGGCGAAGGCCGCTGGCACTTCTCGGCTCCGAAGCTGCCGAATGTGCCCTTCCTGCGCCGCCGCACGGAGACGAACGAAGCGGCACAGGCACCCGCAGAAACGCCGACACCAACGGCCAGCACAAGCGGCGATCAGGCGGATAAAGAACCCCCTGCACCCAGCACGCCGACCCCTGCACCGTCGCCCGCCTAACAACGATACC
>DAOTTW010000205.1:0-6377 GCA_034437615.1 Anaerolineae bacterium | reverse complement strand
CGGCTGACGCCGCTCGGACACCCAGAAGGGTGTCCCTACAGGGCATCGTTCGTAGGGACACGGCAAGCCGTGTCCGCAAACCGTGTCAATTATTTTGTTGGGATGGCCTTAAATCTGCGCATGAGCGTGCAGGGAGGTTGCTACTATGCGGTATTCGCGCATTACTCGTCGTGGTCTGGTCATGGCTATGTTGTTGTGTCTTGGCGTTGCTGTATTGTGGTTGTGGTCCGCTTCTATCCCGCTGGTGCCATCCGCCGCGCAGGGCTTCGCGACCAATACGCCCGTGCCGACTGCGCAGCCGTTCGCGACCAATACAGCGCAGCCAACCGCGACCATCACGCCCACCGTCACAGCGACGAACACACCACCTGCACCACCAGCAGCACCCGAAACCAATTATGCGCTGCGCCTGTGGCTGGAACAGGATTATATCGACCTGCTGCTGAGCCAGCTTGCCGCGCTGGATACGGGTGGGGCTGATGCACGGCTGGCTATACGGCTGACGCAATACGAATTGCGCCAGCGCATCCCTAATGCGCCCCGTGCTGCCGCTGACCGTGATGCGCTGATCCGTGCGGCATTGGCTGCGCCGCGTGGTGCGGTGGAGATGCGGCGTTTGGTGCGGCCAGCGATTCAGGATGCGCTGAACAACAATCTTATCATCGAAGATGGAACGTATAACGGCTTTCGGATTGATCTGGCCGACGCCAATCTCGATAACCGCGATATGACGGATGCCGTTATCCGCATTTTGTATCCGGCGGACGCTACAACCGCTGAGCAGGTGAGCTATAACGAGTTCATCCCGGCTTTACGCGGCGCGGACGGCACCTATCGGCTGCTTGAGACCGCTTACGATCTGCCTGCGGTGCCGTTTGGCGAGATTAACGGCGTCACGCTGGATCGCATTGAGGATGTCAACCGGGATGGCCTGGATGAGATGGTGTTGTTGGTCGATGATGGGCAGGTCAACCGCCGCCTGTTCGTCGTCGGCCTGCGCAATAACCAAGCCGCCGACCTGACACGCCCTAACGAACAAATCCGCTTCGGGGCCATCGTCAGTTGGCCTGTGCAGGGGGAAGGCCGCACCCCGCCTGATCTGAATGTGCTCAATTATCAAATGGTGTCGGCTTTACCGGATTGGCCTTGCATCAGTCAGCAGCCCGTCACGTGGTCGTACACGAATAACCTGTATCGCCCGTCGGTGGACCTGAACGCCCGCTACGTGAAGCAGGATACGCTTGGCTGCACGCTGCATGAGGCCGAACCGCTTTTTGATCTGGCCGCCGCAGAAGCCATTGATCTGATTGAAGCGGCGTTGCGCCAATACCCGAATAGCGCCCCTGGCACGGACCGCGCCCTGCTGACGCTGGCCATGTTCTATGTGCTGGAAGGGCAGCTTGGGCGTGCTATTGAAATCGGTGAGGGCCTGCTAGCAGAGACAACAGAGGCCGATACATGGGCGGCACAGCAAGCCCGAACGCTGGTGGATGCGGCATCCGTGCGTGGCAACACCGCGCTTGGCATCTGTGAGGCGCTGCAATTCGGTGCGGATGCACCCGCCTGTGATATGGATGCGCTGCTGGGCCGTTATCTCAAGGATATTCCGCTGCGCGTGGAAGGTGATTTATTGCAGCAGCTTGATTTATTCAGCCTGCCTGTGGTGGAGACCGTCCGCATTGAGGAAATCGGGCGCTCACCGCGTACAGCTATCCGCTTTGACATCCGCAATACGGGCTGGTGGGCCTTCGCACAACAGCGCGACGGCAGTTACAGCGTGGAAGCGGCAGAGCCGCCGACAGGCTTTGAAGCGGCGACGTTCCCGGCTGGCCTGACGCAAGCCCCGGAGACAGCCTACGATGCGCTTTTCGTGGATAATGACCCGGCCAGCGCCATCAGCCTGTTAGAGACGCTCGAACGCAACAACCCGAACGCTGAACTCGCACCAGGGGCACGCTATCTGCTGGCGCTCAGCTACGATCTGCTAGGTGACCGGGCAGGCGCACGCAGCGCTTATTATGGCCTGTGGCAGAGCTTCCCGCGTAGTTTGTGGGGTGAATTGGCAGCGCGGCATCTCGAACGGCGTTAGGCGCATGATGGTGATCTAGTCAGCGTGTGGTTACGGTCAGGTCGAACGCGCCAGCCGATAAATAGCCATTCACCCGCACGCTGTAGGTGCCATCAACGGGCAACAGGGCGCTGACTTCGGGGTTCAGCGTGCCGTTGCTGTCGTCGGCTTCTACCAAAACGCTGCCATCCGGCCCTAACAGCGCTAAAACCGGGTCCAGCGTGGTGTCAGGCTGGGCAGTGACGCGCACCGTGACGAACTGACCCTGCCGCCCCTGAAAGGGGTAAAAGCCATACTCGTTAATCTCGATGCGGTCATCAACGGTCATGATAGGGACTTCGGGCACGGCCTCTGGTGCGATGTCGGTGCGGCCTGCTTCACGCCAGATCAGCGTATACGTGCCGGTGCCATCGGAACTCGCGTCCCGCACGCGCAGCCAGTAAACGCCATCTTCGCTGACACGCGCCAGACGCAGCAATGCATTGCGACCACCGCCGCCGTTATCATCGCTGACCAGGACGTTGCCCGCGTTATCCGCCAGTTCAACCACCGGGTCCAGCGTGCCCAGCGTCGGCGTCACGGCCACGTTAATCGCCTCGCCAGCCAGCAGCACCAAGCGCCACACATCGCGCAAGCCACGATAGTCAATAGCGCCCGCAACGCGGGTATCCGGCTGTGGTTCGCCGCGATACACGTCTGCGATGGTCAGGCCAACGCCATAGCGCACAAGATACGCGCCGCGTGTGTTGTCCTCACCTGTCACGATCAGCGTATAAACACCATCCTCAGCGATGCGCACCCCCCGCGTAAAGGCAGCGCCACGATCATTTGAGGTGCTGGCCCGTGCAGACGCGATCAGCCGCCCATCCAAATCGTATAGCTCGAACGCGGGGCGCAAGCCAGAATCCGCCAACGGTGCCACACCGATAGCCAATTCCTGCCCCGCCTCTGCTGGTATGGAGAAGCGTGCAAAATCACCAGCGCGTTGCAGCGTGCCGGATTGCGGCGTAGCGGCTTGTAGGCGGCTGTTGCCCCCGGCGATGGCGATGGTGGGCGTCAGGTAGGGCGTGGGGTTGGGTGGTGTGGGCGTCGGGCTGGGCTTGATGAGGCTGGCTTGTGGCCCTGCGACAAAGCGCAACGCATACTCACCTGTGAAGCCATCACCAGAGACCTGCACACTGTATAAGCCGTCTTGCGGCAAGCGAATATCCCGCAGACGCGCATCGCGCCCGCTGCCCGTGTTATCATCCAGCGCCAACGCCACGCCATCGGCATCATACAGCATCAGCAGCGGGTCGATGCTGCCGCTACGCGCTTGCATATCCAGCGTGATAGCCTGCCCTGCGTTGCCCGCTAGCGTGTAAACATGTACGGGGTCGTCGCTGGTCAGGCGGGCGCTGATTTCGTCGTTGGGTGTGATCTGGCTGATGAACGTGCCGAGTCCAGCGAAAACGGGCGTGGGCGTCGGCACACCGACGCGCTGCGCCGGGGGTGTGACCTGTGGGCTGTTGGGGTTGGGGCGGTCCGGGTAGCTCAGGCCGATCTCATAGCCGCCTGCACCACTGGCCGCCGTGAGCGACACCTCTACGCGATACACACCCGTCAGCGCCAGATCAGCACGGATGTCAGCACCCGCCGCCAACGCTTGGCCATCCGGCCCGAATAGCTGCATGGTGGCCGGGGTGCCGCCACGCTCCACCACGCGCAAACGGATTGTCTCATCGGCCTGCCCGTTGAACTGCCATACATCCAGCGCTGCGGCGTTTTCGAGTGTGCCTGTCTCCGTTTGCCATGCGATTAGCTGCGGGATGCCGGACTCGGTGCTGTTGTGGGCTGTTGCTTCGGGGGCGGCATTACGGGCGTCTGCGGCGTTGCCTTGCGAATCTACAGCATTTGCTGACTCAGCAATAGCAGCTAGCGTCGGCAAGGGTGCATCAGCCGCAGGTGTGCAGCCTATTGTTATGAGCAGCAGTATAGCGAAACAGGTAAGAACAAGACGAGATGGTTGCATAGGCTATTTAGAGTCAACGGTTCAGCGCTGTTGTACGTTCTAATGGTGTCACGGTTGTCGGGATGCGCTGCCGCCGATGATAGGCGACCCACTCCACCAACAGCATAATCAGCGCCAGCAGCGCCAGCAATGGCCAAAATTCCTGTAAGCTGAATTGTTCGTCTGCGTCGGCAGCTTCATCGTCAGTATCAGTATCAGTGCTGGCAGCGCCGCCGAGTTGGATGGCGTTTGCTGGTACGGGCGCGATGTCGCTCTCGTTGCTGTTGGCCCCGCTGCCGAACAGGTTCACGGCGACGGCCTGCGCTTGCAACACGTCCCCCTCTGCAAGCACGTCAATGCGATAGAGGCCGGGTCGATGCGTCTGTGAGAACGTCAGCGTTTCGGCGTCTACGGGCAACACAAGCTGGCTAGCATCCGGCAAGGTGACGCGCACGCTATCGGCTTCGACGTTGGGGCGCAACGTCAGCACCTCGCCGACGCTCAGGTTTGCGCCGGATTCGATGACGTTGGCAGGTGTGAACCACTCGATCATATTGGCCATCAGAATCGGCCAGGTGATATTCAGCGCCAAATCCGTATCACGCAGCGCAAAGGGCAGCAGTACGATCTGTCGTCCGGCGTCCTCACCCGCGAGTAACACGGCCTCTGTATCGCCTGCATCATCTGCATCATCTGTACGGGTCGGGACTGTCACGAGCGGACGCGCCCAGGTATCTATGCTACCTGTGACGGGCCGAAAGCGCCGTAAATTCACGCTGTTAAATTCCAGGAATGTCATTAACGGGTCATCGGGCGCGACGACCTCCAGGCCGCGTGCAGCGTCGGTTTCTGCGCCTAATGTGAACAGGTCCGTGTTGCGCGGCGGGTTGATAATCAGCATATCGGCGTCGGGCAATGTCTGTGGCAGCCAGCCATCGAACACATACACATCGTAATTACCACCGGGCAGCGTCTCGCGTTCTGGGTTGCCACGAAACGCTTCAACACCGGGCAGGCTGCGCAAGACCTGATCTATGAACACGTTATCCTGTGCCGAAACCACCAGCACGCGCCGCTGTGCGTTGTCGGTTGCGACGGTCCAGGCGCTATCGTCCAGCGCCAGATAATCCGTGACGGTGTTGCCATAGACGAGCGTGGCCTCAATTGTGCTGAAGGGCTGGTCGATGCCGAACACATACGAGCGCTGCGAGCGTGCGCTGATATTCTGCGAGCGCGTCGCATCCCAAATTTCGCCATCCAGCGAGATAACCAGCGACGCCGATACCGTCTGATCGGTGTAATTATCCACACGGGCGAAAAGCTGCGGCGCTTCACCGGGCACGACCCGCGTCGCCAGCGCTGTAATCGCCAGATTATCGGCGGCGCTGCCAACCGGGATGTAGATGGGCTGTGGGATGTTTTCGGGCAGCGTCAGCGTATCGCCCAGGCCACCATCGCTAATCAGCACGATGTTAAACTGTTCGGCCCCGGCTGCGCCTGCCGCCGCCAATGTCAGCGCCGTCTCCCAATCACCGCCCCCCTGACCTGCTTGCGCGTTGTTGACGGCGTTCAGCAGCGTTTGGCGCTGATTGGTGTAGGCTGTCAGCGGCTCGGTTACGTCACTCACGCGGATCAGGGACATTTCATCGCCTGCGCCCATCGCATTGACGAGTTTACGGGCTTCGGCTTGGGCTTGCTCGAAGCGGCTTGTGGCGTTGGGGCCATCCAGCGCGTTCATACTGGCGGATGCATCCAGCAGCACGACGGTTTTGCCTGCGCTGATGGTCGGCACGACGTTGGCGGGGCGTGCCAGGGCCAGCACCAGCAACAGCAGGATAAGCAGTTGCAGGATGAGCAGCAGATTACGGCGCAGGCGTTGCCAGGGTGTGTTGGCTTCGCGGTCACGGATGACCTGCTGCCACAAGAAATTGCTGCTGACAAGCATTTCGCGGCGGCGCAGGCGCAGCATGTACAGCAACAGGATGGGGATGGCCAGCAGCAGGCCGAGCAATGCGATAGGCGTCAGGATGGACATATTATTTTCGCGCTCGCTAAATATCCATGTCGTATAGAGGGATGCAAAATGCCCTATTGGGCGCGGACAGGCACATTGACCTGCCTCTACAGGATGTCACTCGTAGGGGCGCAACGTATTGCGCCCAGGGCTTAGCACGCTAAGCCCCTACAATAACACAGGTTCGTTTTCGTTTAGGCTTTTCCAGCTAAAAAACAAGTCAAATCCTTGCAACATCGGCAATGCGGCTGACGCCGCTCGGACACCCAGAAGGGTGTCCCTACAGGGCATCGTTCGTAGGGACA
>DAOTTW010000204.1:0-4571 GCA_034437615.1 Anaerolineae bacterium | reverse complement strand
GCCTGGATGGATGACCAACCGGTCTTGCGCAAGCTCGAAGATCGCCCACCGATTGCTATCAAGATCGAAACACCCTACGAACCAGAGGCCAGATATGCTCACAAATCCGAAACGATCTGGACCGGTTACCGCACTCACTTTACGGAAACGTGTGATGACGACACACCCCATTTGGTTGTGAATGTCGTAACTAGCCTGGCGAGTGGTTCCGATTGTGATCAGACCCAAGACATTCATGATGATCTCGAGGCGAAAGACCTTCTGCCAAGTATCCATTACCTAGATGGCGGCTATGTTGACGCCGAAATTCTGGCTGAAACGCCTGAGAAGTATGGAGTCGAGATCATCGGCCCGGCCCGCCCCAATGCTAGCCATCAAGCCAAAGCCAACCATGGTTATGACCAATCTTGCTTCCAGTTCGACTGGGACAACCGTATCGCCACCTGTCCAGAAGGCAACACAACAGCGTATGTATCTGATCTGGTCGATAATTGGGGCAACCCTTTCGTACAGGCACGCTTCTCCGCTCGGGATTGCAAACCCTGTCCGGCACTGCATCTGTGTACGCGTTCTGCAAAAAAGCGACGCTATGTCGCCTTCCGACCTCAAGCTTCATATGAAGCTTTGCAGCACAATCGAGAGCAGCAACAAAGTCCAGAATGGCAGGCGCAATATAGGAAGCGTGCGGGTGTGGAGGGCACGATCTCGCAGACGGTACGGCGCTGTGGAGGACGGCAGAGTCGCTATCGCGGCGAGGCAAAGACACATCTTCAGCAGATCTTGATCGGGTCTGCGATCAACCTCATCCGTGTTGATGAGTGGCTGTTGGGCAACGAGCGAGCTACCACGCGTACCTCGCAGTTTGCCCAGCTCCAGACAGTTGCTTGAGGAATTCGCCAACGGTATCCGTGACTCACATTTTCCCTTTACCTATGCGAGGAGTGTTTCCGAAATATGCCGTAATGTGTTTTTCAACAGGCTGATACCGTCTGTGTACCACTCAACCGTGCGTTTCCGGCCATCTGCTATTGGTTGACCAGCTCGCAAACATGGATTGTCGATGCTGCAAGTCGCTCACATGGCTTTCCTGGGAATGCCTTTTATACCTGCCCTACCTGAGTAGTTACCTCCTATCTTGAATATGATCGCGTATCATAATAGGTTGTTGCACGCCTGCGAAGGCGCAAAGCCCCCGCCTCATTTGATCCCGCTGGTGGCGAAGCTCTCGATGAATTGGCGCTGGAAGAATAAGAACAGTAGCACCAGCGGCGCGATCACCAGCAGCGTACCCGCCATGAGGTCGCCAAATTGTGCGCCGACTTCTGTTGTTTGATACAACTGATTCAGACCAACGGTTAGCGGGCGGACTTCCTCGCTGCGCGTGACGATGAAAGGCCACAAAAATTCGTTCCAGCGGGCGCTGATGCTCACCAGGGCGAAGGCGACATAAGTCGGGATCGACAGGGGCACGTAGACCCGCAGCAGAATTTGCAGCGTATTCGCGCCGTCGATGCGAGCCGCTTCTTCCAGATCCGTCGGAATAGCGCGGAAGGTCTGGCGCATCAGCAGCACGCCGAAGGCCGTTCCCAAGTAGGGCAGCATCAACGCCCAGCGCGTATCCAGTGCCCCTAATGCATCCACCACCGCGCGATTTTGCACCAGCAAGACCCCGGTTGGGATCATCAATTGCAGCAGAATCAGCGAGAGCAGCAACGTCTTACCGCGAAATTTCACCTTGGCGAAGGCATACCCCGCCAGGGTCATCGTCACCAACTGCACGGCCAGCACTCCCGTCACGACGAGTACGCTGTTCAGAAAGTGCAGCGGCCAGGGGGCGACCTCCCAGGCATCGACGTAATTTTGTGCCGTGACCGTGCATTGATAATCCAGCGGGCGCTCGTCCGGCGTCTCACAACCAAAGAAGACATTGCCGCTGTTCAGGGGCACATTCGTCGGGCGGAAGCTCATCAAAATGGTGAAAATCAAGGGCAGCAACCACAGCAGCGCCAGCCCTGCGGTGAGCACATCGGCGGCGCGGCTCCACGCATTACGTTGCTCAGTCATCGTCGCCTCCTCGCTCGAACAAGACAAAATTGCTGATGGTGAAAATCAGCAGTAGCAGCACCAGCATGACCGTAATCGCGTTGATGTAGCCCTCATTGCGCCGCGCCCCGATCAACTGGAAAATGAAATACAACAGCAAATTCCCGCGATCTGCCGGGTTGCCCTGATTGAGAACTTGCAAATGCTCAACAGTCTGGAAAGCGTAGGTGAAGGACACAATCAACAAGAAAAGCGTCGTCCGGCGCAGCAGGGGAAGCGTCAGATAAAACAACTGTCGGAAATACCCGGCACCGTCCAAGGCGGCGGCTTCGTAAATATCGCGGGGGATGCCCTGCAACCCGGCCAGATAGAAAATCATGTAAAACCCGGTCTGCTTCCAGATATTGACCAGCGTCACCGAGAAAAGCACCACATCCGGGTCGCCAATCCAATTCACCCCTTCCAGGCCGAAGGAACGCAGCACCGTGTTAATCAGGCCGATGGTATCCGCGTACAAAAAAGCGAAAATGCTGGCTCCGCCGATCAAAGGCAGCACTGTCGGGTAAAAATAAGCAAAGCGCCACAGCGCCAGCCCCTGCATGCGGCGATTCACCAGCAGGGCCATCATCAGGGCCAGCGGCAAACTCACTACCACCGTTCCCGCTGCGAAAATCAGCGTATTGCCGAAAATCTGTAGAAAGCGCCCACCAATGAAGTGATCCTGATCGAACAAATCGACATAATTTTGCAGCCCGATGAAGGTCGCTGGATCGCTGCGGGATAATCCCGGCTGAAAGAAACTCTGATAAACGGTTTGCAGGGCCGGGTAGATCGTGAACAGCATGACGATAAGCAGCGTCGGTGCGATCAGCAGATAGGGCGTGAGAAATGACCAATTTCTTTCAGAACGTGTATTGTCTCGTGCGGTGGCAGGTGTGGTCATGAAGATCAATCCAGTTCATTTATACGTAGGGGCATGACTGACATCATGCCCCTATAGAAATCGTTACACGGAATTTCGCCAGGGTGCAGAGTGGCTGCATCCTGCGGCGGTGATTGGCTTAGCGGTACGGTTCCAGGATGCTATCAATTTGTGTCTGTGCGGTATCGAGGGCTGCCTGCGCTTCATCCAGCGACACTTCGCCGCTGATGATGCCGCTGAGCGTGCTGTTGATGATGCCTTGGATGGTAACGCTGTCGAAGCTGGTGAATTCGATCACCGCAAATTCGAGCTGGTCATAGGCGACTGCGTACTGCGGGAATTCTTCCACCACCGAAGCCAGCGGGTCGAGTTCCCAGGCGCTCTGGCGGGCTGCGATGTAGCCCCCGGCCACGCCCCAGCGCGACTGAATTTCCGGGCTGCTCATGAACATCACGAATTCCCAGGCTGCGTCTAGTTCGGCCTGCGTCTTGCTGCCATCATCGAAGATGTAGAGGTTACCGCCGCCCATCACCGTTGCCGGGCCTTCCGGGCCGGAGGGGGTGAAAGCAACGCCAACCGTGAAGTCCGCATTTTCGAGGATGTTCGTCAGGCTACCGGTAGTGTGGTAGATCATCGCGGCTTGTTCTGCAATAAAGGCCGTCGGGGTTTCGCCCCAGGCGCTGCCACCTGCCGGACCCACGCCGAAGCCGCCGTCTGCCGTCGGCACGCCCAGGTTCACCAGATATTCAATGGCGTCGTAGCTGGCTTCCGTATTGAAGAAAACCTGCGTCGGATCATCGGTGGAGAGGGTCTGGCCGTAGCCCGCTGCGAAGGTCTGGTACATCCAGATCGGGAAGCCACCCGCAACCGGCATTAGCAGGCCAGCGCGTTCGTTGGTGGTCAGGGCCTGCGCCGCTGCGACTAGTTCTTCGCTGGTGGTCGGCACTTCAACACCTTCCGCTTCAAGGAGGTCGGCGTTATAGTACAGAACTGGGGTGCTGCGCTGGAACGGGATCGACCAGAGGTTGCCTTCAGCGTCACGGCTGTTGGCTAGCATCGCTGGGAAGAAGTCTTCCAAGTAGGTTTCACCGTCTTCCATGTTATCAACGAAGTTCTGCGCGGGGACGATGGTTTCTTCCTGAATGAAGCTGTAAAGGTCCGTCGTCAACATCACGGCCACGTCCACCTCTGGCGTTGCACCTTCTGTCAGGATGGTGTCACGGGTCTGAGTGTAGCTGCCGGTGAAGCTCGCTTCCACGGTGATGCCAGGGTTGGCTTCGTTGAACTCATCGACATAGCCCTGGAGGGTTTCCACAATCGGGCCATCAACGGCGGTGGGGAAGTAGAACTGGAGGGTGATTTCTGCCTGGGCACTGGCGTTCATCGCCAGAGCAGCCAACAGAGCTACCACAATACCGAGCAAGGTCGTGCGACGAATCATAGTCTACAATCTCCTAAAGTGTGCTTTCCTATTTACCCGACACATTATAACGGTTTTCCTAACGCACTGCACAAACGAGCATTTAAGAGCTGGTTAAGGTTCTGCGAGGGGCTGCACAATAGCGTGGACGGGTGAAATGAGCCTATTTGGTATAGATACCAGATA
>DAOTTW010000203.1:0-2823 GCA_034437615.1 Anaerolineae bacterium | reverse complement strand
ATGATTTTGCGCTGACGGATCAGCTGGCGGAAGTCGATGTGCTGCGGGTGGCACAAAATCGGATACAGACGTTTGTTGCCGTAGAAGGGCCGAATGCGGTTGATGACGGGTTCGGCAATCTGGCGTTGGTTGCCCTCTTTGGAGCGGTTGTACTGGAACTCCCAGGTATCCTGCACTTCGGGGTTGTCGACCTGGCTTAGCAACCAACCGCGATAGGTATGATCCATGAATACCCGACCAATGACGCGCATGGTGGGATGCGGCTCGGCCTCCAATGCCATAATCGCCGCTCGGAAGTAGCTACCGTAGCGTGCCAATTGCTCTGAGCCTTCAAAAAGGCGCTCTACAATGCCGACCACGCTCAATAAGCCGTTCTCGCTGCTGTGACCGACCAGCGGGTTCAACGGCGGCGGGAACTCCTGATCAGCCAGATCGAGTACCACGACATCGTGTTCGCGTTCTGGCGGGATGCTGCTCTCCAGGATATCCTGTATCAGTGCGCCATGTGGGTCAATGACCGCTACACCCCGTCCTGCGGCGATATCCTGATGAATCAGACGGTGCATAAAGGTGCTTTTACCCGATCCCGTCTTGCCTGTGATGTTCATATGTGTCACACGATCCGCATCCGGTATGCGCACCTCGACAAGCTGGCCGTTGACTTTGGCTTCCCCTAGCACCAGACCGTGCTGTAAGCGGGCGACGGTCTCAGCAGCAGGGACGACCTTATCCACTCAGGCCACACGCGAGGCCGTGACCTCCTCATGCGGTAGATGCCAGAAGGGGGCGATTTCACTGCTCGTCAGAATCACCAGGGGTGGCACGATATCGCCCTTCGCAGGTTTCAACCAACGATAATGCACCAGTGCGATGTCGTTGAACTGGCACATTAGTTCATCTGCAAGCAGGCTGTTATGCGCTTCATAGGGACGATCTGTCGTAGGCACAAGCGCGTTGTAAGGCATATTGACATACTGCAAGACCTGATTGTTGACCAGCTGCACCAGGTGCATGAGGCGATCAAAGCTCGGTGCATCCATTTGAATAGCCAGAGAAGTATGGAACATCACCTCGCGGATTTTGTCCTCCAGCACCTTCTGATCACGTGGGACGTACTTCGGCACACGCTTACCGACGGGCACATACCCCTTGTAGTAGCCGCCATACGCCAGGGCAGCGTCAAAGGTGGAGACAGCACTTTGCGTGATCATCTGTTGTGCCTTATGGCCTGCGCCGCGTGCGACGCCCAGTATCCCAAATGACAGGATCACACGCTCACCTGCTTGCAGGCTGTTGAAGGCACCAATGAGACCGCGCATGGGGTCGCCTTGCTTCGTGTCCTGAATGCGCAGGATGGGGTTTGGATACTGATCTGCAAGCTCGTAGAACTCAGTACGACGGTAAATGGGTTGCTCGAAGGTTGGTAATGTCAGCCTTTCGCAGCTGATGTCGGCATCAGGGCACAGAGAGCGCAGCATATCGACGATGGATTGTGGCATCCGCTGCGTATCGAAGTCGAGTAAGCGCCATTCAATCTGGCGCTCGTCGGCGACAATTTGCAGGGCAATACCAGGGAGTGAACTGACGATGTGGTTGACGAGTTGGTAGCTGTCGTTGGCACTCCATTTTGTGACGCGTAGGGTTCGGATGGTTACGACAATCCCCTCCTGTTGCACCGCGCGCAGATGATCCCTGACCAGATTTAATTGCGCTTGCTCTTGGTCTGCGGCCTGCCGTTGCAACGTTTCCAACCGTTGTCTCTGGGCTTCCTGGCGTTGGTGTACCCTAGCGGCGCGTTCCGCTTCGCGAATCTCTTTTGGGACAGGGGCAGGTCGCACCAGCAACGCCAGTACACCAGCGACGGCTAACGCGCCAGCAATCGCCAACCAGGTCATCTGATCCGGTTGGGCTTGCAAATATTGCCACAAGTCCTGTGCTTCGCCAAGTTCTGCATAGCGACGCATATCCGCCTGATTTTCGGCGAACACGATCATTGCAAACAACAGGGCGAAGCAGAAGCACAGGAACGAGACAATGCCCAGCAGCCCGCGTAAATCCCAATCGTCCGCCATCGCTGAATTGGATGCAATTGGGTGTGGTACAGATGACTGCGTAGTGGGTGCTTTGGATGGCTTCGGCGTACGCTTGCCCTTGCTTAGCCGCTTGCGTTTCGCTTCGGGCGAATCGTCCAGTGCCTTGCCTAACAACCAACCGATGACGCTGAATACGCCCATAAACAACAATACGATCATCGAAAAAATAAAAGCGATCAGGGCTTCTTCCCCTGCGTTATCCTTG
Source organism: Anaerolineae bacterium (assembly GCA_034437615.1). Taxonomy (GTDB): domain Bacteria; phylum Chloroflexota; class Anaerolineae; order Aggregatilineales; family Phototrophicaceae; genus DAOTTW01. The sequence continues at coordinate 525 of DAOTTW010000203.1, read as the reverse complement.
CGGCGTGACATATCGTCCCTCCTCAGCCGCTTCATCGCGCTGTTAGCGTCCGTTCATTTCAGTTTGAGCTTAGAGGCAACTGTTGTCAGGTGACATCTGTAATGGACTTCTCAGTCGCTTCTATGACATTCGGCTAAGCATAACGTCTATTTTTCGTCATCGTCACGCAAACAGCGCCACCGTCGGGCGTAGCCCGACTCCCCTCGCCCAGCGGCCAACCGAAATCGAAGCCAGCCCAGAAGACTCCAGATTGTAGCGTCCTATAAGATTGTGGGCTGCTGAAGGCTTCCGATTTCGAGGCCGCCAAGCGACGATTTTCTACAGAAAATCGCCCTGCGTCATTTGGATTTCTAGCCGTGTTTTGACACGCTGAAAGACACATCCTGTGAGCCGTTTTTCGGCGAGCAGCGCAGCCCGGGTGCGGGGCCACCACGCACCCGCGACCAGCTTGCCAGGGAGAAGGGAGTCGGGGTGTCGTAGCCTGCGCAGACAGCCCGACGGTGGCGTGAGCGACGAGTGGTAGGC
>DAOTTW010000202.1:0-3483 GCA_034437615.1 Anaerolineae bacterium | reverse complement strand
GCAGATGCGGTTGCCATGCGCCCGCACCCGTATGAATTCAAGCTGTATCTGGATTACTAGGTGTAACTACTCAGCCCTCACCCCAAACCCCTCTCCCGAACGTGCCTTTGGCACTGGGAGAGGGGGAATGAGTTTTCAGGGGTAGGTATTTGATGTTTGACCGTATTTTATGGCGGCTGACGCCGCCCCTGACACTCCATTGGGTGTCCCTACGGTTCACAGCGGTTGTGTAGGGACGTGTAATGGCACGTCCGCCGAAATACCTACCCCTGAAAAGGGGTTTGGGGTGAGGGCCAAGTTGCGGGCAAAACATGCCTGCCTGAGTAGTTACTCAACACAACTTACTTTATTCTGTTGCGTCGGCCTCCGGTGTGGATTCGGCGTCGGCCTGTGGTGCATAGGGCGGCTGCTCAATCCAGTCCAGCAACGGGTCAACCTCATCACGCGGCACCACCGCCACCGTATCGAATTGATCCACCAGCGCATAATAGCGCGTCTGACTTGCATCAGTGCCACCAATTTGCAAGCGGTACGTGCGGCCATTCTGCCCCGTCGCCGTAAGCGTGAAGGCGGGTTCATCCAAACCCAACGGGTCTAAAGCCACATCCTCTAGCGCATCTGTCGCCTGCAAGAAGCCATAGCCATTAATCAAGATACTAGCCCCCTGCGCATCCGTCGGCGCGTCCTGGGTGTTGGTCGCCTCGCTGATTGCCCATTCGGTTGTGTCGGGAGCGCGGGTCAGCAGCGTTTGCGCACCTGTGTCGTTATTCTGCACCGTAAAGCGCGTGATGCTGCTGGCGCTGTAGCCCTCAAACACGGGGCCGGGGATATTTAGCGCAGGCTGCGGTGTCGGCGTCGGCGGCGCGATAACGGGCGGATTATCCAGCAGGCGTGTGATGCCGTTGACGCTGCTCACACTCGTAACGAGATACACGGTGTCGTCATTTGCTGCTGTGTCGGCAGCAGGTATGGGGCCTACTAACGCATAGTAGCGCGTGCCTGACGGGTTTTGCGTGCCAAGCTGCAAACTGAGCGTATCCCCCGTTTGTGTGGTCGCACTCAGCGTATAAGCTGGCGCTTCCAGGCCGAAATCCGCCAGCGCGTCGGTCTCTTCACCGAAGCGCCGCGCATATTCGAGTTCTAGGAAGTCGCTAATGGCGGCGTCAATCTGACTTGCGTCAATCGTGCCGTTAAGCTCGCGGTCTGCGATGGTCCAAGCTGGCGTGGCGTCTTGGTCGGCGCTGTCGGTCTCTGCGCCTTCTGCAGTGGCACGCTCAAACACAATCTGACTCACAGCATCGCTATCGGCAGCAGCAGATGCGGCGCTGATGCTGAACTGTGTGATGTCCGCCGAGATGATGTCTGCGAAGAGTGGGCCGCCGTCATCGGCTCTACTTGTGTCATTGTCTGGGGCGGATGCTGGCGAACTCAGCAGCGCCAGCGCTGCCGCAATCACAATCAGGCTGGCGACCAGTAAGAACACGGTGTTTCGATTCAAGCGCATGGCATTTCTCCTGTTATCCGCTGTTTGCTATATGGCTTGTTTGGTATTTTGCGATATGCGCTGCATTCTACAAATTGTCGGCGCTCGGTCAAACCCGATTACAGGGCAGCACTGTATCCATCTCGGTTGATTTTGTTTATAGGGGAGGGTCATGACCCTACCGAAAACGCTTGATGTGCCTTGCGGCACACGGTAGCCGCATGTGCACTCCCCTACAGGATTACGTTTCAACCGAATTTGACATACAACCTACAGGGCTGATGGCTTGATTTTCGTACAAACGCTGACTATACTGAGCTATCAGCCTCACATACCTGTTCAGAGTGATATTAAAGCACCTATGCTGCGCGAACGTATCACGGAGACGCTTTACGTCTTTACAAGTGAATTATACGTCCAGGTTACAGCAAGCGTTATTCTGACATCCGAAGGGGCTGTTCTGGTCGATACGCTGCTCTACCCGGAGGAAACGCACCAGATCAAGCGCTTCGTTCAGGATTACCTCAAGCGACCCATCACACACCTGATCCTGACCCATCATCACGCCGACCATACGATGGGCGCGTGCTTGTGGCCTCATGCGCAGATCATCGCGCATGAACGGTGCCGTGATTTACTGGATGCGCGTGGGCGTCGTAGCCTTGCACAATTGCAAGAGCGCGACCCTCAGATGGCTAACATGCAAATTATGCTGCCGACGCGGACCTTCCGAGATCGGCTTGTATTGACCGTCGGTGACCGCACGCTGACATTGTGGGCGACGCCAGGGCATAGCACCGATAGCGTCGTGTGTTTGGTCGCAGAAGAGCGGGTGTTGATCGCTGCGGATACAGTGATGCCGGTGCCGCACTTTGTCGATGGCAGCCATACGGACCTGCTGCAAAGTTTGCAAGCGCTGAAGCGCAACGCAGCACGCTATGACGCTGTTGTACAAGGGCACGGCGAGGTGCTACTGCGTGGCGAAATCCAGCAGCGTTTGCAAGAGGACATCGCCTATTTGCAACAATTAGATAGCGTGATCAGTCAACGCATCGGCCAATCTGCGCCGCAGCGAGACCATACCGCAGGCGCAAACCGCCTGAATGCGGATGTACTCCAGGACGTATCACCAGAAGATTGTGGTAAAAGCCGTGTATTGTTGAATGGTGCGGCGATGTCTTTACATCGTCAAAACGCCTTGTCGCTTGCTGCATCACGCCGCAAGCAGCAACTACCAATAGATTGATCGAAGGATAGACTAATGACAGAAGAAGCAACCTATTTAACCCCAGAAGGCAAAATCGAACTTGAACGGGAGCTTGAGCAGCTCAAAACCGTGACGCGGCCCGAACTCGCGGTCAGGCTGAAAGAGGCTGTGGCGATGGGTGACCTCAAAGAGAACGCCGATTATCACGATACCCGCGAGAAGATGGGGCTACTCGATGGGCGCATACAGAACATCGAATCTATCCTGCGCACAGCGGTCATCATTGAGACAGACGGCAAAACCGACGAGGTCCGCATCGGTTCCACCGTGACCATCCGCGAGGTAGGCGGTGACGGCGAGGACGAAACCTATACCATCGTCGGGCCAGCCGAAGCAAACCCGCGTGAGGGCAAAATCTCGCAGAAAAGCCCCATCGGCGCGGCGTTGATCGGCCACAAAAAAGGCGACAAAGTGCGCTGCCAGACGCCCAACGGCGACATCGTCTTCAAAGTTCGCAAAATTCAGTAAGCGAACGGCGGAATAAGCTCACATAGGCCCGTGTGGTGGCCTGTGCTGAAAAATGGGCCACCACATGCGCCCGTGCCGCCCGCCCCATCTGCATACGCTTCTCAGGATGGGTCAGCAAATCTATCACACCTTCGGCCAGCGCTTGCGGGTTACGCGGAGGCACCAGATAACCCGTTTCGTCCTCCCGCACAGTCTCGCTTGGGCCGCCCCGGTTCGTGCTGACGACAGGCGTGCCGCAAGCCATCGCCTCCAAGTTGGCTTTGCC
>DAOTTW010000201.1:0-59622 GCA_034437615.1 Anaerolineae bacterium | reverse complement strand
ATAAGACCCAGAATAAAATAAGACCCAGAATAAAAAAGGAACCGCGCTATGCTACGTCGCCTGGATCAATCCGAATTTCTGATTAACCTTGTGAATCGCTTGTCTGATTTTCTGGCGCGTCGGCGCGGTTTGCCGATCATCGTCGGCATTGTATTTATCGCTATCGGTTTCGTGTTGCAACTGCTCAACGTAGCAATCGGCTCTAATGTGCTCGACATCCTGCAAATCATCTTCCACGATGTCGGCCTAATCCTCGCCCTCGTCGGCATCCTGCTCACGGAGCCACTCGGCGGCTACTAAACACGAAAATCGGCCAATTTCTTGTACGATTTCTTGTAAGGGAGGGACATGTCCCTCCTAAAATGCGCCCCCAAACGATGTGCGCTAATCGTACAACGGCACCCAGTAAATTTGCGGCTGAAAAATTGCATGGACATACAGCCGCATATCGTCAGAAATCGTCAATCCGGCCAGCGGTGCAGGCAATTCGGTATACACCACAATCTCAACCTGATCGTTGCTGCAACCCCCATCACGGCATTCCAGCGGGTTCACGCGCCCAACGACGCCCCGCGTCCCCAGCGCATACGTGAAATACAGGTAGCCATCCGACGCCAGCACCAGACCCGATGCATTCTGCAAGCCCGAAACCAGCGGCTGCGCTTCAGCGTCCGGTAAATCGCTAGCGTCAAACCATTCGATTGCGCGGCGTGCGCTGCCATTATTGACCACATAGCCAAAATCGCCATCCAGCACCAGACCCGCCGGCGCACGCAACCCCTCCATCATCACCTCTGTATCACCTTCGCGGCTGACCTGCATGATGTTGTTGCCGAGCAAGTTGGTAATTAGAAAGTGCGCCTCGTCCTGATAGGCAATCCCCCAGGGGCCATCCAAGCCTTCCGCGACAGTACGCGGGCGTACCCGATTCTGATTCGTCAGCACCAGCGAATTTGTTTCATAATCCGGCACGAATAAGTCGAAGTCGTCGCTGGTCCCCTCCGCATAAAGCGTGTGCGAATTGCGCACACCGCCGACGAAAGTAATCGTTTCGCCTGTCGTATCAGCAACACGGTACAGCGTCCAATCGCCCGTGCAGGCGGTCCACAGGTAGTCATTGAACCATAAAATGCCGTTCGGACGCAGCACATTCGCCGTCATGACGGATAAATCTTCCTGTGTGAAGGCACGCGGCAAAGCCTGCCCCTGCGCCCTTTCGACCACAGCAGGCGCGTCCTCATCATTTGCATCAACAGCGCCATCTTCTGCATCTGCATCTGCATCTTCTTCAGGCGTATCAGTCGCTGTAAAAGTCGGTAGCGGTGTCGCCGTTTTTGAGGGTGCTGGCGTCGGTGTGGTTGTTTCCTGGGCGACTATCGAGGCAACTGCAAAACAAAACAACAGAGTTACGAGCAAAAAACGAAGGCTTGCATTTGCGGAAATCATCTAGGCTTCTTTCATGCTAAAGCGCTGTGGTTATCAGCGATGTGTTCATCAGTCACAGCCTTTACAAAGATAGTGAAAGTCGTGCCGGCATCAAGGTGACTTTCGACATCAATGCGGCCACCATGATTATCAATCACAGTCTTTACCAGATTCAAGCCCAGACCAGAGCCGGTGATATGTTCAGCACCCATTTGATTGACGCGGAAGAAGCGGTCAAAGATTTTGCTCTGCATCTCCGCTGGAATACCAATGCCCGTATCCCGCACACTAAAGACGACATCACCATCTCGAACGTCTGCGGCCACATCCACGCGCCCGCCCTGCGGCGTAAACTTGATGGCATTCTCTACCAGGTTCACCAGCGCACGCTCGAAATAGCGTTCATTGCCCCAAAAATACGGCATATCTGCGGCGACATGGCTAAGCAGCTTAATCTGACGATCTTGCGCCTGGCCGGACATTTCATCCATAACGACCTGCATCACTTGCGCAGGCTGGCACGGCTCTAATGGCATCGCGGCCATGCGTGCCCGTTCTAAATCCAGTATGCCGCTGATAATACGGCTCATGCGGTTCAGTTGACGCTCGATATTGTCAAGCGACTGCGTGATTTCTGCCTGTGGCGTCTCTGTATCGGTTACGTCATCACGCAGCAAATCCAGATTTGCCAATGCTGCCTGCAGCGGGTTTTTCAGGTCATGGCTCGTCATGCGCACCATTTCACTCTTGATGCGATCCAATTCTTTAAGCTGCGTCACATCGTTGAGCACAGCCACCCAGCCTTCAATGCGCCGATGCCCCAGTGTAGCAATGTGGCAAAAATACACGCGACCATCATGCGTCACCTCATACACGTAGTCCTGTGCGCGGCGCAGTTGTCGCACCACCTGCAAATAGCTATCAGGCAGCGCGTTAGAGCTAATCAACTGTGTAATATGTGCCCCCTGTGCCTGATGCGGCAGGTTTAGCAGCTTTTCGGCTGCTGGATTCGAGAAGACCAGGCACAACCCACGATCAAACGCCAATACAGGGTTTTCGGTGCTCTCCAGCACGGCTTTGAGTTGTTCATGTGCGCTGGCAACCTGTAGCGTCAGTTGTCGCTCAGCATTGAATAGCTGGCTGTGCGATAGCGCAACGGCGGTTTGCGTCGCCAGCAGTTCAAGCAAGCGCACGTCTTCCTGACCGAACAAGCGCCCCCGTGACCCCGCAATCACCATCAACGTGCCAATCACCTTGTCATCGTAGATCATCGGCGCACAGATCACAGAACCGAAGGTTTCGCGTGCGAAATCAAATTCAGCGGGTTCGCGCCATTCCGCCGCGAAGTTCTGCACGAAAAGCGCTTTGCGCTCCTGTACTGCCTTGCCAGCCATCCCAAACCCAATGGGCAAGCGCAGATGCCGCACCTGCTCCGGCAGGTTATACAACACACTCAATTCAAGCTCGTGGCCCCGATTCACAAAAATCGCTGCTGCATCGGCCTCTAGCCATTCCACAGCACGCCGCACGACGATTTCATCAAGCACGCTATCGGCTGCGATACGGCTTGTGATCGCCAGGCTAATCTCATACATAGACTCAAGCTGAGAATCGCGGCTCGTCAGGGGGCGTATCATCTCGATATGCACAACCGAGAAGCTAATCAGCAGGGCACCAAACGCGCTCAGTGGCGTGGATAACGTCGTTAAGCCCAGGTCAGGATTCAAAAAGCCCACGCCCTGCCCTGCGACAAAGCACAGCACGCCCGCGTACAAGCTGGGGCTACGCACCTTACGCCGGTAGCGCCACACCAGGAAGACAGTTATCGTGCCGAAGATCGCATAGAAAAGCGTCGTGGTCGATTGCGCCCGTAGAGTGCCCGGTGTGCTCGTCAACAGCAACGCAAAGGCGTTAAATGCTAGCACAACCAACAGCCCCATCAGCGCCACCAACCGAAAACGCTTAGGCTGAATGCCGACCAACACCGTCACCAACATGTATAACGCGATGCTCGACCCGATAAATCCAAGCTGTGACGCACCCCAAGCGAGTTGCAGCAGGTCCAGCGGCAGTTCTACAAGGGCCGCCGCCTGGTACAACAAATCGCCCGTTTTCCAGACGACCAGTAGCAGCATAAATAGCGCGAAGAATTGGTTAACGACGCGCTTCAGGTCATACCAGAGCACAATCATCAAGAATGCCAACGATACCGCCAGCGAAAAGCCATTAACCAACAGCAGCAGGGGTTGATTCGGGGTCATCAGGGCCAGGTGACGCGCAAAACGTCAGGAAACGTTACGGTTCTGCTGCTCGAAGCGATACCCAACGCGGTGCTCCGTCAGAATGTAAATCGGGTTCGACGGATCGACTTCGATTTTGCGGCGCAATTGGCTGACGTACACACGCGGATAATATACGTCGTCAATGTATTCGCGGCCCCACACCTGTTCCAATAAATCACGCTGCGATACAACCCGGCCTGCGTTCTCCATCAGCACCGCCAACAGCTTGAATTCCGTCGGTGTCAGGTGCACTTTGTGGTTATTCACATACACCTGACGCCGATGCAGATCGACATTCAAATAACCGTCATCGTAATTTTTGCTGCCCTCTGCCGCGCTTAGTTGCGCCCGCCGCAAGATCGCACGCACACGCGCCACAAATTCATTCAGGCGAATCGGCTTAATCAGGTATTCGTCGGCCCCTGCGTTCAGCCCCTCAATGATGTTTTCTTCGGTGATGGCCTGTGCAGAAAGCATCATAATCGGCGTATCTGACAATTCCCGGATGCGCCGACACACCGTTAGGCCATTCATACCGCCCGGCATGACAATATCCAGCAAGACCAAATCCGGGCGCTCCGTATGAAAGGCTTTCAGCCCTTCCTGGCCATCAGCACTCAGCGCCACGTCAAAGCCCTCGCGCTGTAGCTTGCGCCCTAGCGCCTCGCGGATGTCCTGTTCGTCGTCAACAATTAGTATCTTCATCGCTTGTGGCAATCACAATATACACTTAAGCTATCCATAGTTAGCGCAATGGCCCCCGAACAACGCTTGACGTTACCCGATGTGCATAGAATGATACAAATGGCACAAAGCGCAGCACGTGAAAGGCCGAAACAGAGCCTAAAGCGTTTAACGCACGTCAGGTTAAAGCGGGTGACATTCGCTATAATATTTATTATACGCTAAATGGGTGGGAAAACGAACGTCATCACCCAAATTACCCATGAACACTTTAATGAACCACGATCCAACCCACACGAAAGGGGCATCACATGGCCTGCCGTTCTCGGCGACTATCAATTTTTCTGCTGGCACTTATTTTAATGGGCCTGTTGGCGGGCTGTAACCTGGGGAGCGCACCTGCCCCTGAACAAGAGGACATCACCAGCGAGCCGACCAGCACACCGCGTCAAATCGCAACACGAACGCCCGTGCGCAACATCACCACACCGACACTCACGCGGGTCAGCTTCCCAACGCAAACCCCCAGGCCGACATCAGTCGCCTTCGTGCCACCGGCCTTTACGCTTGTGCCGACGAATACATCCCTGCCCATTAGCATCGTGATTCTGTCGCCCGTGCCCGGCAGCGTGGTCGCAGGCAACGTGCAGGTGCTTGGCTCCGCCATTCATCCGCAATTCCTGCAATATCGCCTGGAATTCGGCCCAGACCCCAACCCCGGCAATCTCTGGTTCCCAATTACAGGCATCGTACAAGCACCCATCTTGAACGGCAGCCTCGGCATCTGGAATACCAACACACCCGCATCACCGGATGGCATCTATCAGTTGCGCCTGCGCGTCTTTTTGCGTGATGGCCGCCAACAATCCACCGTCGTCAATGGCATCCGCGTCCGCAACCAGGAACCCACGCCCATCCCGACCAATACACCACCTATCCCACGCCCGATTGCAGCCTTCACGCAGGACATCACACAGGGGCAAGCGCCGCTGGTCGTGCGCTTCATCAACCAATCACAGGGGCAGATCACAAGCTATTCATGGGATTTTAGCGATACAGGCAACAGCAGCGTGCCCAACCCTGTGCATACCTTCAGCCAGCCCGGTATCTACACGGTGACCCTGCGCGTTTCAGGGCCAGGGGGCACGGCGAACGTCTCCAGGCAAATCACCGTGACCAGCGCCAATGCCCCGGTAGCCGCGTTTGAGCCAAGCGTCAGCAGCGGTGAGCGCCCGTTACAGGTGACGTTCGTCAATCAATCGTCAGGCAATATCACAGGCGTCTCATGGAATTTCGGCGACGGCGCAACCAGCACACAAACCAGCCCAACACATACCTTCACAGAGGTCGGCACCTATAACGTAATCCTGGAAGTCAGCGGACCCGGCGGCACAACCACAACCGTGCGTCAAATCACAGTGGAAAATCCGCAGATACCGCCCCCAACCGCCAGCTTTGCGCCCAACCCAGCCGAAGGTGAAGTCCCGTTAACGGTCAGCTTCTCCAATGAAACCAGCGGGCAGGCCACACAATACCTGTGGGATTTCAACGGCGATGGCATCACCGATAGCAACGAATTCGAGCCGACATTCGCCTACCCCACCGCAGGCGTTTACACAGCACGCTTAACGGCCATTGGTCCCGGTGGACAAAGCAGCGCACAGGCACAGATTACGGTTAACGAGCCGCCTGACGCCCCGCGTGCGAATTTCACAGCGTCTACGACCTCCGGCGATGCGCCGCTCCGTGTTGAATTCACCAACACAACTACAGGTAATGCAACCAGCTTCACATGGGATTTTGAGAGTGATGGCCGCATCGACACCAACGCCGAAAATCCGATACACACCTATCAAACACCCGGTACCTACAACGCATCGCTGACCGCCACAGGCGAAGGCGGCTCCACAACAGCCACACAGCAGATCACGGTGACGCAACCGCTAGCGCCACCCACAGCAGACTTTGAAGCCAACCCGACCATTGGCGAAGCACCGCTCAACGTGCAGTTCACGAATACATCCGAAGGCGATCAACTGACACTGAGCTGGGATTTTGATGGCAATGGCACCGTCGATAGCACGACCAGCAACCCATCATTCGAGTACACGGACTCCGGTAATTACACCGCGACGCTGAACGTATCAAATCCGGCAGGCTCCGATAGCGCTAGCGTGACAATTAACGTCAGCGAGGCCATCGCACAGTTGCCGCCAACAGCCGCGTTTCAGCCCTCAGTGCTTTCCGGCTTTGCACCGCTTAACGTACAGTTCACCAACCAATCCTTCGGGGACATCACAAATTATGAATGGGATTTTGATGGCAACGGCACGATTGACAGCACAGCGCAGAATCCATCACACACCTACACACAGGCAGGCACCTATCAAGCTGAGCTAACAGCCATCGGTCCTGGCGGCTCCAACAGCATCACGACAAGCATCGAGGTGGCTGAATTACCCGTACTACCCGTTGCACAGTTCGCAACCAATACCACATCCGGCACCGCACCGCTGAATGTAACCTTCTCCATCACGACGCAAACCAATTACGACGCATTCACATGGGATTTCGATGGCGACGGCACTCCCGATAACACCACAGACAACCCCGCCAGCTTCACCTATCAGCAAGCAGGCGAATACGATGCCACGCTGACACTCAGCAACGCCGCAGGCTCCGACAGCACAACGCAGCGCATCACCGTAGAGCCAGATATTGCCGTGCCGATTGCCGATTTCAGCGTACAACCGACATCCGGCGCAGCGCCGCTGGCCGTGACGTTCACGATCACAGCACAATCGCAATATGACAGCTTTGCCTGGGATTTCGATGGCGATGGCACAACCGATAATGCCATTGATAGCTCACCCACCTTCACCTATCAAACGGCAGGCACCTACACACCGACACTGACGCTGACCAATGCGGCAGGCAGCAATAGCGCCTCCCGCACGCTGACAGTGAATGAGGCAGCAGTCGCGCCAGTCGCGTCATTCAGCGCACAACCAAACTCCGGCGAAACGCCACTGACAGTCACGTTCACGATCACATCACAGGTCGCATACGACACGTTCGCCTGGGATTTTGATGGCGATGGCACAGCGGACGATACCAGCAACACGCAAGCGACCTTCACCTATCAAACGGCAGGTACGTATAACCCCACACTCACGCTGACCAACGACGCCTTGAGCGATACGGCAACTCAGACGATTACCGTCAGTCAAGCACCTGTCGCGCCCATTGCCGATTTCAACGTGCAACCGACTGAGGGCGATGCACCGCTCACGGTCACCTTCACCATCACCAGCCAATCCCAATTCACCGACTTTGCCTGGGATTTCAACGGCGATGGCACGCCCGACAACACATCCGACAACCCCGCCAGCTTCACCTATCAGGCAGCAGGCACCTACAACCCCACGTTGACGCTCAACAACGACGGCCTCACCGACACCAGCGCACGCGCCGTAACCGTCAATCAGGCTGTTGCTGCACCCATTGCCGATTTCAGCGTGCAGCCCGCCGAAGGCGATGCACCGCTCACGGCCACCTTCACCATCACCAGCCAATCCCAATTCACCGACTTCGCCTGGGATTTCAACGGCGATGGCACGCCCGACAACACATCCGACAACCCCGCCAGCTTCACCTATCAGGCAGCAGGCACCTACAACCCCACGCTGACGCTTAACAACCAGGGCCTCACCGACACCAGCGCACAAGCTGTCACCGTCAATCAGGCGACAATTGCACCCATTGCTGATTTCAGCGTGCAACCCACCGAAGGCAACACACCGCTACAAGTCACGTTCGTGGTGACATCACAATCGCAATACACCAACCTCGCCTGGGATTTCAACGGCGATGGCACACCCGATAACACATCCGACAACCCCGCCAGCTTCACCTATCAGACGCCCGGCACCTATAACCCCACGCTGACCCTGACGAATAACGGCGTGAGCGATACGATTTCGCGTGTGGTCACGGTCAACGCGGCCACTGTCGCGCCCGTTGCTGAATTCAGCGCACAACCCACAGACGGTCAGGCACCGCTGACGGTTGAATTTGCGGTGACATCAGCACCCGATTACACCAGCCTGAGTTGGGATTTTGACGGCGATGGCACGCCCGACAACACGACTGATGCACAAACCAGCTTCACCTATCAGACAGCAGGTAACTACAACGCCACGCTGACGCTCAGCAACAACGCCGGATCAGATACGACCTTCCGCGCTATCATCGTGACGGCGGCGGCACAACCACCTGCTGCCAGCTTCACAGCGCAGCCCACCAGCGGCAACGCACCCCTGACCGTCACCTTCAACGATACTTCTACCGGTACCGTCGATAGCCGCCAGTGGGATTTTGACGGCGATGGCGCACCCGACGACACCAGCAACACACAGACGACCTTCACCTATCAGCAGCCGGGCACCTACAATGTGGCGTTGACCGTCACAGGCGCGGGTACACAGGATACGGCAACACAACAAATCACCGTCAATCAAGCGCAGCAGGTCGTTATCGGCCCGATTGCTTACGTATCGGATGCTGCAGGAGATAACGACATCTTCACAACGGATGCACAGGGCAGCAACAACGGCAACCTGACCGACAATCCAGCGCAGGACATCCACCCCGCATGGTCGCCAAGCGGCGCAACATTGGCCTTCGTCAGCGACCGTGAAGGCGACAACGACATCTACCTGTTGGAAACGCGCCGCCGTACATCGCTGGCCATCATCAGCGATTCATCCAACGACCAGCAACCCGCGTGGTCACCGGATGAACAGCGCATCGCCTTCGTCAGTGACCGCAACGGCAGCAACGGTATCTTCATCGCAGACGCCAACGGCGGCAACATCATGCCATTGGTGGATGATGGCAACGACAATCAGCACCCCGTATGGTCACCGGATGGTAGCCAGATTGCATTCACCAGCAATGCCAGTGGCACGCGCCAGGTTTACACCATCGTCGTCAACGGTGATGGCTCCACCAGCCAACTCACGACCAGCAGCGGCAACAACAGTCAACCGGATTGGTCACCGGATGGTCAGCGTATCGTCTTCACATCAGATCGCAATGGCAACAACGACATCTTCAGCGTCAGCATCGGTGGCGATGATGAACGCCAATTGACAGCCGCACAAGCCAACGACAGCCAACCGGATTGGTCGCCAGACGGTCAACGCATTGTCTTTACATCGGATCGCAACGGCAACGCTGATCTGTTCACAATGGGCGCGGACGGCAGCACCGTCACGCCGCTCATCCAGCAAGACGGCAACCAATCGAACGCCAGTTGGCGCTAGATAAACGCAGCAATACGGCTGACGCCGCTCGGACACCCAGAAGTGTGTCCCTACGAATGATGCCTTGTAGGGACACGGCAAGCCGTGTCCACAAACCGGATCAATTATTTTGCTGGGATGGCCTTATGAACAAACAGGAGCAAAACCAGACAATCCGCAGGGGTGCAAGACCTTGCACCCTTTGAACACAGAGGCACCCATCTACGAAGCTGAAGTCGCTGAAGGACTCGAAGACATCGCACAGGCCGAGATTCAAAACATACTCGGCCACGACGCAACCATACACACGCAAAAGCGCGGCGGTGCTGTGCGCTTCAGCTACACCGATGATGTGCAAGCCTTAGAGCAATTCAAAACAGTAATTGCGGTCTATCGTTCGCTGCTCTTTGACGTGCCGCGACCGAAGGCGCTGCTGGGCCATCAGCATTTTCACCAGCTATCGCAGCACATTCGGCAAATCGTGCAGGCGCATCCGCAAGGGGCCTTTCACACGCTCAGCATCAACGCGGCAGGCTCCGATAGCTCGGTCATGCGCCGCCTGAAAGACGAATTGGCCGCCCAGCTCGCGCTACAGGTCACAGAAGATACGGGTGATTTGTTGCTGCGGGTGCGCCGACCACGCACCAGTAAGCAAGAGCGCACACAGGGTAAAGGAAACAATGCCGGGTGGGAAATCCTGCTACGCTTGACGCCAAGACCACTGGCAACACGTCATTGGCGCGTCGGCAATATGCAGGGCGCGCTGAATGCAGGCGTTGCACGTGCGATGCTGCACCTGCTGCAACCAGAAGCGGGCGCGACGATGCTAAACATGGCCTGCGGGTCGGGCACGTTGCTGATTGAGCGCCACCACATGCAACCGGATAGCCACAGCATCGGCTGTGACATCAACGCGCACGCTCTAAGCATCGCACAGGCCAACATCAACGCAGCTGCCAGCACACAAAGCACCAGCTTGCTATGTGCCGATGCACAAGCCTTGCCACTGCCAACAAACAGCCTACGCTATCTGTGCGCTGATTTACCATTCGGCCAGCTTGTCGGCAGCCATGCCGAAAACGTAACGCTATATCCTGCAATTCTGCACGAAGCCGCCCGTGTTGCCGCGATAAACGCACGCTTTGCGCTCATCACGCATGAAGTCAAGCTGATGAGCCACATCTTACACGCTCAAAACGCATGGATAACCGAGCACGAGCGCATTATCACACTTACAGGCTTGCACCCGCGTATTTTTGTGCTAAAACGACAGGCGACACCCGTTTAACGCAACGCCGAAAACGCACACACCATCAGGCACAGCAACCCCATGACCACACACCGCATACGCCACATCCGTATAGCCCTCTTGTTACTGGTTTTATCCGTGCTGGCGGCCTGCCAACCCGCACCGCAAGCACCTGTCATCACTGTTTCGGTGGTGGTTGATGGCCGTGAACTGACCTTCCAGCTAGATGACACGATGACTGTTGACGAATTCCTGCAACAAGCAGACATCACGTTCAACGACGACCTCGACCGCATCAACCCGCCGCCGTTCACGCAAATCAGCGACGGGATGCGCATCACCATTGTGCGCGTCACCGAAGAAGAAAGCTGTGAACGTGAGGAAATCCCCTACGAGCGCGATCAGCAATTCAACGAGGGCCTGGAACCGGGCGAGGAGCGCTTGCTGCGCGTTGGGCAGAACGGCCTACAGGAAACCTGCTATCAGTTGATCTTCAACGATGGCGAACTGGCAGACCGCGTGCAATTGGGTCAGCCCACCATCATCGAGCAACCTGTCAACGAGGTAATTGTCGTCGGTCTGGATGCAAACCTCGAACCCATCCCAGTGACGGGTACGCTGGCCTATGTCAACAACGGTAACGCCTGGGTCATCAAGGGCAATAGCACAACCAAGCGCCCCATCACCACACGCGGCACGCTGGACGGCCTCGTGATGAGCCTGACACCAGATGGCCGCTACCTGCTGTATACGGCAGATGCCCAGGACGAACAAGCCTTCGTCAATGAGCTATGGGTGATCGAGACGACGGGTAACAACAGCCCCGTGCAATTGGTGCCTACCGACGTGCTCTATGCCGAGTGGATACCGAATCAGCAGAATGTCGTCAGCTATTCCACTGGTGAAGTGCAGGATTTATTCCCCGGCTGGAAGGCGCTGAACAACGTGCTGACCATGCGCGTAGACCCTCAAACGGGCGATGCGCTCAACGTGCGGCAGATCGTCAATGAATCTGGCGGCGGCTATTCGGGCTGGTGGGGCACGGTCTATAAGTGGTCACCGGATGGCGAAAAGCTGGCGTGGTCACAGGCTAGCGCAGTCGGCATCGTGGATAATCAAGGTGAACTCGTGCCGCTGCTGGAATTCGCCAATTTCCGCACGACACTACCCTGGTCATGGCGTCCGAATCTCTCCTGGTCCTGGGATAGTGACCTGATCGCCACAACCGTGCATGGTCCACCTGTGGGTGGCGAACCGCCCGATCGCAGCCCCGCCTTTGACGTGACTGTTACAGATGTCTCCGGCTCCTTTGAAGGCAAGGTCGTCGATAAAGCAGGCATGTGGTCCTCGCCGCAATTTTCACCACCATTAGAAGCGCCCGGTTCGACGTTCCCACAGGGTTACATGGCCTATCTGCGCGCCCGTGACCCCTTTAGCAGCGTCAGCGGCGAATATGATCTGCTGGTCGCAGACCGTGACGGCAGCAATGCCCGCGTGATCTTCCCGCCCGATGGCCAAGCCGGTATCGAGGCTGAATCGCAGCTTACGGGCCTGACCTCACGTGATTTCGCCTGGAGTCCTGATGCTGAGCATATCGCAGTCGTCTATCAGGGCAACATCTGGATGGTAGAGGTCGCAACCCGTGTTTCGTATCAACTGACGTTTGATGGCGGCTCGTCCGTCCCGGTGTGGTCGCGCTGATGCGTCCTGTGCTGATTTTTGTCGCGGCGTTGCTGGCGCTCTCCGGCAGTGTCATCACAGCGCTAGCCACACAAGGTGCCCGTGATTTTGCATTGCGCGGCTACGCCGATGCGACCCAGAGCGACGACTTGCCCTATCGGGTGCCGCGTTTGGGTGTGAATGCGGACCTGCTGCAATACGCTGCCGACGAATTGGCGCAACACCTGGACTGGATGCAACGGGCAAACGTGCGTTGGGTGCGCCAATTCGCCTACTGGGACCAGCTAGAGCCGCAGCAAGGCGCTTATGATTGGTCAAACTGGGATGAAATCGTCGCGGCGGTTGATGACTACGCGGACATGCGCCTGCTTGTCGTGTTTATGCACACCCCTGCATGGGCACGCCCCGAACGCTACGCAGAGCAGACGACCATCCCGCCAGCAGACCCCGCCGACCTTGCAGCCTTTACACAAGCCTTTGCACAGCGTTACGGCGACAGCATCGACCATTATCAAATCTGGGATGAACCCAACCTGGATGATGCCTGGGGCTTAACGCAGCCGAATCCGGCGCAGTATGCCGCCCTGCTGCAAGCGGGCTATGATGCCATCCACAGCGCCGACGAGCGTGCTACGGTGCTGGCTGCTGCGCTGGCCCCCACCACTGAAACAGGCGGCATGAACCTCAGCGACATCTTATATCTAGAGCGCATGTACGCCCTCGGTGCTGCTAATTACATGGATGCAGTCGCCGCCAAGCCCTATGGCTTCGACCATACGCCGGATGATCGCCTCGTGCACAATGACCGCTTGAACTTCTCGCGGATGATTGCATTGCGTGAGGTCATGCAGGCCAATGGCGACGGTCGCAAAGCGCTGTGGGCAGGTAATTGGGGCTGGAACGCGCTGCCTGCGGATTGGTCCGGTGCTGCGTCCATCTGGGGTCAGGTCTCGCCCCAGCAGCAAATCAATTACACGCTGCAAGCGCTGGACCGTGCCGAACGTGAATGGCCCTGGCTTGGTGGCATGATACTGCATCACTGGCAGCCAAACGCACCAGCAGACAGCGCCCAATGGGGTTTTGCGCTGATTAACCAGGACGGCGAACCGACGGCCCTCTGGCAAGCGCTGGTACAACGTCAAATTCCACAGGCGGCGACGAACGGCTTGCATCATCCGATCACACCGTATGCGCGTTATAGCGGCGTCTGGACGTTTGGCGACCTGGGCGCAGACATCGGCTGGCTAGAGACCAGCGATAGCCAGCTTGAGTTTGATTTCATCGGGCGTGATGTCGCGCTGCATGTGCGCGAGGGTGACTACTCCGCATTTCTGTATCCCACCACAGACGGCCAACCCGCCAACGCCACCCCACGCGACAGCAGCGGCACGCCCTATATCCATCTGCGCAGCGCCAGTGATCTGCCCGAATTAAATACAGTGGCAGTTGCGCGTGATCTAGCGCACGAGCAGCACACACTGCGCATCATCACCGATAAAGGCTGGGATCAGTGGGCGATTGCAGGCTACGCGGTCAGCGGTGGCAATCTAGCGGCACCCTATAACACACAAATCGCCTATGCCTGGCTCAGTGCAGGCATAGCGGCTATCGCTGTGCTGATTTCCGCGTGGCGCGTGCAATGGGGACGTGTGGCGCAGCCATTGATGCAGGTATTGCGTCGTGTCGGTGACGTAAGTCAGCTTTTTATCGGCCTGATAACCTCGTTGGCGATGCTGGTCGGCATGTTGCTTACGTTCGGTGATGGCCTCCCGGCGCTATTTCGGCGCGATGCCTTACAGCTTGGTGTATTGATCGTGCTATCCGGCGGCCTGATAGCACTAGAGCCGGGCCTGGTCCTGACGATTATCGCGGCGCTGGTGCTGTTCGCGCTGATCTTCAACCGCATCCTGCATGGCCTGCTGCTGACGCTGCTCTTTGCGCCTTTTTTCCTGTTTCCCGTCGAACTCTACACATTCGCCTTCCCCATGTCAGAATTGCTGTTGCTGATTACGTTTGCGGCGTGGGCCTTGCGAATGCTGATGCAGTGGGGTCAGCGTCGGCGTGCTGGGCAGCCGCTTGTATGGCCTGCGTTGTATCCGTTGGATTATGCGTTAGCGGCATGGCTGGCGTTGGGCATCGTATCCCTGTTGTGGGCAAATGATGCAGGCCGTGCGATCACTGAGTTGCGCACCCTGATGCTGGAGCCGTTCTTGTTTTACGTCATGCTGCGCAGCTTGAAGCCATCACAGCGCGATGTGCTGTGCCTCGTGGATACGCTGTTGCTTGCTGGCTTGCTGGTCGCGCTGATCGGATTGTTTTTGTATGTGCGCGGTGACGCCATTATCACAGCAGAGGCCGGAGCGCGTCGCCTTGCAAGCGTCTACGGCTCACCGAACAACGTCGGGCTATTCCTGGGGCGCTGTTTGCCGTTTGCGCTGGCATTTGTCTTCATCCCAACAGACCGCAACCGCCGCATTTTCGCCAGCATCACAGCATTGATTTTGCTGCTGGCCCTGGCACTGACGCAGAGTGTCGGCGCGTTGCTGCTTGGCGTACCAGCAGGCATTGCAGTCGTGACGTGGCTGGTTTATCGGCGGCGTGCGCTGCTGCCGTTGGGCGCATTGGCGGCGTTGGGTGCTGCGATCATCGGCATCCTGACGCAAGTCTCAGCGCGTTTTGCCAGCCTGCTCGATCTATCGACAGGCACGAACTTCTTGCGCCTGCGCGTCTGGGAAAGCGCCCTCGCCATCATCCGCGATAACCCCATCACTGGCTTAGGGCTGGACCAATTCCTGTATGCCTATCGGGGTCATTACATCCGACCTGATGCCATCTGGGATAGTGACCTCTCGCATCCGCACAATTTCATTCTGGATTTCTGGATACGGCTGAGCGTGTTCGGCGTTTTGGTTTTCGTCTGGTTACAGATGGTATTTTGGTCCGCTGCTTGGAAGGCTTACATAACGCTCAGCGAACAAAATACCTACCTGTATGCCGTCATCGTGGGTGTCATGGGCAGCATGGCGAATCTGCTGGCACATGGGCTGGTCGATAACAGCGTGTACGTCAATGATCTGGCCTATGTATTTGTGCTTTTGTTAGCCCTGGTACGCCTTGTGGTAGCACCACAAGAAAACGTGGACGGTGAAAATCGGATACAGTGCCCTGCTTATGCATAACCTGTTTTCTCGCTGGCTTTATGCTACACTCTGCGAGCTATCATCATTATCAAAATAGCGTACAGCCAGCACAAACAAAGGATCGTTGCATTGCGAGTACTCATTACCGGAGGTGCAGGGTTCGTCGGCTCACATCTGTGTGACCGCTTCCTTGCCGAAGGGCATCATGTTGTCGTGATGGACAACCTCATCACAGGCAACGTCGATAACATCAGTCATCACTTTGGCGATACACGCTTTGAATTCATCCATCATGACGTGAGTAACTTCATCTATGCCTCTGGTGATTTCGACGCGGTCTTACATTTCGCCTCACCAGCCAGCCCTATCGACTACCTCAAGCACCCCATCCCTACGCTGAAGGTCGGCGCACTTGGCACACACAACGCGCTAGGGTTCGCAAAAGCCAAGCAAGCACGCTTCGTATTGGCTTCGACATCAGAGGTCTATGGCAATCCGCTGGAACACCCGCAAAAAGAAAGCTACGCTGGTAACGTGGACCCCATCGGGCCACGCGGCGTCTACGATGAGGCCAAGCGCTTTGCAGAGGCGCTTGTGATGGCCTATCATCGGCAACATGGGCTGGATACGCGCATCGTGCGCATCTTCAACACCTACGGGCCGCGTATGCGCCTTGACGATGGCCGTGTCGTGCCGAATTTCATCGGGCAATCTTTGCGTGGTGAGGCGCTGACCGTCTATGGCGATGGCTCACAAACGCGCTGCTTCCAATACGTTGACGATCTGGTTGAGGGTATTTATCGCCTGTTGCACTCGGATTTCGTGGAGCCAGTGAACATCGGCACCACGCACGAAATTACGATCCTGGAATTCGCTGAGATCGTAAACGAAATCGCACACAACCAGGCAGGTGTCGTTTTCAAAGAAGCAGAACGCATCGCCGGCGACCCACAAACGCGCCGACCGGATAACTCACGCGCTCGTGAGGTGCTGCAATGGGAACCCAAAGTGGCCTTGCCCGATGGCTTAGCAAAGACGATCAGCTATTTCCGCGACATCGTGTGACTTCGACAATAACACGAGTACAACATCCACAAGTTAACCCGAATGCGCTGAGGCTTTTCGGTGCGCTGGCGGCCCTGGCTAGCGGCTTGACGCTCGTCGTGCTGCCCGTTGAATGGTCGGCCCTGTTATTCGTCGTCGTCGCATTTGCCATCCTGTCGGCCATCACACCTTTTGCAGCGCTGACCATCATGCTAGTCCTGGCACCGTTACGCACGCTCATCGCGACAGAATCCACGATACAACTGCCATTGGACATCGGGCAAATTGCGTTTGTCGTCTTTATCGCAGCCATCATCATGCAGCGCATCGTCACAAAGCGCCCCCTGCTGCAATTCCAATGGTCCCCGATTTACGCGCTGTTGCTGATTTTCATCGTCGCAACTGGTTTGACGGCTTTCACTGCTGCATCGCTGGGCACGATGCTGACCGAGTGGCTGAAGTGGCTAATTGTGCTGCTGCTGATCGCGCTGCTGCTGCAAATGGGGCGCGCTGCTGGCCGCTGGCAGTGGATTGCGTTCAGTTTGGCGCTGGCTGCTGCTGGTAACGCCTGTGTGGGCCTGTATATCTTCTTCGGAGGTAGCGGCGCGGATCACCTGCTGATCCTTGATCGCTTTTTCCGCGCATTCGGCACCTTCGGCCAGCCCAACCCCTTCGGCGGCTTCCTGGGCCTGATAGCACCATTTAGCGCAATGCTAGCCATTGGCTATAGCCTGCGCAATTATCGCTACTGGCGCTTGCATCGTCAGATCAGCAGCGCCTATGCCCTGTGGAGCCTGTTTTATGCGCTTGTAACCGGATTGCTGCTGGCAGGCATCGTCGCTTCATGGAGCCGGGGCGCATGGCTAAGCCTGGTCGTCGCCTTCGCAGTCGTCGCCTTCGCACTGCCCCGCAAGTTGTGGCAAAGCGTGCTGCTAGCGCTGACTGTAATGGCAATTGCAGGCAGTATGTGGCTCAGTGGCCTGTTGCCCGCCTCAGTTGTCGCACGCATCAGCAGTTCAACCGAGGAATTTTTCGCGTTCGATGATGTACGCGGCGTAGACATCACATCTGCCAATTACGCAGTGGTTGAACGGCTCGCACATTGGCAAGCGGCTATCTTCATGGCCGAGGCAAATCCCTGGTTCGGTGTGGGCCTGGGCAATTATGAAATCGTCTACGATGATTACCGCCTGCTTAACTGGCCGGAAGCGCTGGGACACGCCCACAACTACTACTTGAATATTTTCGGTGAGGCTGGCATAGTTGGCGTCCTTGCATACTTGGGGCTATGGATCGGTGTTTCCTGGGTCACCTGGCGAACGCGCAGGCATCCCGATGTGTTGGCACGCTTCGCTTGTGTCGGCCTGCTGGGGACATGGGCATATTTATCGGCTCACAGCTTTCTTGATAATCTTTATGTCAACAATTTATTTTTACATCTTGGTGGGTTGCTCGCTATTCTGGCCATCTTGCAGCATCAGCAACAGCAGGCCCACACATAACGCAATACGCAAGCGAAAAAGCAAACAGACAGACGATCACACGACGACAAAGGACCAGCATGACACAGGCAACAGGCGCTGAACAGGTCGCTGAACAGGTCATGGAAGCAAGCGAAGAACAAGCCCGTGCTGTCAAAATGCCCGTTGATGGCATCTATCGGGCGATTGCAATGCGTTTCGGCGGCAGCAAAGCCGTCGAGATTGAGCGCTTTCTGAAATTCGCAACCGTCGGCTTACTCGGTGCAGTGGTCGATCTGGGGACGTTGAACCTGTTGCAGCGTACAATCCTACCCCCTGTGACTGACATCAACGTGGCCATCACCGTAACGACATCGTTTACACTGGCCGTGATCCATAACTTCCTCTGGAATCGCTACTGGACCTACCCGGATTCGCGCAGTCGCTCGATCCGGCGGCAGTTATCGCAATTTGCCATCGTCAGCGTGATTGGTTGGCTGGCCCGCACCACATGGATTACGCTATCCTATGTCGCATTGGGCGGGTTGGTCGTCAGCGCTATTCAGTCCCTCAACGCCGACTACACCGCCAGCGTTGAACTGGCTAATAACCTCGGTACAAACCTCGCGACCTTCATCGGCATCTTCTTTGTCATGATCTGGAACTTCGCCGCAAATCGCCTGTGGACCTACAACGACGTTGACGGTGGCTAGCTCCAAACAATCGCCTGTAATCGCCATAGACTATACGCCCGCCTACGAACAAGGGGCGGGTATTGGTCGTTTAGTGCGTGATCTGGTTGCTGCGCTGGCAAAACAGGATGCACAAACGCCGTATCGCTTGTTCGTGGCAGGTGCTTCAGCAGCGCATTTACCCGCACCACCCGCCGCCAATTTCACATGGCGCACAACAACCATCACACCGCAATGGTGGGCGCGTATCTGGCAGCGTGCGAGCGTACCTTACCCGGTGGATTACCTCACGGGGCCGATTCAGCTTTATCATGCAACGGATTTTGTGCTGCCACCCACACGCAGACAAACCCGCACCATCCTGACCGTACATGACCTATCGTTCGCTCGTGTGCCGGAGTCAGCTAGCCCGAAATTACGCGCTTATCTGGATGTTGTCGTACCCCGCTCTATTGCGAGAGCCGATCATGTCATTGCCGATTCGCAGGCGACGAAAGATGACATCATTGCGCTATACAACACGCCCGCCGCTAAAATCACAGTGTTGCTCAGCGGTGTAGACCCACGCTTTCAGCACGTGGCCGACCCACAAATGCAGCAGCACATGCGCGACAAATACGGCATCGACTCGCGTCCGTTCGTCTTGTCAGTGGGCACCGTGCAACCACGCAAAAATTACAGTCGGCTGATAGAAAGCCTTTCGGCATTGCGTGCTCGTGGCTATGATGTGCAGCTTGTGGTTGCAGGTGGCAAGGGCTGGCTTGAAGACGAGATGTATCAGACGATCACGCGGCTTGGCATGGCCGAACACGTGCGCTTAATTGGCTATGTGAACGATGAAGATTTACCCGCGCTCTATAGCGCTGCCACGTGCATCGCCTACCCGTCACTGTACGAAGGCTTCGGTTTTCCCATTTTGGAGGGCATGGCCTGCCACACACCTGTCGTCACGGCAAACGTTTCTTCATTGCCAGAGGTCGCCGGAGATGCCGCCATCATGGTTGATCCACTGGACACCGACGCGCTGACGAATGCGCTAAGGCGCGTTTTAGACGACAGCAACCTACGACAAGACCTGATACAGCGCGGTGCAGAGCGCGTCAAACAGTTTACATGGGCGAATGCCGCCACAAACCTGCGCGAAATCTATCAACATGTCCTATCGACAACCCTGTGATACGGCACTTGTTGCTATAATCAAGCGAAGAGACAGCCCGCACACCGAGAGGTTGAATTAGATGACATTAAAACCCAAGCCCATAGACGAATCACGGGTGACACTCAGCATGATGATGGGGCCGCAAGACGCGAACGGCTACGGCAATGTGCATGGAGGCATCATCATGAAAAACGTCGATGAAGCAGGCGGACTCGTGGCCATGCGGCACGCACAAGGCCCCGCCGTCACCGTCGCGCTGGATTCGATGACCTTCATGGAACCCATCTACGTGGGCAATTTCGTCATGTTCAACGCAGAACTGACTTACGTTGGGCGCTCCTCAATGGAAGTCCGCGTCGAAGTCATCAAAGAAGACCCCATGACCGGCCAGCGCAGCATGAGCAACCAGGCTTATCTGGTCTATGTCGCATTAGATGAAAACGGCAAGCCCAAGAGCGTGCCACCCCTGCTACTAGAGACGCCAGAGCAGCACGCCCGCGCCAAAGCCGCCGAAGAACGGCAAGCATTCCGTAAGCAGCAGCGCCAGCAAGAGCGCCAGATGAAACAAGACCAGCACGGTTAAACCGGGCACATAACACAGTCGTCACACGACCAGAGTAAACGGATCACGCACCCATGAGCGCTTCACCCATCGACCAGTCATCCTCGCATCTGCTGCGTCTGCTGGACCAGTACAGCTACCGACGCATCACAGAAATTCCAGAGCCGGATTTAGGGCTGGCTGAACATCGCCCATTTCCGTTTTTGGCCATCGTCGGTCAGATCGAAATGCGAACTGCCCTGCTGCTGACCGTCATCAATCCGTCTGTCGGCGGCGTCTTGCTCATCGGGCCACGCGGCACGGGCAAAACGACTGCTGTGCGCAGCCTGACAGGTGTCTTGCCACACGCCGAGGTCAGCGATTGCGAAGAAGGCGTCTTGCCGGATGACCTCGAAAACCTCGAAGACGAACAGGCCAAATACTTGTACCCGGATTGCTGGGAGAAATATCAGCGCGGCGAAGATATTTCGCATTATGAGCCTGTACGTTTGGTTGAACTGCCCCTCAGCGCCCGTGTGGAGGATGTCGTCGGTGGCATCAACGAGCGCAGCGCCATTCACCGCAACGTGCTTCGCGTCGAACGTGGTATTTTATCGCGTGCGGATAACAACCTGCTCTATATTGATGAGGTGAATTTGCTGGAAGATCAGATTGTTGACCTGATCTTGGATGCAGCCGCGCAGGGCAGCTATACGGTGCGGCGCGGTGCCGTCGCAGGCACGTATCGCTCACGTTTTGTGCTCATCGGCTCCATGAACCCCGAAGAGGGCCGCCTGAGACCCCAGATCATGGACCGCTTCGGGCTGCGCGTAAACGTGCGCGGCCTGATGGAACGCGAAGATCGCATCGAAATCTACCGACGGGCACGGGCCTTTCGCGTGAACCCCACAAAATTCATCCGCGAATGGGAGGTAGAGACCAGCCAGGCAATTGACGACATCGCCATTGCGCGCGAGATGCTGCTGATGACCGACCTCACCGAAGCAGCCATCGACGCAGGCTTGAACGCCGTGCGGCAACTGCAAATCGACTCGCACCGCGCCGAATACGCGCTGTTTGAAGCCGGACGCGCCTATGCCGCCGCAGATAACCGCATCAAAGTAACGGCTGAGGATATTCGCATGGTCGCACCGATGGCCCTGCGCCAGCGCCGCAGTGAATTCATGGTGAATTTCTTCCATAATCAGCAGCAGGAAGACGCCGAAATTCTCAAGGCGCTGGATGAAACACCCGCCAGCGTACACAGCACACAGACAGAAACGGCCCGTGATTAATGTCGCCTCGTCATCGC
Source organism: Anaerolineae bacterium (assembly GCA_034437615.1). Lineage (GTDB taxonomy): Bacteria > Chloroflexota > Anaerolineae > Aggregatilineales > Phototrophicaceae > DAOTTW01. The sequence goes on along the minus strand of DAOTTW010000201.1, from coordinate 37,648 downwards.
ATATACATCAGTCTGGCCTGTGCATTGGCCCTGATTGCCTACGTTCTGCCCTGGGTGCATAACCCCGGTGCCGGGTTAACCGTCAACGCCTATGATCTGGCCGAATGGACCACGCTGCATCCGGCTGTCCGCAGCGCAGACCTGCCCTATTTGCCCAGTTTCGCCCTGCGGGGTCAGCTTCTCGTCATCACGGTCATACTGGCGCTCAATGCGCCGCGCCGCTTCACGCTCATCTGGTGGCTACATGCAATCGGGGTGCTGTTATTGGGGGTCGCGCAGTTGCCGCCGCTGGAATTCGTCACACAGCCCGGTGACGGTAACTATCAGCAGCAGGCCCTCTTAGCAGCTACTAGCCTGATCGTGGCTGGTATTGCTTTGCTTGGTTGGCTATCAAAAATCCGCGAGCCTTTGATCGGCTTTCTATGTGTCGTGGCCATCGCCAGCGTGTTTTTTGCTGTAGGACGTAGTATTGATCTGATGCAGGGCTTTAGCTTGCCTGCCGAACGCGGGCTTGGTAGCGGGTTGATGCTTGTGGTTTACGTCGTGTTGGGGGCGTGGGCGCTACTGCAAGCATGGCAACAAGTCATGCGCAAGGCCGCTATGCACGCCAATCAACGAACAAGCTAGCGAGAGCACGCTTAGCTCTGTAGCGTAAGCAAAAAGGTAGCCCGTCGAGCTACCTCATGTTATTGCGATGTTACACTTCCATGTGGGTCTGAATGTACGTGACGGCCTGACCAACAGTTTCGATTTTCTGGGCGTCCTCATCGCTGATTTCGCCGCCGAATTCTTCCTCGAACTGCATAATTAATTCCACCAGATCCAGCGAATCGGCTTCCAGGTCTTCACGGAAGCGTGCACCAGAGATGACACGCTCCCCTTCTACACCCAGCACATCCGATACAATATTCTGGACACGTTCTTCGACTGTAGCCATAGGTTTTTAGCCCTCCTCAACACGGGTTGTAGTACGCCAGTCAGCTAAGCAGGCACACATTATATTCATTCTTTTGTCCTGCGCTAGTGCTGCGATGTGGCTCTTTGAGCCATTATTGACACACCTATCGTTGGCCTGTACGATACATGCCTATTTGATAATTCACGGTTTAGGCCGCTTCTGAAAAAGGAACACCACTCGATGCCCGAAGTCACGCAACAGCCCAGCACCGAAAGCCGCAAAGCAGATCATATTCGTATCAACCTTGATGAAAACGTGGATTTCCCACGCTTGACCACTGGGCTAGAGAATTATCGCTTTATGCATAGCGCCTTGCCAGAACTCGACCTTGACGAGGTTGACACGTCTGTGACCATTTTCGGTAAGACGCTGAGCGCCCCGATTCTGATTTCATCCATGACGGGCGGCGCAGCAATGGCCCAAAACCTGAATTCGCGCCTTGCAGAAGCCGCACAAGCCAACAACATCGCGATGGGCCTCGGTTCACAGCGTGCCGCGCTGGAAGATGACATCCTGGCGGCGACGTACCACGTGCGTGAATTCGCGCCGGATATTCTGCTGTTCGCCAATATCGGCGCAGTGCAACTCAATTACGGCTACGGGGCGGATCATTGCCGCCGTGCGATTGATATGGTTGAAGCCGATGCGCTGATTTTGCATTTCAACGTGCTGCAAGAGGCCGTGCAGCCTGAAGGCGACATCAATTTCGCTGGCTTGCTGAAGCGCGTCGAAGAGATCGTCAAGCAAGTGGATGTGCCCGTAATTGCAAAAGAAGTCGGTTGGGGCTTTTCGGAGCGTGACGCACGCAACCTGGCCAACGCAGGCATCACCGCCATTGATGTAGCAGGCTCCGGCGGCACTTCCTGGAGCGAAGTCGAATATCACCGCGCACCCACAGCCTTCCATGCCCGTGTTGCCCGTGCCTTTGCCGATTGGGGCATCCCCACCGCCGAGACCATCCGCTACGTGCGCAACGCAGCCCCCGAATTAACGGTTTTCGCTAGCGGTGGCCTGCGTGATGGCATCGACATCGCCAAATGCATCGCGCTCGGTGCTCGGCTCGGTGGTATGGCTGGCCCCTTCTTGAAGGCGGCGCATGAATCCACCGAAGCGGCTAACGACCTGATTGACATACTGACCGCGCAATTGCGCATTGCCATGCTATGCAGCGGCGTTCGTGATATTGACGCGCTGGGCAAGACAACCCTGCACCACGTCGGTTAATTACAGCGTATACCCGTAAAAGCCTTATCTGAGCACATCAAAGGAAACAGCCCTTGCTCGCACAATTCGTCAAGCGCTATCTCACAGATATTGAAGCAGCAATCCAGCGCGTGCTAGAACAGCGCTTAAACGATGAAGCTGAATTCGGCTTGATGATGCGCTATGCGCTCGGCTGGGTTGATGAGCAAGGCAAACCACATAACACACCGACAGGCAAGCGCCTACGCCCGACTGTGCTACTACTGTGCAACGAAGCCGCCGGTGGAGATTATCGTAAGGCCCTACCTGCCGCCGCCGCTGTGGAATTGCTGCATAACTTCTCGTTGGTCCACGATGATATTCAAGATAACAGCGCAACGCGCCACAACCGCCCGACCGTCTGGCAAGTCTGGGGCAAAGCCAACGCCATCAACGCCGGGGATGCCATGTTCACGCTGGCGTATGCAGCATTATACGAGATTGCTGATAACGTAGACCCCACGCTAGCCTTGCGCATCTGGCAAATCTTCAACAGCACCAACCTCGAACTCACACGCGGCCAGCACCTCGATATGCGCTTTGAAAAGCTCGATACGGTCAAGGTTGATGACTACATTTCGATGCTCAGAGGTAAAACAGCGGCGTTGTTGGCAGCCTGTGCGCAAATCGGCGCGTTGATCGCCAATGCAACACCCACAAGCGCCCAACACTATCACGATTTCGGGCTGCACATCGGCATTGCCTTTCAGATACGCGACGACATCCTCGGTATCTGGGGCGATCCACAGGTTATCGGCAAATCAGCGGCCACCGATATTGTCTCTCGCAAGAAGTCCTTACCTGTGCTCTTTGGCCTGGACCGCAGCGAAGAACTGAAAGCCCTGTATCAGCGCGAAGCATTCAATAATGCAGATGTGCGCGAGGCCGTCATGCTGCTGGATGAACTCAACGCGCAGGAATACAGCCGCGAACAAGAACTGACCTACTACAACAAGGCGATGAAGGCCCTGGATGCCGCCAATCCACAGGGGGACGCCGCCGACAGCTTGCGCAAGTTCGTAGACGCCCTCTTCGAGCGGCTCTATTAAATCTAAATCAGGTCGCGGATGACGGCGTTGCTCAGGAAGCGGCCCTCGTCCGTCAGGCGCACAACCGTCTCATCTACATGCAACAAGCCATAACCGATGTGCTTTTCGATGGCTTCCGGCTGCATCATGACCAGATCATGCCCGAAGCGCTGCCTGAATGCAGCACGCTGAATGCCTTCCCGCGTCATGCGCAGGCCCATCATAATCGTATCGGCCATCTCCGTCTCGCGGTCTACAGGGATTGCTTTTGCGGTGGCTGGCGTGCGCGGAAATTCCAGGCTGTCTGCTGTGCTTTGCCGCATCGCTTCGATGTAACGCGCCGGGAAGCTCGTCACCGTGTAGCGCAACCCGCCCGCAAAGCCGTGCGCACCCGGCCCTAAGCCTAAATACGGCAGGTTGCGCCAATATTGCAGGTTATGCTGAGATTCACACCCCGGCAGGCCCCAGTTGCTAATTTCATATTGCCGCAATCCAGCAGCGTTAAGGCGTTCCGTCGCCAGTTCATACATATCAGCGGCTAAATCATCGTCTGGTTGCGGCTGCACCCCCGCATCAACCCACTGCGTAAGCTGCGTGCCGCCTTTCAGTTCCAGGTTGTACAGCGAAATGTGCTGCGGGTTCAGCGCCAACGCCTGCGCTAACGTATGATCCCAGTCCATTAGCGTTTGATGCGGGTTGCCGAAGATCAAATCCAGGCTGATGTCATCAAAACCTGCCGCCCGTGCGTGTTTCACAGCATCCACGACCATCTGCATATCGTGCTGACGCTCAAACAGCGCCAATTCCTCTGCCTTTGACGATTGCATCCCGATGCTAAGCCGATTGAAGCCGGCAGCACGCAGACCATGCAGATAGTCCAGGCTGAGGTCGTTCGGGTTCGCCTCTAACGTGATTTCAGCGTCGGGCATGACCGCAAAGCTGGTGTTTATCGCATCAAACAAGGCTCGATAGTGCGCGGGCGATAACATGCTCGGCGTTCCGCCACCAAAGAAGATCGTTTTGATCGGCAGTAACGCCTGATCGCGCTGCAAACTGCGCACTTCAGCCGCCAGCGCCTGAACGAATGCATCAATCTGATCGTCCATACCTGCGTAGGTGTTAAATGCGCAATACGTGCAGATTTTGCGACAAAAAGGAACGTGCAAATACAACGAATGTGGCTGTAATGGCTTTGTAGGGGGCATCGATACCAATCTGAACTTGCCTCTGGCCGAAATGGTTGATTGCAGTATTCTCAAGCGTTCAATATAATAAATCAAGCATCAGACAAGATCATCACGCAATTAGTATTCGAGTGCAACCTTATGCCAGAGACAAAACCCTTCGGTGGAGTAGAAGAAGGCGGTCAATTTACCGCCGCATTACAACCCAATACGGTGCTGGCAGCACGCTATCGTATCCTCGCCCAACTCGGCGGCGGTGGCCAGGGCGCTGTGTACCAGGGCCGTGACCTGAACTTCCCAGAAGCACGCCGCCTCGTCGCCGTCAAAGAAATGCAGGTCAGCGGCAACGACCCCGAACTGCGCGAACAATCCCTGAAATCCTTCCAGCGTGAAGCCAACATCCTGGCCACACTGAGCCACCCCGCCATTCCACGCATTTACGACTTCTTCGAGCGCGATAACCGCGCCTACGTCGTGATGGAATACATTAACGGCAGCGACCTGGAAGCCCTGCTCATCAAAACGAAGTCGCTGCCGATGGATAAAATCGTGGATTGGGCCATTGAGCTATGCGACGTGCTGGAATACCTGCACAATTATAAGCCAGAGCCGATCATCTTCCGTGATGTGAAACCATCCAACATCATGATCGACAGTCTCGGGCGTGTGCGCTTGATCGACTTCGGTATCGCGAAAGTGTTCGTCAGCGGCCTGAAGCAGACCACCATCGGTACGGAGGGCTATTCTGCCCCAGAACAATACCGGGGTGAAGCCAATCCCATTAGCGATATTTATGGCCTGGGCGCATCGCTACACCACATCATCACCCGCAAAGACCCGCGCCTAGAACCACCATTCAGCTTCTCAGAGCGCCGCCTGCAAGAGATCAACCCGGCAACACCGGACGGCATGCAAGAGGTGCTGGATCGTGCGCTGGGGTTCGAGAAAGACGCACGCTACCAGAGTATGGCACACATGAAAGCCGACCTGGAAAGCATCAAGTTCGGTCAATACAGCGCTGCGCCACCACCACCACCACCACAGCAGCCACCGGGCATCGCGACAACGGGCCTGGACGCCGATTACGGCGCGCAGCAGCAGCAACCTAGCCCAAACAACGCTGGCGCTGTGCCAGCGCCGCCGCGTCGTGTCGGGCGTACCGGCTTCATCGAAGACCCGACAGACGAGTATCTCGGTGGTATTCGCCCCAAGTGGACGTTCAAAGCCGAGGATGAAATCCGCTCACGCCCCATCGTCTATCGCAACGCGGTTTACCTGGGGTCATACGACACCAACATCTACGCGATTTCGCTAGAGGATGGCTCGTTCCTATGGAAATTCGCCACAGAAGGCGGCCTGGCATCGGCCCCGGTGATTGATGAGGCGCAACGTTCAATCCTATTCGGCTCCGAAGATGGTGTGTACTACGCGCTCGATTACCGCATGGGGCGCGTCAACTGGAAGTTCAGGACAAAGGGCAAAATCCGTAGCACAGGCCAACTCGCGCATGGGCACGTCTTCTTCGGTAGCGATGACGGCTACCTATATGCGCTGCTTTCCGGCGATGGCCGCCATATGTGGGAATTCGATGCCGAAAAACCCGTGCGCACGACGCCATTTGTAACGCACAACCGCATCATCTTCGGCACACAAGGCGGTGAGGTTATCGGCCTGGAATTGAACGGCTCAAAAGCCTGGACCTATCGCTTGCGCAAGGAAGTTACGTCTTCACCTGTCGTAGATGAGGATGGTATTTGCTACTTCGGCAGCTTCGACTCGACATTTTACGCCATTGACGCCGAAGGCGGCTTCAGCCATTGGCGCATCCGTATCAACGCGCCCATCGTCGGCAGCCCGGTGCTGGACGAGACAAAGGCTTACTTCGGCGCTGCGGATGGCAAGCTCCACGCCATCAATACATACACAGGCCGTGAAGAATGGACCTTCGAAACGGGTAAGCCCATCGTCTCCTCTGCTATCCTACACAACGGCTACATCTACTTCGGCGGCACCGACGGCAAACTCTATTGCATCAACCCGCAAACGGGCAAGGAGCGCTGGTCCTTCCAGACAGAAAATTCGATTACCGCGTCGCCCTTCATCGCAGAAAACGAGCGGCTCATTTTGGTTGGGTCGATGGATCGCACCTTATACGCCCTGCCACTTGTGGACTAACCACCAGAAACGGATACCTTATGAATCGCTTTATACGCCGCCTACTCACCGGCAGCAAACCGGACGCAGCAGACGACAACACGACAAAACAGGCTACTGATGTGCAGGCCCCTCAGCAAGAGGCGGCCTCATCCCCGGATGAGGCACTCAGCACGGATAACACGCCAGCCGCAGACAGTGACAGCGCCTACGCCCCATCAGACTCATCAGGCCCATCAGACTCATCAGACTCATCAGGCCCATCAACGAATACAGATGATGCCACGCAGACAGCAAACACAAACGGCGCGGCGTCCAGCAGCGAAGCAGGTCAGCACGATAGCCAGGACAGCGCCGATAGGCAAAGCGCTTCTTACGACGTAGGGACGGACATTGGCGACATTGGCTCAGCACGAACCGCACCGCTCCCGGCGGGTGTAACGCGCCCACTACCATCAGAGCCTGTGAATATCTATCAGCCACACAGCGGCCACCTCATTTTCGGCCAATCATCGGATCAGGGCATGGTGCGCAACAACAACCAGGACGCCGCTATTTCCTTCTTCTTCACCAGTGCTACAGCCGACAAATACCCGGATTTTGGCTTATTCGTGGTTGCCGATGGCATGGGCGGTCATGACGACGGCGAAAAGGCATCGGCGATGACAGCGCGTATCGTCGCGTCTAAAGTCCTGAGCGACCTGTATCTGCCGATGGTCGAACAGCGCTATGAGAACAGCGCAGACCAACCGACTATCTCCGAGGCGCTTTCCGACGCAGTGAAAAAGGCAAACCGCACGGTCCTGAGCGACGTGCCACGTGCAGGAACCACAGTGACGGCCATTGTTGTTTTAGGCAGCATGGCGCATATCGCCCACGTAGGCGATAGCCGCGCTTACCTGCTGAACGGCGACAAACTCGAACAGATCACACGCGATCACTCGCTGGTGCAACGCCTGATTGAACTGAACCAAATCACCTACGAAGAGAGCCTCGAACACCCACAGCGTAATGTGCTCTATCGGGCGGTAGGCCAAAACCCGGACCTAGAGGTCGATACGCTCACCCGTCGCCTGCCTGCGGGGTCGCATATGCTCATCTGTAGCGATGGCTTGTGGGGCTTGCTCGGAGAAAAAGACATCCTGGATGTGCTCAAACAATTTCCAGACCCGCAAGAAGCGTGCAATAAGCTAGTCGCACAGGCCAACGAAAACGGCGGGCACGACAACATCACAGCAGTGCTCATCAAAATTCCGAGCCAGTAAGCCGCCCATCCGACCCGTCGATTAGTGACAGCGCGCTATAAACAATTATGTAAAGCCTAAACCCAGACAAAAGCCTAAACCCAGACAAAAGTCTAAACCCAGACAAAAGAGTAAATCCTATGGCCATTGAATACGATGCATATAGTATCCTGGGTGTCTCGAAGGACGCATCCGAAGAGGACATCAAGCGCGCTTATCGTCGCTTGGCCCAGCGCCTGCACCCGGATACCAACCCGGATAACCCCGGTGCCGAGATTCAATTCAAAAATGTGCAAAACGCCTACGATACCCTGCTAGACATCCGCACACGGCGCAACTATGACCAGCAACTCAACAAGCTACAATCTGAGCGGGATGCTTACTTCACGTTGCGCGTCACGCCCAGTAAACGCGCCGTCGCACCGCTTGATGAAGAACAAGTCATTTACATGCTAGCGGAAATCCACGCCGTCGAAACGCAGTTGGAGGCAGACGACGACGAGGAAAAAGACACAAAAGGCGATGATAAAGATAAAGATAAAAAAGAAGATAAAGATGATAAAAACAATGGCAAAGACGCGCAAGAAGCCAAACCACCCTCAGCCCTGAACCTGACATTGGTGCTCGATCATAGCAAGTCGATGGAGGGTGCACGCCTAGAACGTGTCAAGATCGCCGCGCAAAAAATCATTGACGACATGAGCGCCCACGATACGATTTCAGTGGTCATCTTCAACGACCGCCCAACGGTCATCGTCCCCGCGACAAAGGCCGAAAACAAAGCAGCGTTGCGTGCTCGCATCGCGACCAGCATCAAAGCCAAAGGCGGTACGGAAATCTTTAAAGGCTTGCAGGGCGGCATCGAAGAAAACCGTAAATTCTTTAACCCACGCGGCGTCAACCATGTGGTGATGCTGACAGATGGGCATACCTACGGCGACGAAGAACAATGCCTGGAACTAGCGCGGGATGTCACATTAGAGGGCATCGGCATCAGTGCGATGGGGCTGGGACAGGATTGGAACGAGGATTTGCTCGATCAGATCGCCTCCACCAGTGGCGGCAGCAGCATCTACATCTCAACGGCGAAGGAAGTCGTTGCCTTCATGAACGATCATGTGCGCAATCTATCGAATGCCTTTGCAGAGCGCATGTATATGTCAATTGCACCCGACCCGGATATTCGGGTCGAGATGGCCTTTAAGCTCACGCCGAATCCACAGCCATTGGAGGTGCAATCCGGGCAGATTCCGCTCTCTAGCCTACAAGCGCACCGCCCGATTACTGTACTGCTGCAATTCCAGATGCCAGCAGGGATGAAAGTGGGCTTTCGCACAGTCGCCCGCCTCGTCACAGGTGGGGACATCCTGCAAAACGAGCTTCAGGCCTATCGTGCAGTCAGCGACATCTCAATCGAGACTACCAAAAACCCGCAAACAGAAGAACCGCCTGCTAGCATCATGGACGCGCTTAGCAAGCTAACACTGTATCGGCTACAGGAACGCGCCCAGAAAGCCCTGGAAAATGGCGAAGTGGACGAGGCGACGCGCAAGCTGGAAAACCTGGCCACACGCCTGTATGAGATGGGTGAGGACGGCCTCGCAACTGCGACAATCTCGGAGATCAACTACGTCAAGCAAACCTCCGGCCTGTCGTCTGGTGGCAGCAAGATGCTGCGTTACACCACACGCGCCCTGATGAGCAAAGACCTGCTGAGCAAGGCGCTCTCATCGTTACTATCTGAAAATGGCGACGATCAACAGCAGCAATATCCAGACCAGCAGTAGACAAGCTGCGGCGTTTTCGCCTGGATTCCTGGCCCCACAGCGGGTAGGCTTGCAGCGACCCCGCTTTCACCGTACAATAGGCGCAAAGTCGTAAATTATGCTGTATACCCTGCTCAGGAGGGTGTGGTGTCTGCGTACAAAATCGTTGTAACAGGGCCGTTTAACGCGGGTAAAACACAATTTGTAGAGACCGCTTCGGAAATTCCGGTTGTGAAGACAGAAAAAAGCATCACAACCGAGGATCGTGGCATCAAGGCCGAGACCACCGTCGCAATGGACTTCGGGCGCGTGACCCTCGACAATGAGACGATACATCTGTTTGGTACCCCTGGGCAGACGCGCTTCAGCTTCATGTGGGAAATCCTCGCCAGCGAGATGAACGGCCTGATTGTGCTGGTCGATAGCACCGACCCGCCTTCATTCCCCGACGCAGCAGAGTTGATCGACCTGTTCTCAGGCTTTGTAGCGGTACCGTATATTATCGTCGCAAACAAGGTGGACCAGGGTAACACGGCCACACTGGAAGACGTTCGCGATAGCATGAAAGCAGGCGCACACGTTACGGTGATGGGCTGCAACTCGCTAGATCGCGATAGCGTGATGGACGTGATGCGGGCGATGATGCGCCTCGTTTAGCACACTGCGTTTCTCACTTACTCTAATTCTAACGCAAAATTCAAAGCAACTCATAAGATTAAGATAAAGAGGCTGATTTTTCATCAGCCTGCTTGCATTTGTCGTCATGTTCGCGAGGCGTTCTTGCTTCGCTTGCGCGTCTTGCGTTCAATTTCCCTCAGCACCTGTTGCCGTTCGGCCTCGAGTTGGGCAGCGTCATCGAAGTTCGACGTTTGTTCCCGAAAGATCAAATCCCCCGGCTCGCATTCCAGCACCTTACAAATCTCGTTGATCTTGCGCAGGTCCGGCGAGATGACATCCCCGGATTTCAAGCGATACAGCGCTGCAATCGAAATACCTGCGCGTTTGGCGAGTTCATCGTAGGTCATGCGCTGGTTGTGTTTGGCCTGCCAGCGCAAAAGGGCTGGTTCGATGTCGATAAAAGTGGGCATAGCAAAACCTCTCCGTCAAGCTGTACAAAAATAACAGTGGCATGATTATGTTGAGTGATGTGCTTCTTTGCAAGCTTTTGCATGAATTGTGTCAGTAGATGTTAACAAATTGTCGGATGACGTTAGCAGGACTAACGTACTGCGTTGACCAACCTATCAGAGAATGATAGATTAGTTGATGAATAATGCAAGTTTTGATGAGGCGCTTCAAAGAGTTTATGTATGCCACACGCACACGATGAAACGCAACCAGACCGCAACATAAAGCGCATCACCGCATCGCTGAAAATCCAGGGGTGGGAACATCTCGATGCTGTGTTGTTGGCCGCGCTCGCAATTGAAGCCCCCGTGTTGTTGATTGGGCCACACGGTACTGCAAAGACGCTGTTAGTCGAGCGGCTGTCCGAGGCGCTACAGATGTCTTTTCGGCATTACAACGCATCGCTGCTGAATTACGATGATTTAGTCGGCATCCCGATGCCAGAAGAAGGGCAGGATTCGCTGCGCTTTATTACGACGCCTGGGGCCATTTGGGACGCTGAATTCGTGTTTTTCGATGAGATTTCGCGTTGCCGTCCAGATCTGCAGAACAAGCTGTTCCCAATCGTGCATGAACGCCGCGTCGTTGGCCTGCGGCTGGCGAAGTTGCGCTATCGTTGGGCAGCGATGAACCCCCCATCACCCGACAACCCGGAGATTGATGTGTCGTCCAGCGAATATTACCTGGGGTCGGAGCCGCTGGACCCGGCGCTATCGGATCGCTTCCCGTTCGTCGTTCCAGTACCGAATTGGCAAGACCTCTCGCGGGATGCACAGCGCCGCTTGATCGCCATTGGCAGCCAGGCAGGTGATGCAGCCGATGACATGGCGGGCATTGCCGATTCGTTTGCCGATTACCCACTGGCGCGGATGGTGGGCGAGGTGCAGGCGCTAATCCCACAGATTGAGGCTGAATACGGCGATTGGCTGACGGATTATGTGATCTGCGCAATGGACCTGCTAGCGAAGGCCAAGCTCGGCCAGAGTCCGCGCCGTGCTCGTATGCTGGCCCGCTCAGCAGTGGCCATTCATGCAGCACACCTGGTCATCGAACAAGGCGAGGAACAAGGCAACGAACAAGGCGACGACCTGAGCGCAGGGTTGGATTACAGCGCAGAACTGGCCCTGCTGTATGGCTTGCCACAGACCGCAACGGAGGCCCCGCCGACGCCTGCTTCGGTGGTTGCCGTGCACCGTCAAGCCTGGGAAATCGCTAACCGACTGGACGACGACACATGGCGGCAAGTGCTGGAAGAACCGGACCAGGTAAAGCGCGTTGTGCTGGCCGAAGAAATGCAGTTTGAGGATGATGATTTGGCCCCGCTGGTGACGCAAGCCCTGAACGCCGACGACTCGGACGCACGGCGTATGGGCCTGGCTGTTGCCATGTTCCTGACCTTTCATCAGCACCGCCGCCTGACGCCCGCAGCCTGGGAACCGCTGACGAAATTAGCGACACCCGTCCTCAGGCCCTCGCTGGATTCGCTCTCGGTCAATAACAACAACGACCCGGACCTCGCCATCTGGAATGAGATTCGCCCCTGGGCCATCAAGCGACGCTCACAGAGCAAAATAGGCATGTTGGAGGTCAACTTTGTGCTTGGCGGCTTCCCGCAGATGTGGCGTCAATACGATTGGAAAGAAGCGCTCTCACAGTTCACGCAGGACTTGAAATTGTTCGGCGTAAAGGACCTGAAGTAATGTCTTTGCTGCGAAGGACGAGCAACAATATGAGCAATCAGAGCAACCAGAATACATCACGTACTCAACGCCAAATGCCCCCGCCGACCGCACCAAATCAGGGGCAATCCAGTAATCAAAATCAGAAGCCATCGCCCTTTGGTCGCGGTCCATCCAGCAGCAGTAGTAGTTCGTCGTCGTCGTCCCAGTCGGGTTCACCCAGCAACAGCAACAATCCGTTTGGTAACTGGCGCAAGCGCCTGAACAACGCCAACCAGCAGGTGCTGGAATGGTCGGTTAGCCCCTTCTCGAAGGTGGCTGTGCGCTTTCAATTGGGTGGCCTGGGCGATCCGTTTCACCGTTTACTAGGCACGGATTTAGACGTCGAACTCGGCAACCCGCAAAAGGTCGTTGAATTACTGCAAGCCGATGACGACCTGCGCACCCAGCTCGAAGCAGTGCTAGAAGAAGCCTGGAACGCCTACGGGTTTCGTGGGGCCGCCCTGATGCACCCCTGGAACGAAGCGATACGCAAGGCGTTGGTGCATCATCCGCTGCCAGTGGACCCGCCGAAGAAGGAAGAGAGCAGTGACGACGAAGAAGAAGACCTCTTCGACGACGATAAGAAGGAAAACCCGTTCGCATCGAAGGATTCCGGTACACGCCAGATTGAATGCTTGCGGGCGATTGACCTGGGCCTGGTGCTTAACGTGTTGGCGCGTGTGCGCTCCGAAGTGCTGGTCGAGCAGACGCCGCTGGCGCTGGACCCCGGTTTTCTGGATCAGGCGTATGTGACGGACGACCCGCGTTTGGTCGCAATTGCACGGGCAACAGGTTGCATTGAGGAGACATGGTAACATGGCAGAGCCAGATGCAGATAACACGGAACCAGAAATCCGCCGTAGTGCACTAATGGGGCGCAAGGATGAAGCGTCCCGCATGATGTCCCGCTTGTTGGGGTCTATGCCAGCCGCTACGTTTGAAATGGAGACATTCGCGAAGCTGGCTGGTATCGTCACCAACCGCGACATCCCGACGGCAGCCGTAGAATGTACGCATCGCCCGCGCTTGTTAATTAACCCGGATTTTGTGGCGCAGTATTGCCGCCGCGATGAGCACTTGTTTTTGCTGGTGATGCATGAGTTATGGCATGTGATCCTGGCGCACACGAGCCTCTACCCGCGTGTGACGATGGCACAGAATATCGCCTTTGATGCCATTATCAACGCGGGCCTGATGCGCCAGTTCAAGAAGCCTGCCTATCGTGGTTTCTTCGAGCGCCTGAACCCGCCCGATAAATTCCCACATTTGCTGCTGCGTCCGCCTGTGGGCTGGCCAGATAACCCGAAATATCCCGATGTGGGGCCGTCTGGGACGGTCCGCGTGCTGCGGCAGTTGTATCCGCCGCCAGGGTTGCGCCGCCCGACGATGCCCTTCTATCAGGAAATCCTTGACCTGATTAAGCAGGATATGCGTGAGCGTGGCTTGTTGGTCGATGGTGAGCCGATTCTGCTGGGTGACCACGACCCACAAAACCAGGGCGGCAAAGCGTATGAAAACCCGTACCTGCGGGAAGCAATGGGCCGCATCGTGAAGAAATGGCCGAGCAAGCCGGGGCAATACGGGCGTCCGCCGGGTATGGGCGGTGATCTGGACGACTGGCAGCTAGACCCGTACTTCACAGCGGAAGCACCGCGCCGCGCCTTTGCCCATGTGCTACGGCAATGCTTAGGGCCGAATATGGGCCAGTACCGCCGCAAGGAACGCCTGCCGATACCCGGTATTGCAGGTAAGAGCGTGCTGCCAAACGCCAAAGACCGCTTGATGTCCGCCCGTAAGACGCTGGGCTTGCCGCCCACACTGTGGGCGCGTCAGGGCACGATTAAGGCGCGTGTGCCGGAGCGCCGGGTAAAGGCGCACGTGTACGTTGATGTTTCGGGGTCGATGTCCGACATTTTGCCGTATTTGCTGAATCTGCTGACGCCCTACGTTGCCTCCGGCAAGGCTGAAGTGTTCCAGTTCTCGACAGAGGTCGAGCATATGCCGATTCAAAAGCTGCGCAAGGGCATCGTGCGCTCTACAGGTGGTACACAGATTAACGCGGTGATGCGCCATTTGCTGCAAGATGCGGTTTCAGCGCGGCGTGCGCTCATCCTGACGGATGGCTACACAGGTAAGCCGCACCGCGATTACGTCGGCCAATTGCAGGAGCGCAACACGGCCATCCATGTCGTGCTGCCCGCTGAGTCGCCTTATGAAGACGACCTGAAAGGCATCGCACGCTCTGTAACCGTGTTGCCCCCCTTACGCTGACTCATGGAGACCTGCATGGAGACCTGAGACCTGCATGGAGACCCGAAAAAGATTCGTAGGGGCGCAATGTATTGCGCCCAGGGCAAATTATACGGGTTCGTTTTCGTTCATCCATTAGGTCGCCACAATTCATAGCTGAAGCCGTTCATAGGGACGGTCTCAGCTAGCTCGTAATGTGTTTCGATGGCAATCAGCACCGGCGGCGGCAAGAAACGCGCCCGCAGGATAATCAGGCCGAATTCCCGCGCCTCGATCATGCTAAGCAACCGCGCCGGGTCGTACAGGTCGTTCTGCCACAGGTTATTTAATTGCACCGCGTTCGTAATGACTTCGCGCCCCGCCTGAATGCTGAATCCGGCGTCCTCCGACATCACATAACCGTCTGCTTCCCGTACCGCCCGGACAATCCGCCAGCCATTTTCGCTATCTTGCGCCGCTGGAAAATGCCCGGTCACAGCATAGCCGACTGTCCACCCTGCCGCATCATACAATGGGTAGCGGTGACCCGGCAGCGGCTCAATATTTAGTGCCTGCGCGATGCCGCCAAAAATGGGGCCAGCTGTCGGAAATTTGACCACTGTCAGCCCATAAACGACGAACAGGACTAGCACAGCGACAATCAGGCCGCGCCGCAAAACGTATGCGTTTGGCTGGATGCGTCCAACTATGCGCGTGATGTAATTATCATCGAACTGCCAGCCGCCTGCCCAGGTGCGCACGAGAAACACGCCACTCAGGATGCAAGCTGCGGCGATGGTCGTGGCGAAATAGCTGTCGCCTGCGCCCCATTTGCCCGCGCCAACTGTGCTGGCCAATGAGACCACAAACCAGATGCTAAAAACCGATAGCCGCGTGAAGTACAATTCATACAGCACCACCAGGCCCGACAGCAGCAACAGCGGCCAATGCAAGCGCACAAATTGCCGCAGCAAGCCCGTGAATTGCTCGGTGATATACGGATTCTGGTTAGAGCGAATAATGTTCAGCCACCATTGACCATCCGTTGCCAGCATCCAACCCGCGAAAATGGCTGCTGCAAAAGCTGTCAAACCGATGCTGTACACGATGGCCGTGCGCGGGTTGCGCAGCAATAGCCACAGCGCCACCGTAATACAGGTGCTATACGCGAGTTGCTTGGTGTAACCCGCCAGCAGCAGCAGCGTAAACACGATCAAGAGCCGCCCATGCTTCGGACGCCCTGTACCTGTGAAAGCATTTGCGACCAGCACAACAGCAAGTGTTTCCAGCATCACCATGAGCAGGTGTTGGCGCAGCAACGGCCCGATATGATAGATATAATTCGACGCCAGAAACGCCATACCCGCCAGTAACGCGGCCCAGCGTATTGTTCCAGTCTGCGTGCTGTGTCGGTGGACCGCATACGCGATAGCGCCTGCTGTGACCAACGTCGCGCTGAAAATTATCAGCCGCCCATACCAGAAATCCGGCCCGAATACCCATACAAACGGCACCATTAACAGGTGAAAAAAGGGTGTATAACCGCTGGCATAAAATGGGAAGGTGTCGTTATCGCAGTACGGACATTGCCCCTGTGCAAATAAAATGGCGTTGTTAAGCTCAAAGCCCTCAGCCTGATCGTAATCAAACGGGAAGGGGATCAGCGCTGCACCAAAGGCAAAATAGATGACGACGTGCAGCACCATCAGGCCCAGCGCAAGCGTCAGCAGCGCGTTTTGTACATTGCGCCACGTAATGATGCGGCTAGGTTGTGTGTAGGCTTGGGGATTGGCTTCGGCCTGTGTCGTCATGGTTAGCGTCAATCCTGCGTCATAGCGAGCGAATTCGTGCATCAAATTACCCGCCGCTGCGCGTAAAATCAATGCCATTTGCAGATTGCAAGCGAAACCAGCCAGCTAATAAAACCTAAGACCTAGAACCCAAAACCTAAAACCCAAAACTTAAAACTCAAAACCTAAAATGGAAACATAACATATGTCTGACAATGAATTACCGGAATTCGAGAAACGCGAGAAACAGCAGGTCTTGCCGCTGATGAACACGGTGTTTCGGGGCCAGCTTGCCGACCTGATCGAATACGAAGATGGCCATTTTCGCGCAGTGCTGCGTCCCGACGTTTTCACCTTACAACCCGGTGAAACACAACCAACACGTTCACAATGGAGCACACTCAAAAAGCGCCTGAAACGCCACAATCGGCGCATCTTCGTGTTCAAAGAACACGGGGCAATACCCTGCCCAAACGCTGCGCAAAGCGCGACATGCTACTATCTGGATTTTGGCTTCTTCCTAGATTGATTGGCTCGTGACGCGATCAGTAGGGCATGGCAACCGGAGGGGCTGCGCTTCTCAGGGGTAGGTTTTTGATAATTGGCCGCATTTTATGGCAGCCCACAACGGCTGTGTAGGGACGCACCTCGGTGCGTCCGGGGCCGAAAACGACGAAAAACTTTATTGCGCGGCCTGCTGCTCTTGTTGTTTGCGGCGGAAGTTGATAAAACGGTAGCCGACGCCGCGCTCCGTCAGAATGTATTGCGGATTTGAAGGGTCTTGCTCGATCTTTTCACGCAGATAATTGACATAGAGGCGCACGTAATGCGCTTCATCGCGGTATTCGTAACCCCACACCTTCGCCAATAACTGATCGTGTGGCACCGTCCAACCTGCGTTTTCAATCAAGTGGTAGAGCAAGCGGTATTCAGTTGGGCGCAGCTTCACCCGTTCGCCTGCGACGATGACCTCGCGCTGGTTAAAATCGACGCTCAGGCGTCCATCAACCTGGAGAATAGCCTCATCTGGCGATTTACCCGGCTTTTCATTGCGCCGCAGCACGGCCTTGATACGGCTCGATAGCTCACGGGGGCCGAAGGGCTTTGTCACATAGTCGTCCGCCCCTAATTCCAGGCCATAGACCTTATCGTTTTCATCGCCCTTTGCCGTCAGCATAATCACAGGAATATCGGAGAATTCGCGCAACATGCGCAACGTCTCGAAGCCGTCAAGATCGGGCATCATGACATCCAACAGCACAATGTCCGGCAATTGGGTACGGATAGACTCTAGGGCTTCGATGCCTGTATGGGCTTCGATGACCTGATGCCCCTCAAGCTCGAGATTCATACGAATGAAGCCGATCATGCGCGGCTCGTCATCCACAACGAGGATGCGTTTGCCATCGCGTTGGCTGGCTTTTGGGATACCTGATGTCATAAGCGTTTAGTCGTCCTTGTATGGTAGCGGGAAGTCCGGCGTTTCGTCGCCTGCTGGCAACACTTGAATGTAGTTGATGCGCCACCAGGGGAAGATTACCGTTGTTACGCCGTCGTCTACCCAGTGGAATTCTTTGTCGTTACGCTCACGCGGGTTGCGGGCCACAATGCAAACGTCCTGTGGGCCGGGAAGTTCATCCACATCCACCTTGACTGGCTCTGAATTTTGAACATGTAGGATAATAGAGGGCATAGTGTCGAATCCTATTGGTTGGGTCACCTGAAATATACATTTGCAACAAGCCTACCAAAGCGCACTTCGTCGCCATCGCGTAGGATGCGCGACTGATTGGGGGCGATGCGCTGGCCATTCAAAAAGGTACCGTTACGGCTGCCAATGTCCATCAGGGTCAGGGCATCGTCATTCAGTTCGATGGCTGCGTGATGACGCGAGACGCCCATATCAATTGCCCCATACGGTGTCAGGTCAATATCGGGGGCACCCGGGCCGCTGGCACCATCGGAGCGACCGAAGACGGTGCGCTTGTTTGGTGTGATGGTGATCGGCGAAGAGGCCCCGTAAATTTGCAGCACAACGGATTGATCGCCACCTTTCATAAAGTGGGTGACGCCGACGCGCTGACTGACACCAGGGGCCATAGCGCCGGTGCGTTGGCCAGGGGCTGTTAGGCCCGTCATACCTGGCTGGCGTAGCTTAGCGCTTTGCATCATACGTGTCTTTAGCGGCACCACGTCGATTCTTTTGACGAGGTTAATGCCGCATTCGTCACAGAAGAGCGACCCCTCGCGGTTTTCGTACTTGCAGTTATAGCATTTAATCATAGGAGGTGACGTTTGGGCGTAGACTCAGGGTTAGGTGTCTATACGCTGTATCCGTCTAACTCCTTTCTGTGGGATGCTAGGCTAATATCGGACTGAGCATAGCCCAGTAGGTGTGCGTTTAGGCGCGTACAATCGGATGCATCGGATGCACGGCATCCAAACGGATTGTTTCATGTCACTCTACATTATAGTGTTCTTGGTCAGTGGCGGCAAGTCAACATTAGTTGCCAGTTTCTCATGGCAAGGATGGCGCGTCAGTGTCATACTTATTAAGCAAGCGTTATCATGCAAACCGCGCAAGCACACAGAGCGACATCCCCAAAAAACAAGAAACAAATGACAAGAAACAAATGACAAGAAAGCAAAACATCATGGAAATTCTAGGCATTGACATCGGCGGTTCCGGCATCAAGGGCGCAATGGTAGATGTTACCGTCGGGCAACTCACCACCGAGCGCCATCGCATCGAAACCCCACAACCCGCCACACCAGAGGCAGTCACGGACGTTGTGCGCGAAGTCGTGCGACATTTTGATTGGCGTGGCCCCATTGGTTGCGCGTTTCCGGCTATTATCAAGCATGGCACCGCCTACAGCGCTGCGAACATCGACAAAAGCTGGGTCGGCACCAACGCCCAAGCCATGCTTGAGGACAAAACAGGCTGCCCCGTGCTCGTCGTCAACGACGCAGACGCCGCAGGCATGGCAGAAATGCGCTTCGGCGTCGCTCAGGGGCATCGGGGTATCGTGATTATCCTAACAGTCGGCACAGGCATCGGCAGCGCTATCTTCAATGATGGCGTCTTGCTGCCCAATAGCGAACTCGGACACCTGGAGATACGCGGCAAAAAGGCCGAAAACCGCGCATCGGACCGCATCCGCAAGGATAAAGATTGGTCATGGCAGAAGTGGGCGAAGAAGTTCAACGAATACCTGAACCACCTGGAATTCTTAT
Organism: Anaerolineae bacterium; assembly: GCA_034437615.1. GTDB lineage: Bacteria > Chloroflexota > Anaerolineae > Aggregatilineales > Phototrophicaceae > DAOTTW01. The sequence continues at coordinate 17,967 of DAOTTW010000201.1, read as the reverse complement.
TCTCGCCGGACCTGTTCGTGATCGGTGGTGGGACGAGCAAGAAGTTCGATAAATTCGCGCAGCATCTCGACCTCAGCACGGAGGTCGTACCCGCGCAACTGCTCAATGAAGCGGGCATCATCGGCGCAGCCTGCACCGCACAGGATTTAGCGACATCCTTCGCTGATAGCTAAATCGCATCGCGTTATTCGTCGTGGGTGGCGTATCCATCGTAGGGGTTGATTTTGCAGGGGAGGGTCATGCCCCTCCCGAAACCATCGCAACACAGGTGAAGCGCTGTCACAGGATATTACCCTGCGACGACCCTGTCCCACATCGCTTCTTCAACCTGCGCAATCGAGCGCTCTAGTATATCCAGCCCTTCATCCAGCAGATCGCGCGTCAGCACCAGCGGCGGCGCAAAACGCAGGCTAGACGCCCCACACCCCAACGTCAGCAGGCCATTTACATAGCAGGCATCCACAACCGCATCACGAAATTTGCCCAGCGGCGTGCCATCCGGCGCTTTGAAATCCATACCGACCATGAAGCCGAAACCATCCACACGTGTCAGCGATGCATGACTTGCCATAAAACGCTTGAGCCGCTCTTGTGCATATTGGCCGAGTTGCGTGGCATTTTCCATCAGGTGCTCGTCGTCAATCACATCCAGCGTGGCCAGCGCTGCCGCCGCCGCCAATGGGTTGCCGCCGAAGGTGTTGCCATGTGCACCGGGCACCCAGCGCCCCATGACATCTCTGTGGGCAATCGTCGCGCCAATCGGCACACCAGAGGCTAGCCCCTTCGCCAAGCATACTATATCTGCCTCGACGCCGAAGTGCTCCAACGCCAGGAATTTACCCGTGCGCCCGACACCCGCCTGAATCTCATCAATAATCAGCAAAATGCCGTGCTGATCGCATAATTTACGCAAACGCGGGAAGAAATCATCACGCGGCACCAGGTAGCCACCCTCACCCTGGATCGGCTCTACGATAATCGCTGCGACTTCCTGCGGTCCGGCCTTCTTAAACACAAACTGCTCAATAAAGCCCACTGAGTCGCACCAGCACTGCGCACAGCAACCGCCGCCCTCGCTACACCCTTCGCAATTGTTGCGTGCCGGATATGGGATATGCGTCACGCCACCCGGAATATACGGATAACCTGCGCGTTGTGTCGATTTGCTGGCCGTGACAGAGAGCGCCCCCATCGTGCGCCCATGAAACGAGCCATAAAAGCCGATGATGTGGTTGCGCCCCTGGTAGCGTGCCAGCTTGAGCGCGGCTTCGACGGCCTCGGTGCCGGAATTGCTGAAGAAAACCAGCTTATCATCCGGGTTTTCGGCGCGGTTGATAGGCACACGCTGCTGCAAACGCTCCGCTAATTGCACCGGCACCGTATCAAAGAAATCCGTGCCGCCGATGTGCACGTATTTATCGGCTTGCCGCTTGATCGCGTCCACCACACGCGGATGACTGTACCCCGTCGAGAGCACCGCAATACCAGACGCAAAATCAACGTAGCGGTTGCCGTCTACATCCCAGACCTCAGACCCTTTGCCATGACTGACCGTGAAGCCATAAGAGCGTGTATAAGATGGGGAAAGCGCATTTCTGTCGCGTTCGACAATTTCCCGCGATTTTTGGCCAGGTTCGCGGAAGACATACCCGTTGTTGTGTTCGCCCATATATCCAGACCTTCCCAGGTAAATACTTTGAGGCATTAAGCATATTGGCTAAATCCATTCGTTGAGTTTACACCATGCATCAGGCCCCTGCAACGCACGTAAATAGCCCATACCAAGTGTCGCATCGCATGTTGGCGTTTTCGGCGCAATACGTTACGCTATGCTGTACGATTTGTATTTCATACTCGGAGCAGCAGATTATGCAAAAAGTCGGTTATATTGGTCTCGGTCTCATGGGCGCACCAATGGCGCGTAATTTAATGCAGGCGGGCTATTCGCTGGTGCTTCACAATCGCAGCCGCGCTATTGTCGATGAACTGACCAACGAAGGCGCAACCCCGGCACACTCCCCGCGTGAGGTCGCTGAACAGTGCGATGTCGTCTTTACGAATTTGCCGGATTCACCCGACGTAGAAAAGGTCGCGCTGGGGCCAGATGGCATCATCGCAGGGGCGCACGACGGCCTGATCTTCATCGACAACAGTACCATCAAGCCAGAGACAGCCCGCCACATTGCCACCAAACTAGCAGAGGTCAACGTCAGGGCACTTGACGCGCCTGTGAGCGGCGGTGACATCGGCGCGAAAGCTGGCACCCTGACGATTATGGTGGGTGGTGATGAGAACGCATTCAATCAGGCGTTGCCGTTGCTACAGGCAATGGGCAAAACCATCACGCATATCGGCGCGAGTGGTGCGGGCCAGATCGCCAAAGCCGCCAATCAGATTATCGTCGCGGCGCAGATGGTCGCAATGGGCGAAGCGCTCGTCATGGCGCAGAAAAGCGGTGTAGACCCGGCAAAAGTAGTCGAAGCGATTAGCCAGGGGGCTGCACAATGCTGGGCGCTGGATAACAAGCCGCAAAAGCTCTTCCAGCGCGATTTATCGCCCGGCTTCAAGGCGCACATGCAGACCAAAGACCTGAAAATTGTGATCGACACAGGCCGCGCCTACGCGACACCGCTACCTCTGACCGCCCTCACGCATCAGCTATATGAGTCCATGCTGGCGATGGGCAACGCGGACCTGGATAACAGCGCCATCATTACCGTGCTCGAAGCGCTGGCACAAACGCAGGTGGGTAGCGCACAATGACGCAAGCCGTTGGCGGACACGCTGCGGTGCGTCCTCACGCATGATGCCCTTCTGGGTGTCCGAGCGGCGTCAGCCGCATTGCTTGCAAAATCAGACCATATCTGATCGACTGTCATAGTCCAATAGCACATCGCGTTCGCATCAGAACGTAGCTATAATCACAAAATCAGCTACAATGCCAGCCCATAGCAATACGATACGTAATGCATACCAACACCACCGGAGTAGGAACAATGGCCGCCAATGCACAAAGTTTCAAGAATGTAATGGCACGCTGGGCCACTGGTATCTCAGTGATTACCACAGCGCATAACGGCGAACAGCAAGGGTTCACCGCAAATTCGCTCACGAGCGTCAGTATTGACCCGCTGCTGATTTCGATGAGCGTAGCCAAAACACTCTACGCAGGCGAACTCATCTTGAAAAGCGGCATCTTCGCTATCAATATCCTCGCTGCGGATCAAAGCGAGGTCGGGCAGGTCTTCGCGGGCTTTAGTGATATTGAAGACCGCTTCTCGGTGGTGCAAACGCACACACTCCCCGGCAACGACAGCCCGCTGATCCAGGGTGCGCTTGCGTGGATGGCCTGTAAGGTGTACAAAAAGGTTGACGTGGGTGCAAGCACGCTCATCCTGGGCGAAGTGACCGATTGCGCTCATCGTGATACCGGCACGACAACCGCACCACTGCTGTATTTCAATCGGCAATGGGGCAGCTTTCAAGCACAAGGGTAATCTACACAATGTATGATCGCATCGTGCGTCAACCACTGGTTCAAGGGGGCCTCGCCTGCCTTCGTGATACGGGCATCACCGTACACGAAGTCGTGCAGCTTGCCCTAGCAGGCCATGACCCCGCCGAAATCCTGATGAAGTATCCACAGTTGGATACACAGGACATCCATCAGGCGTTGGCCTATGCCATCAACGACATGTTGCAAGCGCTGGTCTTCTGGAAGCACGAAGGCGTCAAGTATCTATCGACCTCACGCGGCTATAGCGAAATGCTCGCTGGTCAGGCGGATTTTATCTCAGTCGATGAGATTAGTGAGCAAGAACGTACCGAATGGATCATGCAGATTTTCAATTACAGCCGCATTGCCATCGGCAAATGGCAACAACTCAAAGATACCTCCTTCCGCAAGTACAGCCGCGAAATGCTGGACCCCAAGCCAAACAGCCCGCAAGACCTGGCCGACGACGTTCAGGCGTGCCTCGACGAAGAAAACCCCAATCTGGCGGTCAGCATCACCTGTGAGGCGGGCTTGCCGCATGTACTGGTTGATGGATACATGGTGCGTGCGCTGGTCAACCTGATGTCCGATGCCGGCACCACCTTCGACTCTGATAGCGAACTGCGCATTTTTGCCTTCGGTAGCGGGGTCGGCTTCCGCGTTCGGCGGCGCATCCTCTACCAATTCAGCCTCGATAAGCTCTTTGCCCCCAATACAGGCTTCGCAACCGCCGATGCCATCATCTACCAGCATAACAGCGCCTTGCAGGTGGATGTGGAGGACGAAAGCGGCGAAGTCACGTTGATCTTTGCGCTAGAGGGCCACACCGAGTCTTCTACCTGAGCGTGCTTATAGTCCTCTGTCGTTCGTCTGATAACGCTCCGATAGCTGTCCGATGTGGCGTTTACGCACCTGTACTACGCTGTGTATGTAACGTCAAAACGCAATCTGAACACAGCGACACACAGAGGTAAACAATTATGGGCAAAATCGTAGGGATCGACCTCGGTACAACGAATTCAGTCGTAGCCGTGCTAGAAGGGGGTGACCCAACCGTTATTGCCAATGCGGAAGGCAATCGCACCACCCCGTCTATCGTGGCATTCAACAAGCATAAAGAACGCCTCGTAGGACAATCCGCCAAGCGTCAATCCGTTGTGAACCCCGAAAACACGGTGTTCTCGGTGAAGCGCCTGATGGGTAAGACCTACGAAGAAGCGCAAAAAACAGCGCAACGCCTGCCCTACAAGGTGACGAAGGGCAGCAGCGACGACGCCCGCATCGAACTACCGCTTACGGGCAAGGTCTATTCACCGCAGGAAATCAGCGCAATGGTGCTCGGCAAGCTGAAGAAAGACGCCGAAGCCTACCTCGGTGAAGAAGTCACGCAGGCCGTCATTACCGTCCCGGCCTACTTCAACGACAGCCAACGTCAGGCCACAAAAGACGCCGGCAAGATCGCAGGCTTGGAAGTGCTGCGCATCATCAACGAGCCGACCGCCGCATCCCTGGCCTATGGCCTGGATAAAAAAGACAACGAGCTAATCCTCGTCTTTGACCTGGGTGGCGGTACGTTCGACGTGTCCATCCTGGAGGTTGGCGACGGCGTGGTTGAAGTGCGTGCGACCAGCGGTGACACCGAACTCGGTGGTGATGACTGGGATGAAGTGATCGTCCAGTGGTTGCTGGATGAATTCAAGCGGGATCAAGGCATCGACCTGGCCAAAGACCGTCAAGCGCTGCAACGCCTGAAGGAAGCCGCAGAAAAGGCCAAGATCGAGCTATCCAGCACCGTTTCGACTGAGGTCAACCTGCCCTTCATCACAGCCGATAACACGGGTCCGAAGCACTTGAACCTGACGCTGACCCGCGCCAAATTCGAGCAACTGGCAAGCGACCTGATCGCACGGCTAGAAGGCCCGGTCAAGCAAGCGATGGACGATGCAGGCGTCAGCCAAAACGACATCGCAGAAGTTGTCATGGTCGGTGGTTCGACCCGTATGCCGATGGTGCAGGAATTGGTCGAGAAGAAGCTCGGCAAGCAGCCCAACAAGAGCGTCAACCCCGATGAAGTCGTGGCAATCGGCGCAGCGTTGCAGGCTGGTGTGCTCTCCGGTGAAGTGCAGGACATCCTGTTGCTGGACGTAACACCGCTTAGTCTGGGCGTCGAAACGATGGGTGGCGTCTTTACCAGGCTGATCGAGCGCAATACGACCATTCCGGTGCGCAAGACGGAGACGTTCTCCACAGCAGCGGATAATCAACCCGCCGTAGACATCCATGTCTTGCAGGGTGAGCGCCCGATGGCCGCCGATAACATGTCACTTGGTAAATTCATCCTGGATGGCATCCCGCCTGCGCCGCGTGGCGTACCACAGATCGAAGTGACGTTCGACATCGACGCAAACGGCATCCTGAACGTAGGGGCAAAGGACAACGCATCCGGCAAGGAACAGACCATCACGATTACGGCCACGACCAACCTCGACAGCAACGAAGTCGAGAACCTCGTGAAGGAAGCCGAGCAGAACCGTGCACAGGACGAACGCCGTGCCGAGTTGGTCAAGGTGCGCAACGAAGCCGACGCCATCATCTATCAAACGGAAAAGTCGCTGAATGACCTGGGCGACAAAATCCCAGCGGACGACCGCGACAGCATCCAACAGCAGATCGACGACCTGCGCCAGAAGCTATCAGGCGACGACGCTGACGCCATCCGTAGCGGCATCGAGAACCTGCAAAACGCGGCACACGCTCTGGCACAGCAAGCCTACCAGCAGCAGCAAGGCGCTGGTCAAAATGGCAGCAACGGACAAGCTGCTGGCGATGGCCACGCCAACCCCGAAGATGACGTGATCGAAGGCCAATACAGCGAAGTTTAGGCGCTAGCGCCTGACGCACATTTCAGCAACGATAACAGGGCACGGCCAAGCCGTGTCCTTTTTTGCTTTTAAGCCTATCTATCCTGCAACTCAACACCTGCTTTTGCGTATAATAGCAATAATGTGTAGCCTTTTATCCCAGCATAGCCAACAGGAGCGAATCATGGCCGAACCATTTGACCCAATGCGCGAAATCCAACGCCTCGGTGATTCCGTTGGCAAGATGATCGAACAAAGCATCGAGCGTGTACAGACCATCGCCAACCCACACGCCCACGTCCGGCTAGATGTATATGAGCACGAAGGCAAGCTCATCATCCGCACCTCACCCCTGGATAACCTGGACCCCGCCACACTCGAAGTCAGCGTCGAGGATAACACGCTGATGATTCGTGGCGTCACGCGGCCAGAAGAAGTGCCCGCTTATGCATCCTATCTGTTGCAAGAGCGCCGTTTCGGGCCATTCGAGCGCGGCGTGAAGATCAACATCCCGGTTAAGGCGACCGAGGCCAAAGCCAAGCTCAGCAAGGGCGCGTTGGTTATCACGTTGCCGATTGATACCGATAACTACGAGGACATCGAGGTGACGACGACACCGCCACCCCCTACCGACGAGGAATTGCAATAGACGCCAACGTGTCGTAGAAGGACATATATTTTCTGTAGGGGCCTGATGCATCAAGCCCCCGCCCCCTATACATCTATTCCGTCACTTCGTCCTCTGCCAGGTGCTCACGGCGCAGGCGGCCATAGGCATCATTGAGTTCTGCCTTTAGCGTTGCCTTTTCATCATCCGGCAAAAAGCTGTGTTTCACCGCATCCAATGCAATCGCCTCAAGCATATCCACATTCAAGCCCATTTCATCCACAGCCGCCAGATATTCATCGTTCAACGTGGATTTATACAGCGCCGGCATCCCTGAGCCAATCAGCACATCAACGCCCATACTCAGCGCCTCGGCCAACGGATAGCCCTTCAGCAGCGCCAGATGACCCAGGCGCAGTTCACGCGACGGCGTAATCGCAACCGGCAAATTGGCCTCTGCCAGCGCACCATCAAGAATCATCGCGCTCGTGGTATCTATCAAGCGTGCAGGCGTCAGCGCATCTGTAATCTCTTCGACGCTTTCTTCAATTCCGGGCATACTGTGCGCCTGCGCGACAGTCGGCAGGCCCTTCTTGAAGGCTGTACCATACGACTTCTTGAATACAGAAGCCGGGTGTTCGTTTTCCGGCCCTGTCATGCCAAGCGCCACCACATTGCTACGGCGTGCCGCCACATTGCTCGCCCAACGCGACACCTCATCAGCACGCCGGGGACGGTCACGCGGCATCGTCATAATCCAGTTCAGGCGCACCTTCCAGGCACGCTGCACCTTATCGCGGCCATCACTCAGGGCTTCTAACAGCGTCTCGAACGGCATACCGCCATCCGTGAAAATCGTCGGATCAAGCGAGACCTCGGCATAGCGCACGTTCTGATGATACAGATACACACCCAGGTCATACACCACGCGGGTGATGTCATCCGGGTAACGCACCCACGACGCCAGCGTGTAGGCAATCTCATGCAGGCGCTTATAATCCGGCTCGTCAATCTGCTTCAGCCAGGCCTGATACTGCTTGGCGGTCTTATAGCTGCTGGCGACGTTATTCTGTTCGGCCATCATCAGCAGCGTTTCTTTTTGCAAGGTGCCCTCAAGCTGAATCTGTAAATCCACCTTCGGCATTGCACGGATAAAGCTCTCTATACTCATATGACAACCCCCTAATTTTGGGACTGCTCCGTTGCTGGTAACGTGTCGGTCTTTGTCTGCTTCTGCGGGTCACGCTCATAGGCGACTGCTGCGCCGATCAGCGCCTTAAATAGCGGATGTGGCTGATTTGGGCGGCTCAGGAATTCCGGGTGGAATTGGCACCCCAGCATAAACGGGTGATCTTCAAGCTCGGCCACTTCAACCAGCAGTTGATCCGGGCTGAGGCCACTGAACGTCATGCCAGCCGCCTGAAAATCCTTGCGATAGTCATTGTTGAATTCAAAGCGGTGGCGGTGACGCTCGAAGACGCGCTCGGCATTCTCATAGGCGCGTGCCGCCAGCGACCCCGCCACCAGCTCACACGGGTATTCACCCAGGCGCATTGTACCGCCCATGTCGGTCACGTCGCGCTGTTCCAGCATCAGGTTAATCACCGGTGCCCTGCTGTTCTCATTGAATTCCGTGCTGTTGGCGTCCGCATACTTCAACACATTACGCGCAAATTCAATGCACATCACCTGCATCCCCAGGCACAAGCCCAGGTACGGAACCTGATTTTCGCGGGCGTACTTCGCGGCAATAACCTTGCCTTCAATGCCCCGATAGCCGAAGCCCCCCGGCACCACAATCCCATCGACATCATCCATAACAGACGGGTCGCCGTTGCGCTCTAGCTCATCTGCCTGTATCCACTTGATGTCTAGCTGACGATTGTGCGCGGTCGCCGCGTGCATCAGCGCCTCTTTCACGCTCATATACGCATCGTGCAGTTCGACATACTTGCCGACGATGCCAATGCGCACGGGTGCCTGTGCACCCCGAACACGACTGACTATTTGCCGCCATTGCGAGAGGTCCGGCGCGTGTTGCGGCTCCAGCTTCAGCCGTTCGATGACGTATTCACCCAGGCCAGCATCTTCCAGCATCAGCGGCACATCGTAAATAACGTCTGTGGTCACCAGTGGGATAACGGCTTCTTCATCGACATCACAAAAGAGCGAAATCTTGTTGACGACCTCATCCGACACAACGTAATCCGTGCGGGCGATAATCACATGCGGTTGAATGCCTGCGCCGCGCAAATCGCGAACGCTGTGCTGCGTCGGCTTAGTCTTGAGTTCGCCCGTCGCGCCGATATACGGCAGGAACGTCACATGCACGAATAGCGAATCGCGCCGCTTGAGTTCTGTGCGCATCTGGCGGATCGCCTCCAGGAAGGGCTGGCCTTCGATGTCGCCAACGGTGCCGCCGACTTCCACAATCACAACGTCAACCTCACCCTGACGGCCCACCAGCTTAATGCGGCGCTTGATCTCGTTGGTGATGTGCGGGATCACCTGGATAGTACCACCCAGGTAGTCGCCTTTGCGCTCTTTGTCGATCACATAGCTATAGACCTGACCTGCGGTGACATTGGATGCGCGGCTGACGCTTTCATCCACGAAGCGCTCATAATGGCCCAGGTCCAGGTCGGTTTCTGCGCCATCTGCCGTCACGAAGACCTCGCCATGCTGATACGGACTCATCGTGCCGGGGTCTACGTTTAGATAGGGGTCTAGCTTCTGGATAGCGACCTTGAAGCCCCTCGCCTTCAAGATGCGCCCAAGTGCAGCCACTGTCAGCCCCTTACCAACGGAACTGACAACACCACCAGTACAAAAGATATACTTCGGTTTCGACACGGGCTTTTACCTGCTACTCAACCATACGGAAAATGCGGACAAGCACCTTAAAAAAACAAAAAATCAGCGCGGGTAATCCTGGGACCATTGCCCGCCTGATTTCTCCATTTATCTTTTTATTACGGTTTCAAGCGCTCTACTGCGGTCTACGGCAACTGGCTTACGCGGTCCATCTATCGGCTAGCACACCTGCTAAACCAGCTTTTCCAGGTCATCGGCTGAACGGCGCATATCCAGGAAGATAAGCCCTAGCTTTGCATTCGCACGCACCAGCGTCGTCAACACCGCTTCCTCGCCAATAGCAATCAGAATCACAAAACCATTCTGGCCCTTCACGTAAACCTGATCCAAATTGCCGCGTCCTAGCTCCGATGCGATGCGCTCACCTAGCGATAGCATCGCCGCAGACATCGCGGATACACGGTCCTCTTCTACGCCTGCCGGTAACGACGATGCCATAATCAGGCCGTCAACGCTGACAACCGCCGATGCTTCGATTTCTGGCGTCGTCCCCTGTAGATCACGCAGGCGATCCACCATCAACTCAGTGCGCGATTTCGCCATTTGACTTTCTCCTCAGTTAGCACGAACCCGACTTCTATCATGATCCGGTTGTCACGATTCGCTAATCCTGTCACAATCCAATGGTCCGAATCAGCCAGTCCCTCTAGTACACGTTGGTGCAAATACTATGGCAGTTTGCGGACGTGCAGAGGCGCGTCCCCTACGAACAATATGATATAAGATGCTTTGGCGCGTAATTAAGCTGTACGCTACCACATGATACCAGCCAAACCCTATTATAGCGCTTGCATAGCATACGACAAGCGCCATGCGAACACGGCGAAAATACCAGTAGGCTCATCATGGCCACAGCCATGCGCCCGGTAAACGCCCTGCGAACGTCAGGATTGCGTATAGAATCGCCACCCCGTCCTATTGCATACTTGTCTTTTTATTGCATACTTGAGCGGCTTGTGACCAATAAACAGGCAGCGATTCCCACAGAGCAAAGTTGGTTAGCGAACTTCATGACAAACCAAACCCAAACGACCCGCCGCGCCAATAACAATGGCTCTCTGCGCCTCGTACAAGAGATTAGCGAACGCATTGCCCAGCACGTCGGCCAGGTCATCATCGGCAAACGCAACGAAATTCGCCTGACGATCCTGGGCTTACTGGCCCAGGGCCACGTCCTGATCGAAGACATCCCCGGCGTTGGCAAAACCATGCTGGCGCGTGCCCTGGCCAAAGCTATCGGGTGCAGCTTTAGCCGCATACAGTTCACGCCGGATATGCTGCCGTCGGATATTACGGGCGTCTCCATCTTTAACCAGCAAACGCGAGAATTTGAGTTTCGTCCAGGGCCAATTATGGCGCAGGTGGTGCTAGCAGACGAAATCAACCGCGCCACCCCCAAAACACAATCGGCCCTGCTGGAAGCAATGGAAGAACGGCAAATCAGCGTCGATGGGCTGACGTACCAGATGCAAAACCCGTTCATCATTCTAGCAACACAAAACCCCATCGAGTACGAAGGCACGTTCCCACTGCCAGAAGCCCAGCTTGACCGTTTTCTCATCCGCATTCAGATGGGCTATCCCTCACCAGCCGAAGAACTGACGATCCTGTCATCGCAGCAATACCAGCATCCCATCGGCTCACTACAGCAGGTCATCACAGCCGACGACCTGATACAAGCACAGCAGGCCGTCAAGCACGTTTACGTTGCCGATGAGGTCAAGCAATACATCGTTAGTCTAGCGACAGCCTCACGCGCCCATCAAGATGTGTATCTAGGTAGCAGTCCTCGCGGGTCGTTGGCGCTGTTTCGCACCTCGCAGGTGCGTGCAGCGATGGCTGGACGCGATTATGTGGTGCCAGACGACGTTAAGGCGCTGGCCGAGGTCACGTTAGCGCATCGCATTATCGTCAGCGCGACGGGCCGCATGAAGGACATCAACTCCCGCACTATCGTACAAGAAATCCTGACCACAACAGCCGTCCCCGGTGCATCAACCCGCCGCTCATGATGCCAAATCGCCGCAATCCTCTCTATCTGCTGATAATCGCGCTGCTGATTGCTGGCCTGCTGACGGGCTTGGCGCTGCTGTTCAACATCGCCTACCTGCTTGCCGGCATCTGGTTGCTATCGCTGCTATGGTCGTTGCTGTCGGCGCGTGGGCTGGGCCTGCGCCGCATGACGCGCACACGCCGCGCACAGGTCGGGCACGTCTTTGGTGAGACGTTTATGGTGCGCAACGCTGGCATCTGGCCCAAAATCGGCATCGAAATCCGGGATGAGTCAAATTTGCCACAGCACGCCAAAAGCCACGTCGCATCGTTAGGCATCCTCGGCAAAGACACCTGGCAGGTCAATACAGCGTGTACCATGCGCGGTGAATTTCGCCTGGGGCCAATTACAGTCATCAGCAGCGATCCCTTCGGCCTCTTTCGCGCAGAACGCCACATCGACGCCACGCAGCGCGTCCTGGTCTATCCAGCCGTGCGACCCATCGACAAGGTACGCCTGCCACTGGGCTTGCTCTCCGGCGGTCAAGCGCAGCGCTACCAAACGCAAAACATCACGACCAATGCCGCAGGCGTCCGCGATTACGCCCCCGGTGATAGCATCAACCGCGTACACTGGAAAAGCAGCGCCCGCCGCGATAAGCTGATCGTCAAAGAGTTCGAGCTTGATCCACTGGTGGACATCTGGCTGTTCCTGGACCTCTCGGCGCAATCCCTACAGGATGCCCCCAGCCTACAGCGCAGGATAGATGACACAGCATCAGATGCAGCTTTAAATGGCGCAGGCAGCTACGGGCCGATCATACCCACAGGCCAGCACATCCCACCATCAACAGAAGAATACGGCATCGTTGCGGCGGCTTCGCTGGCGAATCACTTCATCCAGACGGACCGAACGCTCGGTTTCATCTCATACACACCGCATAGCACCGTCATTCAGCCGGATCGCGGCCACCGACAGCTTAGCCGCATTCTGGAAGCGCTCGCCATCGCACGCAGCACCAGTCAGCATGGCCTGCGTGAAGCGCTGGCGCTGGAAGCACATCGTTTCATGCGCGGCACAACGCTTATCATCGTCACGGCTTCGCTGGATAAAAATTGGGTAGCAGAGGCGCAGCTATTGGGGCATCGCGGCATTCGGCCACTTTGCATTTACATCGACCCGGCGACGTTCAACAAGCAAATATCGTCAAAAGAGATGCGCAGTCTGCTGCAAATCAGCAAGATACCGACGCTGATTGTGCGCAATGGGGCTGACATCGGCCACGCACTCGCGGCATACCCGGTGTAGGCTTAATCGTGACGGTCAAGGCCGTCAATATGAATACTGCCACCACTGATACTTGCTGACTAACTCAAAGCCCATACCCTGCACGACCATACGCCCATAATCATCATGATCCGGGATGACGACGCCGATCAGATCATGATGATCGACCCGCTGACGTTGCCAGGCCCGCCGCACCAGCCCACGCGAGATGCGGCCTTCTAGCCATAAGCCATCATAGGTCAACGTCTGCACGGGCACGATACGCCCATCCTCTGACGGTTCTTGATTGTCTGTTTCCATAATCGTCACATCCGTCACATCACCCGTCGAGACGTACAGACCACAAACGTCGGCTTGCAGTTCAAAATCGCACGCCCTCATAACGCTGTGCATGGGCGCATTATCAATCGTTACCAGCGCCCGTGCACAGTCCGGCTCTAAGCGCATCAGGTCGGCATCCTGCAATAGCGCCGCCACCAGTCGTCTCGCCAGCCCGCGTCCGCGCATGGTCGGCTCAACCGCCAGTAAATCCAGTTCTAAGCGCCTGCTCTCGCGCACATCCTCATACACCGATGTGACGAAGCCATCCACGAAGCCAAACACCCGCGTCCCCGCAGATGCGACATAGGTCGCGGGCCGCCGGATAAACACAGGGCGCGGTTCGTTCACAGGCGTCTCAAATACCTCATCGAGCAGCCGATACACCCCTTGTGCATCCATATACGAGATGGCTTTTGTGATGTCGATGTCCATTGCCAAACCCTTTACGCTGACAGCGCTACACGCTACGATTTATCGACCTTTAGCAACCCAGGCGTATAAAACCTGTTAAAAATGCCTGCGTGTTAATCAGAATCTGCTATGCTCTGCTTGAAATAATACCCGTATTGTAATCCATTGATCGTCAGCTTGCGAAATGCGGCACCCTGAATTGACCTTGATGACAGCAACCACAGACAAAAGCACCCGGCCCAACACAGACCTTTACATCATTGCATTCACCAGCGGCATGGCCACACTCGCCATCGAATTGACCGCATCGCGCCTGCTAGGTAGCGTTTTCGGCACCAGCAACCTGATCTGGGCCAACGTCATCGGCCTGATTTTGCTGTATTTGACGGTGGGTTATTTTATCGGTGGTCGCATCGCGGACCGTTACCCCCGGCGCAGCATTATGTATACGCTCATCTTGTGGGGTGCCTTCCTCAGTATGTTGATCCCGCTGGTGGCGCGTCCTGTTTTGCAGGCGGCTGCCCAGGCTGTCGTCGGCGTAGAGGCATCGCTTGCGCTTGGCTCGTTTATTGCGGTGCTCGTGCTCTTTTCTGTGCCGCTGACGCTCTTGGGCACCACCTCCCCGTTTGCGATTCGCCTTGCGGTTGCCGATGTCGAAAAAACAGGGCGCATCGCTGGCCAGATTTACGCCGTTAGCACAGTCGGCAGCCTGATCGGGACGTTCCTACCGACGCTGTTCATCATCCCCGAATTGGGCACCGTGCGTACTTTTTTGCTCTTTGGTGGCATCTTGTTCGGTGTGGCTTTCATCGGCCTCTGGCGTGAAATCCGCTTGCGGGCGCTGGTCTGGTTGTGGATGCCGCTTGTGGTGCTGTTAGCCGCCTTTGCCGTGCTCAGCGGTCCGCTGCGCCCACCCCCAGCAAACACCGAGTTACTCTATGAGGACGAGAGCGCCTACAACTATATTCAGGTCATCGAGGATAACAACGGCGCACGCTACCTGTATCTGAACGAGGGGCAAGGCATCCACAGCCAATGGCACCCCACACAGATCACCTATGATCGCACGTGGAGCTTTTTCTTAACTGCGCCGTATTTCAACGACAGCTTCACACCCGACGAAATGCAATCGCTGATGGTTGTGGGCCTGGCGGCTGGCACCATCCCACGCCAGTACATCGCAGTCTATGGCGACATTCCGATTGATGGCATCGAGATTGACCCCGGCATCATCGAAGCAGGCGAGCGCTACTTCCAGATGAACGAGACGCACATGCCCAGCCTGACCACCTACGCGCAGGATGGCCGCTACGTGCTGAATCAGCTAGATGGGGATTACACCGTGATTGGCGTCGATGCTTACAAAGCGCCCTACATCCCCTGGCACCTGACCACTATCGAATTCTTTCAGGAAGTACACGACCACCTGGCGGCTAACGGCGTGCTGGCTATCAACGTTGGGCGCACCAGCACAGACCGCCGCTTTGTGGATGCGCTGACGCATACCATCGGCCATGTCTTTCCTAGCATTCACGCGATGGACGTGCCGAAGTCCTTCAACACGATCTTGATTGCCAGCAAACAGCCCACATCAGCCGCTAACCTGCAAGCCAATCTCGCACGTTTGCCAGCCGATGCAAGCCCCTTATTGCGGCAAGCGCTGGCATTAGGCACCGAGTCGCTTGTCCCGGCAGATGTGAATGCCAGCGACATGCTCTTCACTGATGACCGCGCCCCGGTTGAAACGCTGGTTGATTCGCTAGTGCTGAATTTCCTGCTATCCGGCAATCTGGATGAAGTACGTTAAAAAAAAGTGCGCCAATTGGAGCAGCACAAACGAAACCAGACCATCCGTATATAGTAGGGGCGCAGTGTATTGCGCCCAGGCCACCGAGGATATACACCATGATCGTTGACACCAAAACCCAAAAATGGCGGCGCTACGCTCTGCGCACATTTATTATGCTGGCTGTGCCTGCCCTGCTGCTGATTAGCAGCATTCGGTTGGTCATGTCGCCGCTGTTCCTACAACTCGAATACACACGCCCTGGCTTCCCAGCCGATGTCTACGGCTTCAGCACCGATGACCGCTTGCGCTACGGGCCGCTCGGCATCGCATACATCTTCAACGCTGAAGGCATCGACTTTCTAGCAGATCAACGCCTGCCCGGTGAACTCTGCTTCCCACCCCAGCGCAGCGAATGCCCGCTGTTTGGTGCGGACGAACTGCGCCACATGGAAGATGTAAAATTCGTCGCACAGGGCACGTTTGCTGCTGGCTTATTACTGGCTCTGCTGACCGCAGGCGCGGCGTATTGGCTCTGGCGCAGCCCGAACACCCGCTATCATCTGCGTTTTGCTGCGATGCAGGGCGCTCTGCTGACGCTGGCCATTGTCTTTACGGTGGTCGTCATTGCCGTATCCGCCTGGGAATACTTCTTCGACACGTTCCATGAAATTTTCTTTGAGGATGGCACGTGGCGCTTCTTCTACTCGGATACGCTCATCCGCCTCTATCCTGAGCAATTCTGGTTTGAAGCCGCTATCGTCATCGGCGTGCTGACGACCCTGGGCGCGGTGCTGCTGCTGGCGTTGACGTGGGGCCTGCAACCCATGCGCAAACGCCGCAGCACATCAGAATCCGCCGAAACAAACTGAGACAGGCTAAGATAGATGCATAAACCTATGGACATCACACTGCAACGCGAACGCTTACATAAATGGCTGACGCCCGGCATCGGCGTCAAGCGCTGGCTGCTGCTGCTGCTTGTCGGCGGCAGCGGTGCCGGGGTAGGCTTCGCCTACGGGGTCCTCAAGCTGCTCGGCTCCTCAGTTGTCAGCGAAATTGCCAGTACAGCCACCTGGCCCCCTATCGTCCTACTGATTGCGGCTGGCTTAGCGCTGGTCGTGCTGGCCGTCCTGGGCTTAACGCTCAGCCTGCTAGCCCCCTATCGGCGTAACCGTCGCGATACCGTCGTGGATGTCATCTTCAACCACAGTCAGCGGCAAGGCGGCATCAAGGTCGTGGCTGTCGGTGGCGGGACGGGGTTACCAGCGACGCTGCGCGGCCTCAAACGCTATACAGGCAATATCACCGCCATCGTCACCGTTGCCGATGATGGCGGCAGTTCGGGCCGTCTGCGCCGTGAACTCGGTGTACTGCCACCCGGCGACCTGCGCAATAATATCGTCGCGCTGGCTGATGACGAGAGCCTGCTGACCAAGCTGTTTCAGTTTCGCTTTCAGACCGGCGATCTAGCAGGCCACTCGTTCGGCAACCTCTTCATCGCAGCAATGGCCAACGTCGCAGGCGAACCGGACGACAACAAGAACAGCCTGGCCGAAGCCCTGATTGAAGTCGAGAACGTGCTCAATATTCAGGGGCGCGTGCTGCCTGCCACCCTGGATGATGTGCAGCTTACGGCAAGTATACGCCTGAATAAATCCGGTCGTAGCATTAAAATCATGGGCGAAGCACAAACCGGCGATGTCGATGGCTGCATCGAAAGCGTCAGCCTGAACCCGACAGATGTCAAAGCCTACCCCGATAGCATCAAAGCGCTGCTGAACGCCGATGTAATCGTCATCGGACCCGGTAGCCTATACACCAGCATTTTGCCGAATTTGCTGGTAAAGGGCATCGCGGATGCGCTGCGTGCGACCCACGCTTATAAAATTTATGTGTGCAATGTGGCCCAACAACCCGTTGAGACGGTTGATTATACCGTCGCGGACCATATCATAGCACTGGAAAAACATATCGGGCGTGGGGTTTTCCATGCTGTGCTGGCCAATAATGTCTATCCGTCACGGAATGCGGGTGTCACCCGTTACGTTATGCCCGCAGCAGACAATCACGAGATACTCCAACGCTACGAAGTACGTTATACTGATTTGTGTGATGCACAGCGCCCCTGGCGGCACGACCCGAAGAAACTGGCAATAGCCATTCTGGATTTATGCCAACACGCGCATATCAGCGCCGCATCGTTTATCAGAACAGCGAGTTAAAGCTAAAAATAAAAAGGAGCATGGAACATGGCTATCCGCGTAGGTATCAATGGTTTTGGACGTATTGGCCGCCAAGTTGTAAAAGTATTGCGCGAGAAATACCCGA
>DAOTTW010000200.1:0-10583 GCA_034437615.1 Anaerolineae bacterium | reverse complement strand
TAGGGGCGCAATGTATCGCACCCAGGGTTTAGCACGCTAAGCCCCTACGATCATGTAGGTTTGTTTTCGTTCATCCATAGTAACTGCTTAGCCCTCACCCCAAACCCCTTTTCAGGGGTAGGTTTTTGATGTTTGACCGTATTTTATGGCGGCTGACGCCGCCCCGGACACCCCATTGGGTGTCCCTACGGGACACAACGACTGTGTGGGGACGTGCCATTGCACGTCCGCTGAAATACCTACCCTTGAAAACTGACCCACCCCTGCCGGTTGCCTGGCTGCATTTTATGGCGGCTACGTCGCCTTATCCCCGACGTATTGTGCGTACAACGTCTGAATGTGGTTGGCGTCCCCGATGATGGTCAGGCGGTCGCCCTGCTGCATCACCGCACTGCCCTGCGGGATGATGTCCTCGCCATCACGCCGGATGAGCGCCACCAGCGTACCACCCGGCCAACTGATGTCACGCACGCGCTGGCCAATCAGCGGCTCCGTGCGGTGCCCATGCTCAAGCCACAGCGTCATGATGCGGTCATCGTACAGCAGAATCTCGCGCAATTCCTGCTTGCCCTCTGCGTGCAGCCAATCATGTCGGAAGTTGGCGTCCTCGACGCGGCGGGCAATCTCGGCCAACAGGCGCAGGTGCCTGCCAGCGTCATCGGCGGGGCTGACCAGGAAGAAGAAGGCATTGACGCGGGCTGGCTCTGTGGTGTCGTCGGCGTCGTAGTCGATCAGAACCCCCTCATGTGAGCGCACAATCACGATTTCCGCATTGGTACACACGTCCACGCGCAGGCTGGGCAGCGTGACGCCGTATTTCAGCAGCGTGAAGTTGCTGGCGATGGTGTCGATGAATTGTGCTGCGTGTTCTTCCGTCAGGCAGGGCTGGCGCGTGCTCAGCAGTTGCGTGGCCTCGCGTGCGATGTCATCAAAGCTCATGCCCGCTTTGGCCTCGATGACGAAGGCACGGCTGATGACTTCCTCAAAGGGGTCTTCGTCACGCAGGCCCTTTTCCTTCAGGATTTCGCGCAGTTCGTGCTCCAGGCCCTCATAACGGCTTTCACCCAGGCGGCTGAACCAGTGGTAGACCGCGCCGTGTCGCTCAACGCGCTTACTGGCGTAGTAGACGTACCACAGACCGGATAGGACCAGCACACCGAGCGTCAGCACCAGCGCCTCCGAGCCGATGTAGCTAATCAGGAAGATCGACGCCAGTATGCCCGCGAACTGCATCCAGGGATACAACGGCGAACGGTACACCGGGTCGTAGTATTCGATGCGGCTTTCGCGCATCACAATCACGGCCACATTAAGCAGCATGAACAAGATCAACTGCACTGTGCTGGCGACCTTCGCGATGGCGGATTCATCCAGCAGCAAAATCGCGAAGATCATCAGGCCCGCCGTGGCGTAGATAGCGATGGAGGGCGTGCCTTTCTTGGTCAGGCGGGCGAAAAAGGCAGGCAGCAGATGATCGCGGCCCATCGCCATCGGATAGCGCGAGGAGGCCATGATACCCGCGTTGCCCGTGCTGGCAAAGGCGGCTACAGCCGCCGCCACCACCAGCAACACACCCAGTTCACCCGGCAAGAAGCTCATCACTTCTACTGCGGCATCGGCTACGGGCGTCAGGCTGGATAAAAATATGTCGCCATCCAGCACGGCGGTCATGATGACAATACCAACCACATAGATGATCGTGGTGCTGATGATCGACAACATCATGCCCAACGGAATGTTGCGGCCAGGGTTGACGACCTCTTCCGACACGCTGGCGATTTTCGTCAGGCCCGCATACGAGACGAATACGAAGCCCACCGTGCCCAACAAGCCCGCAATGCCGCCAGTCATAAAGGGGTTGAATTGGGTTTGCACAGTCGTCGTGATGTCGCTTTGAAACACGGTTAATAAGCCTGCGACGATGAACACAGCCAGGATCAGCACCAGCGTCGTCACCAGCACACGTTGCAGGCCCGTTGTTTCTTTCGCGCCGATCAAATTCAGCACGGTGAAGGCCAGCGTCAGCGCAATCGCTAACGGCTGAATCGGAATATCAATGAACAGCGCCAGATACGCGCCCATGCCGATCAGCGCGAAGGCGCTTTTCAGCGATAGCGACAGATAGGTGCCGATGCCGCCAATCGTGCCGATGGCTGGCCCCATTGCACGATCTAAGAAGTAATATGCGCCGCCTGCACGCGGCATGGCTGTCGCCAGTTCCGCGACGCTGAACATGGCCGGCAGCATCAAAATACCAGCGATCAGGTAGGCCAGCGCAACCGATGGCCCGGTTTGTGCGGCGGCCAGCCCCGGCAACAGGAAAAAGCCGCTGCTGAACATGGCCCCGGTACAGATGGCGTACACATCGAACAGCCCAAGCGCCTTCTTGAGCTTTGGTTTCGTCTTGGGTGCTTCCTGGGTTTGTGGCGTGCTGGCCACACTCGCATCACTTGCCATGTGGTGTGCCCCTTCTATTATACGATAGCGCAGATACTGTGTCAGTTTGCGGACGCACAGAAGCGCGTCCCTACAAGGCCCTTGCCAAGCGCAGGGCTGCCGTTCTTGGCGTCCTGGGCGGCGGCAGCCGCTATAGTCTTATACAGCGTAAACAGTTACGAGTTTAAGCTGCTCATAGTACCATAGCTTACAACGAAAGCGGGCATGGGGGCATGGTTTTGCGACGCAGTGCTGTTTAACTTCTTATCTAACGATTCGTGTTTTCCTGTGGTTGGGCCGTTGCAAACGCGACCTTCGCGTAGATGTCTGCGATGGGCAACTCACAGCCAATGGTAGCCAGGCTCAGCGTGGCGTCTGCCGCGTTGATGTCACGTAGCAGCCAACTGCCGTCATCCTGGCGCGTGTAGTGCTCGATGTGCATTTTATCCTGCGCGACGATGACGTATTCCTTCAGGCTGGGCAACAGCCGATAATCCTCGAATTTGCGGCCCCGGTCATAGTCGGCTGTGGAGGGCGAGAGCACCTCAAAGAGCACGGTGGGGTTCGTCAGCGTGTCCGGGCGTTCGGGCATAAATTGCGGTTCGTCGCACACAACCACCATATCCGGGTAGGTGTTGGTTGCGGTGGCTTCCACGCGCACTTTCATATCGCTGCTGAAGTGTTCACAATTGTCACCTAACCGATTGTAAAGCAGGCCACTGAGCGCCGTGACGATACGATTGTGATTGAGGCTTGCACCTGCCATCGCATAGATTTCACCGCGCATGTACTCATGCTTGAAGCCGCTGGCCGCTTCCAGCGCCAGATAAGCGGCTTCACTGTAGCGCCAATCACCGTTCTGGGCGACTTCGGCAAAGGCGTCGTTTGCCGTTTCCTTTGCGGCTTCAGGATAGGCGTAGTCGTTCTTGCGGATTGCTACCATTGATGATTCTCCCTGTGAACTGCTTGCATCTTACCTGTATTGAACCACAAAACAGCAGCAAACCCAAACAAAAAGGACACGTCAATGCGTGCCCTTGTGTGTGGCTCTGTGTATTGCCGTGCAGCTTATGGCCCGTTATCGCCTGTGACGCTGCTGCTGTTGCTGCAAGCGTCTAAGCTGCCCGTGCCTTCACCGAAGTTGCGGCCCACATGCACGAGGTCCAGCACATTCACCGTGCCATCGCCGTTGATGTCGGTCTCGCTGGTGGTTGCTGCGCCGCCGAAGTCGTCCGCGATGTCGTCGCTATCGTCGCTGTTGACCAGGAAATCGCCTGTGGCGTCGCCTGCGGTCAGCGTGACGGTGCCTGTGATGCTATTCTCGAAGGTCAGGTCACGCAGCGCGAAATCTTCCAGCGCAATGCAGTCAATATGGCCGACACCATCCAGCAGCACATCCGCCGGGGACGCCGCATCCGTCAGGTTGGTGTAGGCATTATCGCTTGTCAGCACTTCCGGCGCGCCGTTGGAGCCGTTGCCCGTTGTGCTGTCCGTCTCATCATAGGTCGTGGCGTTGATCGTGCTGTCGTCTTCTTCGCGCAGGCTGAGCGTAAAGCCGAGGTTGCCGCTAGCCATGCTGCCGTCGCTCTGGATGTTCAGCGTGTTGATGTCGATGGTAGCATCCAGCACATCCTGCACCGCCACCGTATCGTAGTTGCACAGTGCGCTGATGGGTGAGCCTGCTTCATCGGATAGCTTCAGCGTCTCGCAGATCAGCAGGGCATCCGGTTCTTCATCTTCGAGGTTGCTGAGTTGGATGCTGGGGAGTGAGTCAAATGTGACGGAAGCCAGCGTACCGGGTGTAGCAAGACCGGTTGAGGGCGTCTGCTTAGAGGCGAAATACAGGTCCAGCGTGTCGCCTTCTACAGCGACGTTGCTGCCGCCTGTGGTCGCGAAGTTGGCGTCCGTCCATACAGGCACGTTTGCTGTGGTAAGCAGGTCGCTTGCATCCGCGCCGTTGTTGGCGTCGTCGGCGTTGAAATCGCCATAGGCCAGCCCGGTTTCGATACCGAACACATTCGGCGTGAAGCTGGTCGTACCACAATCGACGGTGATGCTGGCTGTTTCGGCGCTGTCTTCGGTGATGTCGTTGTTGACCGTATCGCTGTAGACGATGCTTAGCACACACTCGGCGCTTTGTGTGGATAAAACGAGGTCGTCGTTATTGCCATCGTAGTAGCTGACGAAGGCCTCACCTGTCGGACCCAGCGCGATGGCGTTAAATTGGCCTATATTATTCGTCACCGTAAGCGACCCGTCCAGTAGCGTCAGTTGGTCATCACCGCCGGAGCAGCCGACATCATTACAGCGCAGCAGGAACAAGTCGCCGTTGACAAAGTTCGGGTTGCGGCTGAAAAGAGCAATCACTGGGAAGTCGTTGGCATCTAACGTCAGCGATAAATCCAGCGGACCGGGGGTTGTGGGGCTATACGCGCCGCTTGTGCTGCTGCTGCATGTGGCATCATTGCAGGCGACGATTTCAACGTCGTTACCTTGACTGAATATCACAGTGGGCAAACCCGTTTGCCGCAGGGCAATATCGTTTGTCGCGCCTGCACTGCCACCTGTTGCCAGCGCCGCGCTGTTGGTCACGTTAGCCGGCGTGCTGCAATTTGTGAGGTCACAGCTTGCGATGAACGGCGATTTTTGGCCGCTATTCGTGCGGTGATACGAGACAAAGGCTATATCGTCGGCTGTAATGTCGATACCTGTATTCAGACCAAAATCAAACGCGGAATTATCCAGCAGGGTCAATTGCGGGGTGGTACAAGCAGGCGCAGCACAGATCGCTAGGCGCGGGTCGTTATTGGTTGCATCGACGTAGGAAATGACGGGGTTGCCGTTGCTATCCAGCGCGATAGCTGTGTATTCGCCCGTATCTAGCGCTGTGTTATCGACGACGGTGAAGGTTTCGCCGCCGCCTGTGCAGGTGGGGTCATCACAGACGACCAATTCAAGTGCGCCAGTGGTCTCGTTGTGGTAGCTAATGATCGGGTTGCCACTTGCGTCCAGCACCAGCGAAGAAAATAGGCCGACATCAGCGCCCGCTCCATCATCAACGACGTATTGTGTGTTGGATGAGCAGGTAGGATCATCACAAATGAGCAACTTCAGGTCGCCATTGCTCACATCGTAGTAGCTGATAACTGGGTTGCCGCTTGCGTTCAGGGCAATAGACGTGTATTGCCCGACATCACCGCCTGTATCAACCGCCTGATTGGTGATTTGCGCGGATGCAGTGGAGAGCAAGAGGAGCGCAGACGCGACTATTGCTATGTATCTTAGAGCGCGTTTCATTGTCAGTAACAACTCCCGTTTTTAATGCTAACAAGATCAACAATTTCGCAAATGAATAGGAATATCGTACCGCAACAAACGTGTTATTCCTAGTGCCGATAAAAAAATTTGTGAACTTTGTACAACACGCACTTCATTTATGGGTAAAATCCATTACGAAACACATGACGAGCAGTTAACGCCCGACCAGCACCACCACCGAGCGCGGCTTCATGCGCAGGCGGTCCTGCTTCTTCAGCGGCTTTTCCTTGCCCGGTTGCACGCTGGCGTTGCGCACGCGGCCCGTGTTAACGAAGCCGTGCCAGCGCTGGCCCTCCGGCAGCGTCGGCAGATAAAACGTCTTGTTCTGCCAGTGCATATTCATGGCTACATACACATGATCGTCCGCTTCCATGCCACCCTTCGCGTAATCCCCACCCAGCGAAAAGGCCAGCACATGGCTTTGTGGCCCCCAGTTCGGCTGATAGGGTTGCAAGCCATGAAAGGCCATATCGGGCAGGCCCTTCTCAAGATAATCCTGATGTTGCATGAAATGGCCGTTGCGCAGTACGGGGTGTGCCGTGCGGAAGGCGATGAGGTGCTGCACGAATCTGAGCAGGTCGCGGTTGGTCTTGACGAGCGTCCAATCCAGCCAGTTCATTTCGGTATCGTGGCAGTAGGCGTTGTTATTGCCGTTTTGCGTGCGCCCGATTTCGTCGCCCATCAGCAGCATCGGCGTGCCCTGGCTGACCAGCAGCATGGTCAGGGCATTGCGCACCTGCCGATTGCGCAATTCGATAATTTTGGGGTCGTCCGTGCTGCCCTCTACGCCACAATTCCAGCTATGGTTATCGTTGTGGCCGTCTCTGTTCTCTTCGAGGTTGGCTTCGTTGTGCTTCTCGTTGTAGCTGACCAGATCACGCAGCGTGAAGCCATCATGCGACGTGATGAAGTTAATCGACGCGATGGGGCCGCGCCCAGGATACAAATTCGGGGAGCCTTGCAGCATAAACGCCACTTCACCGACCTGGCCTTCGTCGCCCTTCAGGAATTTACGCATTGTGTCACGGTATTGGCCGTTCCACTCTGCCCAGCGCCCATAAGACGGAAAGCTGCCCAGGTGATACAGGCCGTCTGCGTCCCAGGGTTCAGCGATCAGCTTGGTCTGGCCCAGCAGCGGGTCATCGGTCATCATGCGCAGGATCGGCGGGTCGTTCAGCGGCATTCCGTCCACATCTCGCGTCATAATCGACGCTAGATCAAAGCGAAAGCCGTCAACGTGATATTCACTGACCCAATAGCGCAGGCAATCCATAATCATCTGCTGCACACGCGGATGATTGCAGTTGAAGGTGTTGCCGGTGCCGCTGAAGTTGTAATAGTAACCTTCGGGCGTCAGCATGTAGTAAATGCGGTCATCCACCCCACGAAAGCTGATGGTGGGGCCAAGCTCATTACCCTCTGCGGTGTGGTTGAAAACCACGTCAAGTATGACCTCAATGCCGTTCTCGTGTAGCTCTTTCACCAGCGCCTTCAGTTCGTTGACTGCGCCGCCGGGTTGGTCGCTGCTGCCATAGGCTTCTTTTGGCGCGAAGAACCCAATCGGGCTATAGCCCCAGTAATTCATCGTGCGCTGTCCGGTTGCCGGGTCTACCTTTGAGTGTTCCCATTCATCAAACTCGAAGACGGGCATGAGTTCGACGGTATTGACGCCGAGTTGTTTCAGATAGGGGATTTTGTCACGGACCCCTGCGAACGTGCCCGGCTTGTTGACCTGTGCTGAGGGATGCTGTGTGAAGCCGCGCACGTGCATTTCGTAAATGACCACATCCTCAATCGGGCGACACAGTGGCCGATCAAACCCCCAATCGAACGGCTCATAATTGATCTTGGCGCGGTGCCGATAGACGTTATCCCACTTGGGGTCTGCGCCCCACACTTCATGGCCGCTGATAATCGTGGCGTAGGGGTCCAGCAGAATTTGCGTGGGGTCGAAGCGCAGGCCGTTCGCCGGGTCGTTGGGGCCATCCAGCCGGAAGCCGTATTCGATATTTTGCGGGTCCAGGTCCAGCACGACAATCGAATAGACATCCCCGATGCGGAAGTGCTGCGGCACGGGGATGTCAACCAGCGGCGTCAGCGCCCCCGGCTCGAACAAGACCAGCGTGCAGCCCGTTGCATTACGCGAATAGATCGAGAAGTTAATGCCCCCTGTGACCAGGCTTGCGCCAAACGGCAGCGGGTTGCCGGGGCAATATGAATACCCTTCGTGGCTATCGGTGGGTGTGGGCTGAAGGTCGGGCAGGCTGCGTATGTGCATAGATGGCTCTTTTGCTTTTGGTGTGTACAAGCTAGGGATGATAGTCGTACCACGAAAAGCCGCAGATTAGTAGGGGCACGGCGCACCATGCCCGGTTGCGTTTTTAGATAGAGCGCATCTGCCCACCATCCACGCGCAAGGTCGCGCCTGTGATGTAGGCCGCTGCGGGCGAGAGCAAGAAGGCCCCTGCTGCGCCGAATTCGTCGATGGTGCCGAGGCGCTTCAATGGGATGCGCTGCTCACTCTGCTTGCGGGCTGCATCCGGGGTGATGCCAAGCTGCTGCGCCACACCCTGATCGAGCTGTGCCACGCGGTCGGTGTCGATGCGGCCAGGGATCAGGTTGTTGATGCGGATGCCATCCGGCGCGAGTTCGTCCGCCAGCGTCTTGACCAGCCCGGCGACAGCAGCCCGCATCACAGTCGAGAGGCCCAGGCGCGGTATCGGCTCCACAATCGAGGAGGAGGTCACGGTCAGGATGGCGCTACCGGCTGCCATGTGTGGCAAGGCGGCGCGGATCATGCGTACACTGCTCATCAGCGTCAGGTTAAAGGCGGCCTGCCACTGCTCGTCGGTGATTTCCTTAAAATAGGCGGCTGGGGGACCGCCCGCGTTCACCAGCAGCATGTCGATTTTGCCGAAGCGCTCGACTGTGCGCTGCGTCCAATTCGTGATGTCGTCGGCTTGCGTCAGATCGCAGGCTGTCGCCAGTACATCAGCGCCCGTTGTGCTGTTCAGGTGTTGCGCGGCGGCGGCGATGTCGGCCTGGGTGCGGCTACAGATCGACAGGCTCGCGCCATCGGCAGCCAGTGCAGTCGCCACGCCGTAGCCTAGCCCCTTGCTGGCGGCGGCGACCATCGCCACACGTCCGGTCAGGTTTAAATCCATCGTGGTTTTTCCTTTTGGGTTTTGGGTCTTGGGTCATTGGTTTTGGGTTTTGGGTCATTGGTTTTGGGTGGTTGGTCTCTTTGCAAAATGACTCTAAAGCGTGTATACCAGTGGGCAAATCATGCTGTCAACCGCGAAGCCTAATATCGTATCATCGTACCCATATTGCACACACGTCACATAGAACAGGGATTATATGCGCATTTTATATATCGACATCGACTCATTACGACCGGATCATCTGGGCTGTTACGGCTATCACCGCAACACCAGCCCCGTTATCGACAGCATCGCAGCGCAAGGCGTGCGCTTTGAGCATTGCTACGTCTCGGATTCACCGTGCCTGCCCAGCCGCAGCGCATTGTTCAGTGGGCGTTTCGGCATCCATAATGGCGTGGTCGGGCATGGTGGCAGCGCCGCCGACCCGTTCACGGATGGGGCCACACGCGGCTTTAATAGCACGCTGGGCCGCACAAGCTGGATGCACTGCTTGCGCGAACTGGGCTACTACACGGCCAGCATCAGCAGCTTCCCCGAACGGCATTCGGCCTGGCACATGACCGCCAACTTCAACGAGTGCTATAACCCCGGCTTAGGCGGCTACGACGACGCGCACCACGTCACACCCTACGCGCTGAACTGGCTACAGCGCCACGCCGCAGACGATAACTGGTTCCTGCACGTCAATTACTGGGACCCACACACGCCCTACAGCGCCCCGGCAGCATTCGGCAACCCCTTCGCGGATGACCCGCTGCCGGGGTGGTACACGGAGGCTGTGCGGGCGCGTCATTGGCGGGGCGCGGGGCCACATTCAGCGCAAGAAGTATGGGGCTTTGTGGATGCGCGGCCCGATGGCATCACGCTAGCGCCACCTACGCAGATCAACGATATGCAGGCGGCGCGGGTGCTGTTCGATGGCTATGATCGGGGCATCCGTTACATGGATGAGCACATTGGCGATCTGATCGAAGCGCTGAACCATGCCGGGGTGCTGGAGCAGACCATGATTATCATCAGCGCGGATCATGGCGAGAACCTGGGTGAACTGAACATCTACGCCGACCACCAAACCGCCGATATGATTACGAACCGCGTGCCGCTGATCGTGCGTGCGCCGGGCCTGCTGCCTGCGGTGCAACCCGGCTTGATCTACCAGATTGATTTTGCCGCTACGCTGATAGAGCTGCTCGGTGGCACGGTGCCGGATAACTGGGATGGCGTGAGTTTTGCGGCGGCTTTGGGCGATGGTCAACCCATCGGGCGCGAGTCGTTGGTGATCTCGCAGGGCGCGTGGTCGTGTCAGCGTGGCGTGCGCTTCGGGGATTATCTGCTGATCCGCAGTTATCATGACGGCTATCATAATTTCCCGGATGTGATGCTGTATAACATCGCCGCTGACCCGCATGAGCAACAGGACATCGCCGCCGCACAACCGGACCTGGTACGGCATGGGCTGGCGCTGCTGGACCGCTGGATGACGGACGCGATGCGCAGCGCCACACAGCCCACAGACCCCATGTGGGGCGTACTGCGAGAAGGTGGCCCGTTGCACACACGCGGCGAACTGCCTGCTTATCTGCAACGCCTGCGGCAAAGCGGACGCGCTGACATGGCTGAACAGCTTGCCGCCAAGCATCCGAGTGAGGCCGTATAGCGCTGATG
>DAOTTW010000199.1:0-2451 GCA_034437615.1 Anaerolineae bacterium | reverse complement strand
ACCACCCGCAAGGCCACCACCTGTATTGGTGTTTTGCTGTGAATCCCAGGCTTTAAGGTTTTGGCGTGCACCGGCTGTAAATGACTTGTCCATCTGTATTTTGCTGCTTTTGTTGGAGTTGGAGTTGTTCCGTTGGCGGATTGCGCTCAGGCGTTCATAGGCTTCTTCAAATTGCTGATCGAAGTGCTTGTTGACATCTTGCGCCTGCGTATTGATGTCGTTCAGAACCATTTGGAGCTTTTTCTGCAATGCCTTTATGTACTTCTGGACGGTGGTCTGGATACCACTCTTGACGTAATTCTTTAAGGTACTTTTTTTGCTGGCACCATAAATCTCGGCTTTCACCATATCTAACAAGCTAGTGGTGTATTCCAATAGCACAGCGCTTACTTGCGATGTGGCATTGCTGCGAATGCGTCTCATTCGGTTGCTACAGGTCGTGTTTAATTCATGTGCGAAGGCGTCTAGGTCTTGAATGACAACGGAGCGCAGTTCACGCTCGGCCTGATGATAGGCCGTCCACTGGTCCTCTAGTGGCTGTTCGACCGACTCGAACAAATCCGACAACAATTGCAAGATGCGCTCGGCAATCGCAATGCTGCGTTCACGTTGTAGGCGCTGAAATAGCGTGCTTTCAAGCTGGTAGAATTGCTCCTGATAAGCGGCCTTGTCCGTATCATCCACCTTCAGCACTCCCTCTTGCGTGATGTCTTCCATGATGGATTGTGCAGATGAAACCAGGACCATAGGCTCGTAATCCAGTGAAAGCTCTTTTTGTAGGCGGCGCTTAATTGTCTTGATGACGTGCGCGTGTTCTTTTTTGCGGATCAGGTCGATACGGGTGATGACGAAGATGCAGCGATGCAAATAGGGCCGTAGCAGCGTGGGGTCGTTCAGGTATTGCGCGAACGTTTGCGACACAGGGCGCTCAGCCGATACAATCAGGGTTGCCGCGTCCGCATCTGCGACGACACGGCGCGTCACATCCGCATGGTCTGTGTTCGGCGCGTCGATGCCGGGTGTGTCGATGATAACCGTGCCATCCGTCAGCAGAGGCGATTTATGCTCTAGTGACACGCTAAGCACGTTTTGCGCGATGGCGTCTTCGGTCGTCACATGATGCACGAATTCGCGCAGGCTGAGCTTGTTCACACTCGGTAAATCCTTGCACGTGATCGGCTCATCTTTTTGCGTCAGGTGCAACACATTGCTGCGGCTTGTATCTGCGCGTTCATCCACATATTCGATTTCCGGCGCGATGGTAGGGCGCAACAAGCGGCTGAAGAAGCCCGCCCGCCCCATATTGCCACGAAACCGGATCGTCGCGCTGGGGGGGGCACCATGCCGGATGACGGTGGCCGTCGCAGTGGTCATCACGCGGCTATGCGTCTTCAGCACATCGTCACGCAGCATAGCGTTGATGAAAGTACTCTTGCCACTGGACATCTCGCCCACCACCGCCAGATAGAACGAGGGGTCATCGCGCCGTTGCTGGATGGCGTCTGCTTGAGCCTGGAGTGACCCGGTGATGTCTGTAGCCATCTTACTGCGCTGTAGCGTACTCTTGATAAAGCTGAGATGGTCGTGTATATCGGTTAGAACATCGAGTTCAACATTGTGTTTCGTAGCGCTAGCCATAAGCTTGACCTCGAATATCGCTAATGAATCAATGAATCTGAAAGTTATGCAGCCTGTCTTTGTAACTGAAAATGGTTATTTCTAGGAAATGTGTTATTATTGGGTTGGGTGGCCGCTAGAACATCATATTAGCACAGGAAAATGGTAATATGCAATCGGCATTTGGAGTAAAACAATCTGCGATTTTAAAGGTTCTGGAATCACTAAAAACTATTGCAACATTGATCGACAAACCAGGTGATTTACGGGGGATTTTGCCGGACGATCAGACCCCAGGTCTAGGCTTGAGCCATGAAGCAGACCTGCTGCGTAAGCGTGCGATGGAGCTAGAACGCGGCAATTTCAACCTGCTCGTTATTGGCGAATTCAAAAGCGGCAAAAGTACATTGCTGAATGCCTTATTAGGCCATAACCTGTTACCAGTGGGATCTACGCCGACGACGGGTATTATCACGATTGTCTCTCGTGGTACCCAGGAGACGGTCGAGGTATATTTGCAAGGCATGGATGAGCCGAAAATTGTTGATCGCAAGGCGTTCACATCCGATTATGTGATCCTGACCGAGGATGCGAACGAGACGTTCGACTATCGCCTGCAAAATATCGACTATGCGCGGCTTTACAGCCAGAGCACGCTTTGCAAAAATGGCGTGCAATTGGTCGATTCACCAGGCCTAGGTGAGCACCTCACGCGCTCTGCGATTACGCGCAACTTCCTGCGGCAGGCCGATGCGGTTGTCTTTGTCATGAGCGCTCTACGCATGTTGAGCTTGCAGGAGCGCGAATTCATCGCCGCTGACCTGACGAACCCAT
>DAOTTW010000198.1:0-21017 GCA_034437615.1 Anaerolineae bacterium | reverse complement strand
AGGGGCACAAGGTTGGGATTGGTTCGGCCTGATCTTCGACAACGACACCGAGATGATGATCGGCCAGATTCGCATGGAGGACGGCAGCACGGAGCCTGCATTCGGCGGCCTGCTGATCTACCCCGATGGTAGCACGCGCTATTTGCCTGCTGAGACGTTTACGATCACGGCAACGGACACATGGACCAGCCCACACACCGAAGCCACCTATCCGTCAGGCTGGACCATCACAGTAGAGGCCGACATAGCAGCTACAGGCGGCGATGGGACGCTGGATTTCAGCGTGACGCCGCTGATGCGAGACCAGGAATTGCACGATGATGCGAACCTGGCCTACTGGGAAGGGGCCGTTCGCATCGAAGGCGATGTAGCCGGCTATGGCTATGCAGAGCTAACGGGCTACGTCGATACGATGGAAGGTCGCTTTTAGCCCTTTCCAGCTAAAAAACAGGCAATGCGGCTGAAGCCGCTCGGACGCCATTCTTAGCGTCCCTACGATCAAGGCGTCGTTCATCGTTCGTAGGGACCTGGCCTGCCATGTCCGCAAACCAGGTCAATTATTCTGCTGGGATGACCTTAGTCTGTTACCATAACATACATGACAGACACGCGCTTCTGTGCGTCCGCCTTATTTCGCAGGTTGTTTCAGGATCAGGCTGTGGATATTTTGCAGGATGCTCTCTTGGTCTTCCTGCGCCACGATAAACGACATACTGCATGGCGATGGCCCCTGCGAGATGCCTAGAATGCGTGTATTGCGTAGTGCCAGCAGAATCTGGGCGCTCACATCCGGGGCTTGGTCCAGGCTTTCCCCAATGACGGTCACCACCGAGACAGGTCGCACCGTCCAGGGTGAATGCTCGTCTTGCTCGCGTAGGACGGTGCTAAGCGTCAAAACCAGGCTATGGATTGTATCGCTGCCGCCTGCGGTGGGTGGCAATACAAAGCATAAAAAGCTGCGCGACGACGACTGTGCAGAGATCATGACATCGGCATGGCCGCCAATCGTGCGCGTTAGCGTATCATCCACGAGGCGCGTAATTTCTACCAGTGAGCCGCTGCGCTGTGCTGTTAGGCCAATCCCCTGAATAGACGTGACCGCTTTTATGCGTGGCAGCAGCGTCGGTGACGAATCGCGGATCAGGGTGCCGTTCTGCTGTGGCTTAAAGACGTTCTTCACACGTAGCGGGATTTGCTGTGCTTGCAGCGGGTGAATCATGCGGGCGTGCAGGATGCGTGCCCCGAAATAGGCCAGTTCTGCCACCTCAGCGTATGACAACTCACCGATGACATGCGCATTAGGCGCTTCATCCGGGTCGGTGGACATCATGCCATCCACATTGGACCAAATCCACACTTCGGTAGCCTGTGCACACACCGCCAGCAACGAGGCCGTGTAATCGCTGCCACCGCGTCCTAACGTGGTTACGCGCCCGGCTGCCGTCGCGCCGATGTAGCCCGTCACCACCGGGATGATCTGGCGGCGCAGCATCGGCAGCAGATGCTCGTTGACTTTGCTACACGTCGCATTGACATCAGGCCGCGCCCCACCGAATAGCCCATCGGTGACGATGACATCAGTGCCGTCAATCGCTACAGCCCGCAGATCGTTTTTGCGCAGCAGGGCCGCGATGATGCGTGCGGCCAGGCGTTCACCCACCGCAACAATGCTATCCGTGATGTCTGATGTCAGCGTTTCAATCTCGGTCTTACTGGCAACCGACTGGCAAATATCCAGCATTTCAAAGAGCAGGCGGTCAATATCGGCTTCCAGCGAGGTGCGCTCGTTGGCCCCAAATGGCAGTTGTTCCACCAACGCGAGATGCCGCGCCCGCAGCGTCGCGGTAATGCGACGGTAGCCGCGCTGGTTGTTGACCTGTGCGAGTTGGGCCGCTTCCATCAGGGCATCCGTCACGCCTTCCAGCGCAGATGCGACAATAATCAGACGGTCCCAGCGTTTCTGCTCGTGCATGACGATGCTAAGGACTTGTGTTAATGCTGCGACATTGCCGACGGTGGTACCGCCGAACTTCATAACCAGCGTGCCCATGTATGCTCCGTTCTAATGGCCTGTAGCGCACCTGCCTGAGTGCGGTCGTATTGATTTCGTCGGATGGTGTCAGGGGTCCTAACCACGAAGGCACAAAGGATGCGAAGACAATCTTAGAATCCTTCCCTTGTGACTGTGCATTATAACGGCTTGCACGCTATTCCAACACACCGCTTGTACATCCTAACCGAGAAAAAGCGGCATTTTATGCAAAATCTGCCCATTTGCGCCGAGCATCATCACTCGTTTGTGAATTTTGCTGATGTTGCTTTTGTTTATCCTTTGCGTTAGAGTGTGAGCAGCATAGGATTAAATAATGCCCATGCACAGCCCCTACAAACAACAACACATAAACACTGTGAAACATCTTTGATGAGGTTAACACACCATGACAGCAGGTGAAGAAGCTGCACAAGCACAACCATCAGCGCAGACGATGGTTGCCGGGGTGCGCTTCACCAAAGTTGGCAAGCTCTACCACTTTGATTACAGCGCATCCCCCGAACTCGAAGCCGGGGATTATGTGATCGTGGAAACGGCACGAGGCCGCCAGATGGGTCAGATCATGGGCTTTACGCCCGCACAGGGCAAACGCGAATACCGCCAGATTTTACGCCCTGCCACTGCCCGCGATCTGGTCTTACGCCAACAATGGGAAGAGAAGCAACCCGAAGCGCTGGAAACCGCCCGCGCAAAATCTAAGAAGTACCGCGAAGCCGCCGACGCGAAATTCGTCGCGGCACAGTACAACTACGATGGCTCTGCTATCACGTTCTTATACACCAGCGAGAACCGCGTGGATACCACGCGCCTGCAGAGCGCCCTGCAACGCGATTTTTCCGCAAAGGTAGACATGCGGCAGGTCGGTCCGCGTGATGTCGCCAAGCTGATTGGCGGCTATGGCGCTTGCGGCATCGAACGCTGCTGTAGCACCTTCCTGACCGATTTCAGCCCCGTCTCAATCAAAATGGCCAAGATACAGGGCATTTCGCTTAACCCGGCGGAAATTACGGGCATGTGTGGGCGTTTGCGCTGTTGCCTCGTCTACGAATACGAGCAGTACGTGCAGGCGCGTAAGCAGTTGCCGCGTCGTGGCAAAAAGGTCGGCACGCCGCAGGGCGAAGCGGTCGTCGTGGATGTACACCCGCTGCAAGATGCCGTGACCGTGTATTTTGATGGCGAAGGCCGCACCCTCATCCAGCGCGAAGAGCTTATACCGCTAGACGAACTGCGTGCGCTGGAGAAAGCCGCCAAATCCCCCTGCACCAAGCACGGTGATGGCGACTGCGATTGCGGTAAGCCACCCGGCCAGCGCCGCGCCGACCAAACCCCACCAGACGACAACGACGCATAACATCGCGGGCGGGCATGACCCGCCCACACTTGCGCGACACACGAAAATTTCATCAAGCATCGCTATAATCAGGGCCGACAAGTCCTTTTTTAGTTTCTGCTATCGCATAGCATCACGACAGGACGAAAACCACATGAGCGATAATCCCGAAAATCAACAGCCCACCCCGCCGCAGCGCGTGCTCGGCGTTTTCGCGCACCCCGACGACCCCGAATTTTTCGCAGGGGCCACCTTTGCGAAGTGGGCCAAAGACGGCGCAGAAATCACGTTCGTCGTCGCCACATCCGGCGACAAAGGCAGCGATGACCCCGACATGACGCACGAAAAGCTAGCTGAGACCCGCGAAGAAGAAGAACGCAACGCCGCGAAGGTGCTTGGCGTGAAAAACGTCGTCTTTTTGCGCTATAAAGACGGCGAGCTTTTCCCGACATTAGACCTGCGCCGCGACATCACACGCGCCATCCGACAGTACAAGCCCGATATTGTTGTCACGCTGGACCCGGCGCTGTATTGGCGTGGCACCACAAGCATCAATCATCCCGATCACCGCGCCATCGGTGCCGCCACGCTGGAGGCCGTTTTTCCGGCAGCCCGTGACCGCCTGAACTTCATCGAATTAGAGCGCGACGAAGGCTTGGAGACGCACAAAGCGCTGACGGTCTACATCGCTGGCGCAGCCGAACCTACCATCAAGGTCGATGTGACCGACAGCATCGAGACCAAGATCGCCTCACTGCGCGAGCACAAATCACAGATCAAAGACATGGACGCCCTGGCAGAGCGCATCCGCGAAGGGCTGCTAGACCCGGATACGCCGCCTGAATATCCCCGCCACATTGAGCGCTTCCGCGTGATAAAATTACGGGGCTAAGCAAGCACATCTAATGGAGATATGAAAACGGATTCGTAGGGGTGCAATGCACTGCGTCCAGGGCTTAGCACGCTAAGCCCCTACAATCATACAGGTTCGTTTTCGTTTATCCATAAGTTCAGAAGAGAAAAAGAAAAAAGATAATGGTGATGCCATGACCGACGCCACGCAGGACACAGCGACCACAGCAACACAGCAGCAACACAACGCCACTGAGCAGCGCTTGCCGACGCTTGACGAATTGATGGCCATGCAGGGCGATGACCACGTTGAGATACTAAACGGGGAGATAATCCGAATGCCTGGGGGCACTGGCCAGGAGCATCATTACATCGCTAAGCAGATTTTCCGTGCGTTAGATCGCTATGCAGAAAGCACAGGCATCGGTGAGGCCAATATGGACAGCCTGATTTACCTGATGAACGCTGCATCCGGCTTGAAGGATTCATTCATCCCCGATGTATCTTTCGTGCTCATGGCGAATCTACAACCCGGTGATGACTTCACAAAGCCTTATCCGGGCGTGCCGGATTTAGCCGTCGAAATCACATCACCATCCGACACGGCAGCCATGATCCAGCGCAAAAACAGTATCTATCTGCAAAAGGGCACGCAGCAGGTCTGGCAGGTCTACCCAGATGAACGCAGCGTGCATCAATATAAACGTGACACACTGGAAACCATCCGCGTCTATCGTGGCTCAGACGTTATCAAGCCGCACGATCTGCTGCCCGATTTTGAACTGGTGCTCGACGACATCTTCAAGCTGCCACCCTGGGCGCTACAATCATAAAACCATCAACAGCAAAGGCAAACGACTATGACAAGCATTGACTTCCGCGCAGAGGCCGAGGCCATGCGT
The DNA here is from genome assembly GCA_034437615.1 of Anaerolineae bacterium. Classification (GTDB taxonomy): domain Bacteria; phylum Chloroflexota; class Anaerolineae; order Aggregatilineales; family Phototrophicaceae; genus DAOTTW01. The sequence continues at coordinate 15,880 of DAOTTW010000198.1, read as the reverse complement.
GATGACTTAATTGCACGACGCCGCGATTTTCACCGTCACCCCGAACTCGCCTTCGAGGAGGTGCGCACGGCGGGCATCGTGGCCGACGAACTGAACGCGCTGGGGCTGGAAGTGCAGACAGGCGTGGGCAAAACAGGCGTCGTCGCCATTCTGGAAGGCGCAGAGGACGGCCCGACGGTGTTGCTACGTGCGGATATGGACGCGCTGCCTATCACTGAGGAAAACGAAACGGATTATATCTCCACAAACGCCGGTAAGATGCACGCCTGTGGCCACGACTGACATACGACCATCGCGCTTGGTGTCGCCAGACTGCTGACAGCACAGCGCGACAAGCTGGCCGGACGTGTCAAATTCGTGTTTCAGCCCGCCGAAGAAGTCGCAGGGGGTGCGCAGTCAATGGTGGATGATGGCGCATTGCAAGACCCGCGCCCGGATGTGACGCTGGGGCTGCACCTATGGAACGCGCTACCTTTTGGCAATCTCGGTGTGGCTGATGGCCCCGTGATGGCGGCGGCGTCTACGTTTACGATCAACGTACAGGGACGTGGCGGGCACGGCGCAGCCCCACAGCAAACAGTAGACCCGGTGGTGTGCGCCGCACAGATTGTAACCGCGCTGCAAACCATCGTCAGCCGCAACGTAGACCCGCTCGACACGGCTGTAATCTCTGTCACGCAGCTACACACTGGCACGGCGTTTAACGTGATTCCGCAGCAGGCCATGCTCAACGGCACCATCCGCACCTTTAAGGCCGAAGTCCGTGATGCTGTCTCGCAGCGCATGACCGACATCGCGCAGCATATCGCGCTGGCGCTGGGCTGCACGGCAGATGTCAGCATTGGGCATTCCACGCAACCCGTGACCAACCACGCTGAGGTATCGGAGCGCGTGCGCGGCGTCTTTCGTGGGCTGGGCTACAACGACGAGCAGTTTTTCTATGAGCGCACGATGGGCGCTGAGGATGTCGGCGTATTTATGGACGACATCCCCGGCATGTATTTCTTCTTGGGGTCGGCTGATGACGAGCGCGGCCTGAACTACCCGCATCATCACCCGCGCTTTGATTTTGACGAGCGTGTGTTGCCGGAAGGGGTCGCGCTGCTCAGTGCAGCAGTGGCCGATTACCTGATGAAGAATTAGGTAGATAAGGACAGAATCATCATGGCTGAAACACCCCTACTACGCTGGATCGCTAGCGCAGACGGCTGGCTGATTTTCTCTGGTGGGCATACCCCAGGCAGCGAAATCCGCGCTAGTGCGCTAGCGCGGGCCATCGGCGACGGCGCGGTGGCCTACATCTCGTTTGCGGATGATCTGGCCGATAGCATTATGGATGATATGGAAGACCTGGGCGCGCCGACGGGCTATCTGGTGGATGTGCTGAGCGAAGATGCCGCCACCATCAACGCGCTTTTGCAGCCCGTCAGCCTGATCGTGATCGAAAGCGGCGATAGCGTCAATGACGCTTATCGTGGGCTAGCACCAGGCACCATCCAGGCCATACGAGCCGCATATGAAAGCGGTGCGACGATCTTTGTCGAAGGCTTGGCCGTAAATCTATTCGGGCGCTGGGTGGTAGCCGACAGTGGGCAAATTCTCGATGGGCTGGATTGGGTGCAGAATACGTTTATCGAGCCAGAATCCAGGGGCGCGAACGACTCGCGGGCTGTGCAGGCCGTATTGCAACAAAACCCGGATGCAGTCGCCGTCAATGTGGCCAGTGGCTCCGCTTTAGCGCTAGGGCCGGGCAATGCCGTCGAAATCTGGGGCGAAGATCGGGAAGTCACGTTGTCGTTAGGTAGCGACTATAACACAGGCGCTTGAACCGCCTCGGACACCCCATTCATCTCTGGGTTGGGGGTGTCCCTATGATTCACAACGTATGTGCAGGGACGCGGCTTGCTGCGTCCGCCACGAAAAAACACACAACCACGCTATTATCTGGCGCTGCCGCCCAGCACTGCTTGAGGATCAACCATGCGCTACCCAACCTACAGCGAACTGATTTTTATCAACGGTCGCCTGCTTAATGACGCAAAGATCATGAGTGGCAAAACCCGCGTGCGCGATATTGACCTGCTGTTGGCCGCTGAACAGCGCCCACAGGCCAGCGCCTTCGGACAGGATGCCTACGGTAGTATCGAAGCGAAAGCCGCTGCCCTGCTGCATTCGATTGCCCGCAACCATCCCTTTAAGGATGGCAACAAGCGCACAGCAACCGTCGCAGCGCTATTTTTATTGCGGGTTAACGGTCTACGGGTAACATGGGTCCAGCAACGAGCGCTAGTGATGATCTTGGATGTGGCAGAGGGCCGCACCGACTTGCAAGCGTTGGCGGCATGGCTGCAACCAGAACCCACAGGCGTCACCTTACCAGAAGCAGACACTGACGCCGATACGCAACTCATCGACGACATCATACAAGAGCAGAAGTGGCTACTCGATGAACTCGCAACACGATAACTGGCCTAACCATGACATCAAGAGCCAGCCAACTCAACACGACAACCCAGCCGGCACAACACGCATCCAGCCCGAACGCAACCCCTATGATGGCTTCGTGTACCTGACCGTCAACGACCTGTATAACATCAACGAGCAGGTGACAGAGCGCCTGCCCTATGTGCGAGACCGGCATCTGCTGCGCTCTGCGGCCCAACGCCCCACCATGAGCTTATTCGGTCAGCCACAATTCCCGACGGTCTACGATAAAGCCGCCGCCCTGCTGCATTCGCTGGCCTATCATCACCTATTTGCGGACGGCAATAAGCGCACCGCAGCACGCGCCCTGCATCTGTTTTTGAATGCGAACGGCCTGCAACTCACCAGCAGTGAAGACGCTGAATACCGCTTCATTTTATCCGTCGCAAAAGGGGAACGTGACATCGAAGCCATTGCAAGCTGGTTACAGGGTCATACTCAGCAGCAGAGCTAGCGCACATTGGCACAAACACGACGGCAGCTTGATGATAATCTTTTACAGGGCTTCCTCATGGCATTTGAGCGCAAGTTCTGCCTGCTTAGGCTGCGTAACATCGCGCATGACAACCAGGATGGTGTTGATAGAGCCGCGCTCGTCTGGTTCGGGGATGAAACGGACGCTAAAGTAGCGTTTATCGTTTGAGGTTGTTATGCTGTAATCAAAAGTGCTGGTTTCGTTCTCCTGGAAGGCACGCCGAAAATGCGGCTCACACGTCGCAAACGGCTCATTATACGAGATAAGCTCTGACAGCGTTTTGCCGTGTAAATCCGATATGCCAAAGACATCGCTGGCAAGCCGCTGGGCGCGAGGGTTGGCATAGGTCACGTACAATTGGCGATCAAAGCGCATAATGCTATCCGAGCTATTTTCCGCCAGCACATTGACCTGCTGCGGATAGGGATGTTGTGTTGCGGCATGGGTTTTGTGGCTGGTCATATCCCGCACAGTGATGATGAAGCCATTGGGCTTAGATGGTGCCTCATAGATAATGGTCGATAGCGCCTCACACCAGATTTTTTGCCCTTGTGCTGTAAGCATGTGAAAAAAGCAGGTCGCTTCTATATCTGTTTCTGGTGCGTTGAAGACTTGCTGCGCGGCTTCCTGTTCTTCTGCTGGTACAAATTCGAGCAATTCAGCTAACGGCGTATCGAAGAAGTAAGTGGCTGGCTGCCCGGTGAAGCGCTCTACAGACGGTGTGATATAGCGCAAGATGCCCTCTGCGTCGCAGTGGATAATCATATCCTGCGTGTATTCAACGATGAGTTGCAGTTCTTCTTTCAGGCGCATGTAAGCGCTTTCGACATCGGTATTAATGTAGTAGCCAACGCCCCTTCGGTTCGCCAAATAGCCATCACAGTGATGCTCGCGCATTTTCGCCCGTAAGTTGCTGATGTGCGCGGAAAGCATTTTGCGTGCCTGTTGGCGCTCCACAGGCACCTTCTGCATAAAACTGGCCAAATCTTCAAAGCTGACGATCTGACCATCCGCCAGCATCAATTGCCGCAAAATATCATATTCGGTTGGCGATAGATCCAGCGCCTCACCCTCACAGCTAATCTGCATCGCTTGCTGATCTAATAGCAAGGTGCCGATGCGATAGTAGCGTTCGTCCATTTCCGTTGGTTTGGTGGGTTGCTGTGTACGTGGGTCTAGTATGTCGGTGAGGGCGCGTGTAGCAGTGCTGCGGGGCGTATTGCTGCGTTCGCGCCACAGGTAATCGTGCATATTCGTTCGCAAAACGCTGAGTGTGTCGTCAATCTGTCGGCGCTTTGCATAGCGTTGTTCCGCAAGCTGGAGTGCCAGTTCAAGGCGATGCGATGTTAGCATTTCATGAGAGATGTAATCAACGGCCCCAGCTCGCATCAGTGCAACGGCTTGCTCAAGCGAAGGCTTGCGCGTGATGACTATCACCGTTGAATAACAGCACACCTGCAGCGCTTCGATTAAGAAGACATCTTCGACTTCACCGACGACGATTAGATCATGCAAGTCGGCTCTGCGCTTCCACTCACGCAGCGCTTCGACATCTGGCAAGTGTCGTGTGGTGTAGGGTAGGGGTTTCAAGAACGGTTTGATGCGTTGGCGTAAAAGCGCTGAACCAACGGTAACAACAGTTAATGACATAAGATCACTTAACGGCCTTGTGTACCAAACAATTCACATTATACACTTACGTTGAAACTAAAGCTATAACGAAGTATTAAAAATGCGCATTGGTTTAGAAATTCACACAAAATAACCGTAGGGCATCACATTTCTCGTGAAGCATCGGGATAGGCGATAGCACCACGAGAAAACGTGGTGCCGCCCCATAATGAAACAATGCAGAATATAAATATAATGCAAAGGGCCGCTTAAAGCAAAGATTGCTGCGTGGGTTCAATGTTCGTGGGTATGCTGCCGTTGTGTTGCTTGCGTTCGCGGGCTGCTTCGAGGATTTCCCGTGCGCTCTGTAGGCCGCTTTCGCCCTGTGCCCCCAGCATCGCCGCCAGTTCTTCGATGCGTTGCTTGTCCTGCGCCAGTGCGTTGACCTGTGTGATCGTGCGCTTGCCTTTGACGTGCTTGTGCACCTTAAAGTGCTGGTCGCCATACCCGGCCAGTTGCGGCAGGTGCGTCACCACCATGACCTGATGGCCATTGGAGAGCGACCAGAGCTTTTCGCCCACGATGCCGCCGATGCGCCCGCCGATGCCTTGGTCAATCTCATCGAAGATCAGCAGTGGGGTCTCGTCGGCTTGCGTTAGCACGCGCTTGAGCGCCAGCATAATACGCGCCGCTTCACCGCCAGACGCGACTTTAGCCAACGGTCGTGGCGGCTCGCCGGGGTTAGCGCTCATCAAGAATTCGACGTTATCGACACCTGTTGCATCAAATGTATAGCGCTTACTACCGATGTAACAGCCGTGTTCGTCTTCTGTGCGCAACATCTGCACCACGAATTCAGTCTTGGCCATACGCAAATCTTGCAGTTCACGCACGACACCCTCAGCTAGCTTGCGCCCGGCTTGCTCGCGGGTGCGGCTGATGCGCTGCGCTAGTTCCCCGATGTGGCGCAGTGTCTTTTCTTCTTTTTCGCGCAGTTCAAGCAGGCGTTCGTCGCTGTGTTCGATGCCATTCAGTTCTTCGCTGGCACGGGCAGCATAATCCAGCACGCCCTGGATGTTATCGGCCTTATAGCGGCGCTTGAGCGACTTAATTAGCTCAAGCCGTTCTTCAACTTCATCCAGGCGCGACGGGCTGAACTCGATCTCGTCCGCATAGCCGGATAGCGTCAGCGCCAGTTCTTGCGCGTTTGTGCTGATCTCTTCCGCCAGCGTGTAATCGTCATCCAGGCTGGGGTCAATCTTCGCCAAACGCCCCATCAGCGCCGCCACTTGCATCAGCAGGTCCACCGCGTCGGCTGACTCGCCAGCTTCATCACCACTGAGTAGCGTCACCGCCTGCGCCGCCAGCGTTGCAAGCTGTTCGCTGTTGGCCAGTCGGTTGCGCTCCGTCACCAAGTCGGATTCTTCGTCGCCGACCTCATCATTATCGTTGCTGCCTTCGGTTTTCAGGGCGGCGGCTTCGATCTCGTCAATTTCGTAACGCAGGCGCTCCGCACGGCGTTTGAGCGCTTCGGTATCGCTTTCCAGGCTGTTGATCTCGCGCCGAATGTCTTGCAGTGTATGCACCACATTACCGAGCGCATCACGCACTTCCAGCAAATCCGCGTAACGGTCCAGCAAGTTCACGTGCGAACGTGGGCGAAACAGCGATAGGTGTGTGCTCTGGCCATGAATATCCACCAGCGCCCCGCCCACCTCTCGCAGCAAATCGGCCTTCACGACCACGCCATTAATGCGTGCCGTAGAGCGCCCCGTGCGGCGCACTTCCCGCGTCAGCGTCACGTAATCCGGCGTTTCGCCTTCCTCAATGAGTTCTTCGGCTTCCAGCATCGGCAGCACACGCAAGCGTGCTTGTTCATGCAACGCGAACGTGCCCTCGATCACGGCTTTGTCGGCTCCGGTACGCACGGCCCCTGTGTCGGCCTTGCTGCCGAGCAGCAATTCAACCGCGTCGATGATGATGGATTTGCCAGCGCCGGTTTCGCCCGTGATGACGTTAAAACCGGGCGCAAAGCTCAATTCAAGTTCGTCAATAATCGCGAAATTCTGGATGCGTAGTTCTTCGAGCATGGTACGTCTGGGACTTCCGGCTGATTGGCCGCTGACTAGATGATATGTTCAATTATAGCGCACATGCCACAGGGATAGCAGGCGCTTGTGGGTTAGAATATCATATCCGACGCATAAAAATGCCGTAAACCGTCACGCCAATAATACCCGTGCACAGCAACACCGAGAGATCTGTAATGGCAACCTGTGGCGCGACCACAAATGCACCCACACGCAGCAGGAAAAACAGCGTCGGGCTAAGCAGCCCCCCGGCAACCACGCCTGCGACCGCCACCTGTGGCGAATAGCGCCCGACGCGCCCGCCTGTCGCTCGGCGTGCCGTTGTACCGATGGCCGGACCTGCTACGCCACCGACAAATAGCGCAAAGATAAAGAAGCCGATAAACAGCGCAAAGGTATTCGCGAAGGCACTTAACGCAGTGGTGATGCCGAATGCAATGAAGTAATCGCTTGTTGTCCCCTTGAAATAGCGGGCCTCTTGCTGTTTTGCCACGTCCTTGCCGATGTAACCCACAGAGGTATGCACCGCGCACCAATTGCACAGCAGGCGGTTCGTGCGGATGTCCCGCAGATAAAATTCATCCTGCTCTAGCCCTCGGCAGGGCTTAAATGGGCAGGTTTGTTCGCGTTCCTCACGCAGCGTCTCGTACTGGTTGGAGTCGATGGGGTCTGGCTGTGTTTGTTCGCTCAAGATGCCTTATCCTGTTGTCTCTTACATTAAAGGTAGTGTATGCGTACACCATCCTGCTACAGAAAAACGATAGCAGATGGTTAAGCCGTCTGCGGTGCCGCCCGTAAAAAATCCCGCACGCGGTAAACCACGCCCTCTACCGCATCTTGTTCAAACGCTAGCATCGTAGCCAGTGCGATGCGTTCACCACTACGCAGCACCAGAAACAACCCGTAAACCTTCGACTCGGCGTTGTGTTCGGCTTCTATGCGGGAAACGGCGTAAATCGGATGCTCAGTGTGCCGTAAACGCCAAAGGCGCGGTACGCTTATCAGCACACTTTCGGCGGCTTTATCGAAGGTGCAGGTGGTGCCGCGTGCGGTGCTCGTCCATAGGATGCCGCCAATGCCCACTATCACGCCGATCAGCAGCGTCCACGTCACCCACGATAGGCGTTCAAAGGGTTGCAGCGTTGAAAAACTGGCGATGCCCTGTAGCAGCAGATTGAGCAGCGCAAAGACGCTCAGCAGCGTAAAAATCGCCATCACGACGGCCATGCCGCCGCGCTTTTGCTGCAATACCAACCGTTGCGGGGTTTGCTCGATGATTTTCATGGGGATCACTCGCTTCAATCACGTTCTAATCTGACAATTTGACCACGACAATCGCACCAAAACGCCGCACAGCTTCGGCATCATAGGCCGATAGGTCGTGTGTGTTGTACGTCACCAGATAATCGGCGTCGTCTGCCAGCCCGACTGGGTTCTGGTTGCGGTTGTGCAGCCCATGCAGGTGCCGCAGCAGATAATCATAGCTCATGCCCATGCGATAGCCTGCATCCACCTCATGCCAGGGCACCACCCACCAGATATGCGCCATCTCTGGCCAAAAATCATAGCTGATGCTCAGTGTAGCCGTGTCGTGCGCCTCGCGCCAATCCTGTGCGATCCAGGCTGTTGCGTCGTCAATGTGCCGATACAGCCACACATTGAGGTTGCTATAGGCTGCGTCGTTGTGTTGCCGGATGCGTTCGATGCGTTCGGCGCTGTGCAGCAAAGCGTAGCTGACCAGCATCCCAACCAAGAGCCACCCGACAGCTTTGCGAATTATTAAACCTCTCTCGGTCTCCCACGTATGCAGAGGAAACGTTCCGCCTTTGGTGATCCGACGCTCCCTTCCTGAATTCGGGTAGGGCTGGGGTAGGGTTGACAGCGCATACGCCGTAAACACCCACTGCAAGCCGATCAAGCCGCTGTAGTAAGTCGCGTTTTCCCAGGGGGCTGTGCCTGTGACGATCAAGCCTGACGTAAGCGCCAGCAGAAATGCCAGCAACCACAGCGACGGTTGCCCACGCACGGTTTTCGCACGCCATACACGCCACGCCGCCAGCGCGCAACCCAGGATAAACCCCGCGTATAAGCCCAGCATGATGAGTTGCAGGCTAAAGGCTGCTACGGGTGCGGATTTTTGCAGGGCACGCGGCGTAACATTATAGCCGATGGTGCTGGCCTGTATAAATTGCGCCGGGACGCTGGCCGCAAAACGCAGCAGACGCGCTGTAAACGATGGCGTTGCGTTTTCTGTGCTGCTAGCTGCTGCGTCGGGTGATACGGGCACTGCCTGCGCGCTGGGGTTGGCTGTTGTATCCGGTGCTTGTGGATTGCCGGATTGCAGATAGGCGTAGCGCTCCAGTGTCTCAGCGGATAGCGTGGATTCCTGCGAGAAAAAGGCGCGTAAATCCACAAAATTACGCTCAAACTGAAAGACGCCATAAGGGGCCAGCAGCAGCACACAGACACCAGCACCAGCAGCCAACCAGACCAAGTGCCAGCGTGGGCGGGCGATCAACGCGACGGCCAGCAATGCCCCATATAGCAGTACCGCCGAAAAATGCGTCATGAAGGCGAACGTCGCCAGGATGCCCGCCAGCGCTAAATCACGGCCTGATTCCCGCAGGCACCAGCGCAACAGATGATAGGCAGTCATGGCAAAAAACCCCGGCAGCAGCAATTGTGCCCACGCCGTATAACTGCCCGATACGCTGATTGCGCTGAACGTGAACAGCAGCGCAGCAATCAGCCCCACACGCGTATTCGCGACCAAACGCCCCAGCAAGAACACGTACACCGTGCTGACGAGGTTGAAGGCCAGCAACGTCAGCAGCATAATCCAATACGGGTCATGCGTCAGCAATTGTGCAGGCAGATGCAACCAGACCAGCCCCGGCAGATTATAAGCCGCTACGCTGGATAGTGTGCCATACGCCGGAAAAACACCGTCGCTGAACCACGCACTACCCTGCGCCACAACGGGCACGATGTCAATATCCCACACCATGTTATAAGCGGCGATGAGCTTAACGGGCAGGCTGGCCAGCCACAACAGCAGGACCAGCCCTAATGCGGTTTGTAGGCGTGAGCGCGATTGTGATAGCGGCATGGGCTTTAGCGTGGTTTGACGCAATCAGTGCGGCGTTTTGCCGTTTAAACTGGTGTCGGGGTCGTCGTCGATGTCGTCCAGTTCATCGAGATCATCGAGGTCGTCATAATCGTCAATCTCATCGAAATAATCGAGGAAGTCATCGTCGTCATACGCATCGAGGAAGCCGTTTGTGTCGTCATCGTCCTCATCTAAGTCTGCATCGTCAACGCCTTCGACCTCTGCCGTGTCGCTGTCGCTTAACATTGCCTTTGGGCCATCACGGAAGTCATCTTCGACGGATTCAAGCGCCTCTAGCGGTGTGAATGACCCATAGATGACGCGCATAATACCGGGCAGGTAGCGGTCCATGATGATGACATTGGCATACACCATCTGTCGGATCATCGCCGGGGTCAGCGCAGAGCCTTCAACGTCAACGCTGGTCTTGTAGCGCACTTCGCCATCTTCGTAATCCATCTCGAAGTTACCCAGGATCATACCGTAATTGGCGCGTGTGATGAACTCCGCCAGGGCTGGTAGCTTATCCGCTGGGGCGTTGACGGGCACAACGGAATAGAAGACGAATTGTTGCTGAGGTTCGCGGGCCTGCGCGTAGCATGTCCAGTTGCCGTTGCGCCCGCCAAAACCCAGGCTGAGCACAGGCAAGCCCTGCAACCACTGAAAATCCCATTCGTCTTCTTCAAAGAATTCGATTAGCGCGTTGAAAATTTGTACGTCGCCCATAGTCTGTATCGCTATCCAACGCTTAGCGACCTGCCGGGCTGTCTTCGTCGCGTGTAACATCGTCGTCTGGCTCTTCGGTGACCAGGGGCATTACCCCGGTCTTTGAGACCTGCTCTTCCGCATTCAAGAAGCGCTCCGGGATGCGCTGTGGGCGTGGTGTGTTGCGCCGCAGCAGTGGCTCGATCTCGTCGCGTGGAATTTCGCCGGTCTTAGATGCCGCGTTTTTGATTTTATCGGGCATAATCAGGTTTCCTTTAGGCAATCTAGCATGAGCAATCTAGTGCAGCACGGCGGAAATAAGCCTACAATGCGGCTGACGCCGCCCAGACACCCCATTCATATCATTCATATCTGGGTTGGGGGTGTCCTCGCAGGGTATCGTTCGTGGGGACATGCTTCTGCGCGTCCGCCGCAAAAAACACACGACAGCGCTACTGTGTCGTTCTAACGCGATGGTACGTCTAGGATACTCCACGTTTTCTTGTGTCGCTCCCCCTTACAATCTAACGAAAAAGTCACAAGAAACCAAGTTAAGAAAGTCAATGATCTTAGCCCGACAGTCTTACATCGACCAGGGTACTTATGGGCTGAGCAGCGACGTGCCGCCAAACGCCGCAGCCAACCAACCTTGTTGGTCACGAGCTGTAGAAACGAGCCACCAGGTAAAATCGTTGCTTGTGTGTGGGCCAGCCAGTATCGCCACAAATTCATCTGGCGCGACGTAGCCAATCACAGTGCTGGTGCTCAGGTTTGGCAGATCGCGCAGGTTGCGGTTTGCGCCGCCAATGTATTGCACTTGCTGACCGGGCTGATAGCGGCTACCAGCGATGACCCCATCTGGCGGGGCCACCGTGTCGCTGCCATTGTTGGCAGGCTCGCGCACACCGATAGGCGCGACGCCAGCGCTACCTGTGCCGCTTATGTTCACGCTCTGGCTGATGCGTGTGTTGCCTAGCTGGATCGTCTGCGCTGTGCTGACCGGGGCCACCTGCTGCGCATCCACCGCAACGCTGTATTGCTGGCCGCTTATCTGCAACACAACGATATTGCGATCAGCGGACCATGAAACGACCTGGGGCTGCGCGTCACCAATATCACCCGTCAGTTCGACCAGCGCGCCATTTTGTAGCGCACACAGGCGTAACGGGCGATTATCAGGGCCGCCATTACTCAGGCCACGCTTACACAGCGTCACAATCTGGCCGTTTGGCCGCATAACGGCATCCTGCACCCAGGTATTGTTCACAGAACCATCGTACAGAATGCGCTCATTCAACAGCGCCTCGTTCAGCGAATCGTAATTGCCGAACGGGTAGTTGATCGTGCCGATAATCACACGAGCATCGTTATGCCGCCGACCACTGACCAAAATCGTATCGGGGCCAAGCCAGGAGCCGGAATCATAGCCGATGATGGGTGGTGCGCTGTCGTCGTAGCTGTCGATGGGCAGCGCTTCGACCACAACCAGCCCCCCACGATCCAGGCGCGGCAAATCCAACGAAACCAGCAGGCGGTTGCTATCCGGCGACCATTCGAGTTGCTGGCTGATGTGCTCCGGCAGTGGGTTGCGTACCAGCGAACACGACGACCAGACGTGCAGTTCGGGGCAATCGTACAGCAGCCGATAGCCGCCGCCTGGTTGCCAGTAGTAAACGCCCGCGCCGATGGTATCACCGGGAAAAGGCGGCGTGACGATAAACGCGAACTTCTCGCCATCTGGTGACCACGTAATCGCGCTCACGAAATTTTTGTTTTCCTCCGCAGTGGGCACCCAGTAACCCGGCCAGAACGGGTCAAAGGTATAGACGCCCGCTTCACCCTGCGGGGTTTCATAGTGGATCATACCGAGCGCGTCAGTACGGGCGTAACTGTCCGGGTAGACGGGGTTCGGCGCAAATACGCTGCCATCGGATGTGATGCTCTGTCCACTCAGGATGAACGTACTAGGGCCACCATCACCAAACGTAAACGCGCTCAGGTTGGTGTTATTGAAGGTCGGTGCGCCCAACGTCGGGGCAGGCACAGGCGTCACCACAGCGGGCCGATACAAGCTCTCTGGGATGGGTGTCGGCGTGAAGGGTGTCGCGCTGCGGGTCGCAAGCGCGCCGCTAGCCGTGACCTGTGGCTGTGCGGCGATCGGAGTGCTGGGCACGGGCGTGCTGGCGCTGCCCGGTGTAGCCGTGATGAACGTGGGCGTAACGTCCAGCGTGGGGGCGATGGTGCGTGTGGCCGTCGCGCCGATAAGCGGTGTGGCGCTTGCGCGGCGTGCTGCTAACGTCTGCCGGAAAGCCGCCTGTTGGGTGGCCAGCGCGTCGGGTGTATGCGTGGGCGTCAGCGCTGCGCGTGTGGCCTGCTGCTGTGCGACCCGCGTGCGTGCCAGGTCGGGCGTTGGGGTGGCTGTCGGCGTGCCTGTGCTGCCTGGTAGAATCAGCGGCGTTAGCGATGGCGTCATGGACGGTGCTAATGGACCGATTACGGTCGGTATCGGCGTATTCGTTACTGTGCGCGTCAGTGTCGGTGTATTGGACGGCGTTAACGGACCTGTGTTGGTCGCTGTGGCCGTCGCCGTCTGTGATGCGGTCTGCGTTAACAATAGTGTTGCTGTGCTGGTTTGTGTCAGCGTCGGCGTATCCGTCAGCAGAATCAGCGGCGTGCGGCTCGGTTGCTCTGCGATGCGCGTGGGGATGTCGGTTGGGGTAGCGGATGGGCGCACGGTTGGCGTGACGTTGGGGACGCTGGTGCCACAGGCAGAGAGCAACAATGCGAGACCGATAGCGATGCCGACGCGCAGGCGCATCATGATGGGATACCTTTTCGTAGGATAGCTGATGTAACTTAATTGTACCCTGCCCTGATTCAGCCTGTTCCACGCCCGAAGAACGCTTGCCCTACGTGCGTGCTACTGTCGGCTACAGATCGCTGAGATTGTGCATGGCCCCGACGCTCTGCCAGTGGTTTTCACGGGCAGGCACGCTGATTAAGCGCCACTCTGGTAATAGCAAACCGGTCAGGCTGCCACCATAGACGCAGCGTGTGTCAATACAATACACACGTTCATTATAGATCATGACCTTCTCCAAGTTGGTGTAATCCCGGTGACCGACGACAATCGGCTTATCGCCATCGTACTGCATGAACCAGGGCTGATCGTAGTTGGCTTTCAGGTGCTTTTCGCCGCTGGAAAAGCCCAGCAACACATCCTCACGCTGCTCTGTCGGTGCGGTACCCGGCTCATAGTAGCCATGCACCAGCAGCGCGTCGGGCAAATCCATGTAAAGCGGCAAGCCCTGCATCCACGTGACGGCTTTGCCATAGTTTTCATCCAGGTGCCAGCGCGTCAGCAGTTGGGCGGCACGCGGCGCTGTTTTGCCCGTGATATTGTCGATGTGCTTTTGTTCGTGGTTGCCACGTATGCTGCTGGCGTTGGGCGTCGCCATGAAATAATCCAGCACGGCGCGGGGCTGCGGCCCTTTATCCAGCAGATCACCGATGCAGATGATGCGGTCGTCGTCCCCGATGCCGGATTGGTCCAGCAGGGCTTGCAATTCGTCGTAGCAGCCGTGTATGTCGCTGATGATGAGTGTTTGCATGGTTTAGGTTGCTTCTTTACCTGTATCGTCTTTGTTATCTTCGTTGCTGTTTTTGTTTTGTTCTTGTTGCTCTTGTCCTTGTTGCAGCAGGTCTTTGATGTATTCAGGCAGTGCCAAGCCTTGCCTTGCAGCGATTGCCTTCAGACTATCGTGGATTGCTAGCTCGTCTGCTTTCCACACGAGGTCAACGCGCCGCATGGTTTGCATCGCGACATGCTCATACGCTGTTGGGCTGGCCCAATAGCATGTTTTGCAGATGGCGGGGTCTTTGTGGGTTTTGCTGTTCTCGCAATGCTCACAAGACCATGACTTCGCCCGATTACAGGACCCGCACAGCGGCATAAAGGCGGCCACATCGTCTGCGTCAATTTCGCCTGCGACTGCATACGGTATACGGTGATCGACCTGCAAATAGCGCTCTTCATAAGGCTGTAAGCAAATTGCGCAGCGCCCGTTATTCGCCACAATCAACGCTGTCTTGAAGACCTTCGAGAAGACGCGACGCCCCCCTAAACGCCCAGCGACGACCTGCTCCGGGTCGCCAAATCTGTAGGCCGCTATGGTTTTGCCCTGAGAATTCTTGGCTTGAAATGTCTCTATCGGGATGCCTTGTTCGCGCACATCACGCACAGCGCGGGGTGGATGCTTATAGCCATAGCTATCAAGGTCCTCGGTGGTGATATAGCCATGCTGCAAGATATGATCCACAACGATACGCGCACGCTTGCCCTGCACGGCTGCCAATTTCTGCAAGAATGCGTTTGGGTAGGATTGCTCGCTCATGCAGGTTCCGCAAACAAGGGTAATTGTGCAGGCTTCGCAGGTGCTTTAGATAGCACAGGAGTACCTTGTTTGCGCACTAAAGCAGGTGACAGATACAACGCTTCGTATGTGCGTTCAGAGCGCCCCAGGAGCGTCGCCTGTGATGATCGTCCGGCATCAAGTTCGATACGCTGCAAATCGAGTTGTGCAGGCAGGGCGTCGCCGTGCTGTTTGTTGCCTGTGCGACCATCGTAACTCAGCAAATACGGAATATCGCGCCGATTAAGATCAGCGAGTGCACGAAGCAATTCATCCTGTTCCAGGCCACTCAAGTAGCGCGGGTCACGCTTACGCGACACACCCTGATAAGGTGGATCAAGGTATAGCACATCATCTGGTGTCGCTTCTAGCAAAACGCGCCTGTAATTGAATGTCGTTAGTGCTTGCACATGACCCTGCAACAAGGCTGCTGCCGCTTGAATATCACGGCACATTGTTGACGGGTTACGCCCCCTACGTCGATTGTCCGGGCTTTGGTTGAATTCACCCTGGCTGTTATAGCGCACGGATGCCTTTACACAACGCGCCAACAGATAGAGAAAATAGGCAGGCCGATGTGTGGCATTGAAGCGCTGCCGCACCAAATCATAGAAGCGGCGTTCACGCTCGGCTTGTGCGTACCACAACTGTGCATATTGATGGGCGATTCGCTCCGGGTGATAGACAATCTCATACCACAAGGCCATCAGCGCAGCGTTCTTATCGTTCAGCACCACCTGCTTGACACGCTGATGATGCAGCGCTGCAAGCGAAAGCGCCGCCGACCCTGCAAAGGGTTCGATCAGGCGATGGGCATCAGATGGCAAGAAGGCCAGGATTTGTCCAGCCAGGTTGCGTTTGCTGCCCTGATATGGGATGGGATGTGGTAAGCGCTTCATCATGGCCGATCCGATCAGAAACATTATGCAGCTAGTATATCATCCCGCTCGCAAATCTTGTACCATAGGTGCGTTTGAGCTACGTACATATAAAG
>DAOTTW010000197.1:0-15270 GCA_034437615.1 Anaerolineae bacterium | reverse complement strand
CCAAAGGCACGTTCGGGAGAGGGGTTTGGGGTGAGGGCTGAGTAGTTACACCTAGTAATCCAGATACAGCTTGAATTCATACGGGTGCGGGCGCATGGCAACCGCATCTGCATCTTCGACCTGCTTGTAATCGGCGTACATCTCGATGTATTCCTTCGTGAACACGCCGCCCTCTAGCAAGAACTCGTGATCTTCACGCAGCGCTTCCAGCGCACCGCCCAGCGTCGGCGGGGTCGTGGGCGTCTCGACGCCACCTTCGTACAGATCAACCTCGAACGGGTCGCCGGGGTCAATTTCGTTCTTGATGCCGTCCAGCCCAGCCATCATCAGCGCCGGGAACGCCAGATACGGATTCGCCATCGGGTCGGGGAAGCGCGTCTCGATGCGCTTGGCCTTCGGGTTGTTGCTGTACATCGGGATGCGAATAGCAGCCGAGCGGTTACGCGCTGAGTACACGAGGTTCACAGGCGCTTCGTAACCGGGCACCAAACGGCGATAGCTGTTGGTCGTCGGGTTGGTGAAGGCCAGTAGCGCACGGGCGTGCTTCAGGATGCCACCGATGTAATACAGGGCGGTCTGGCTCAGGTCGGCGTATTTGTCGCCACCGAACAGCGGGCTACCCTCTTTCCACAGGCTCTGATGCACGTGCATACCGGAGCCGTTATCTTCAAACAACGGCTTGGGCATAAAGGTGGCGATCAGGCCGTTTGCTGCTGCGACGTTCTTCACGATGTACTTGTAATCTAGCAGCATATCGGCCATCTTCAGCATCGTGTCGTACTTCATGTCGATCTCGGCCTGCGCTGCGCCGCCGACCTCATGGTGATGCACCTCGATCTCTATGCCCATATCCATCATGACCTTGACCATCTCGGCGCGTACATCATGCGTCTTATCCAGTGGCGGCAAGGGGAAGTAGCCTTCTTTGATGCGGTTCAGGTAGGCCATGCTGGGGTCGGGGTTGGCGCTATTCCAGAAGCCCTCGTGCGAATCGACCTCGTAATAGCTCTTGTTGACGCCTATCTCATAGCTTACATTGCTGAACAGGAAGAACTCGGCTTCAGGGCCGAAGTAGGCCGTATCCGCGATGCCGGTTTCTTTCAGGTAGGCCTCGGCGCGGCGCGTTACACCACGCGGATCGTTGGCATACGCTTCCCTTGTGATGGGGTCTACCACATCACACCTAATCGCCAGCGTCTTCAGCTTGAAGAAGGGGTCTACCAGCGCGGTGCTGATGTCGGCTATCAGGATCATGTCCGAGACGTTGATCGTCTGGAAGCCGCGCACACTGGAACCATCGAAGCCGAAGCCCTCTGCAAAATCGTCTTCTTTGACCATGCTCATCGGCATACTAAAATGCTGCACCAAACCACGAATATCGGTAAAGCGCAGGTCAAGCTCTTCGATACCGTTTTCTGTAGCCCATTTGATGAGGGTGGCGGGATTTTCTCTTGCGGATTCTGGGGGGACAAAGGCAGGCATAACGCGCTCCGTTTTTTGTTGAATGTGGCTAAATTGGGTAAACAGGCGCGATTATATGAGCGTAAGGTAACGACTTCTCCGGTTAAAACTAGACAAAAAACGCAGGGTTTTATGTGAAGACTAACCAAACAGAAGGGGTGGTTATAGCATTTGTGCTAGCCAGGGAAAAACGGCTTTGCGTAGTACGTCTCAAGGTCGCCTTCTGCGATCCAACCAAGACGCTGACCAACCTGCACACGAAACCACGCATAGGCTTCGGCGCAATCCGGCCCATCCAGCACCATAAAGCGCTCACCGGGTTGTAGCGCCGCGATGATGTTGTAATCCGTAGCAGGCCCTTCGCGTAAGTTCAGGTTACGGCCATTGTCGGTCACTATGCCGCGCTCTTGGATAATCAGGCGGCTAGCGGGTGCACCGGGGCAGGCTGGCCGCACGCCGCTGGCATTCTGTGGGCTATCCGGTATCAGGGATGCCAGCGTGCCGACGGGTGTGCGCGATGGAAATAAGACCTGTGATGGCGACAAGGCCCGCGTGGGGGTAGCGCTAGGCCCTGGTGCTGCTGTGCCTGTGGGCATAGACGTGCTAAGCGGGCTGACGATCATGGCGCTGACGGTCACCGCAACGGGTGCAACAGGCGTAGGCGTGGAGGATGGCGCAAGCGCGGCCTGTGGCCCATTTAAGCGGCAGGCGCTGACGTTGAAGGCGATCAGCAGCAGCGCACCATATAGATAAAGCGGCATACGGTGACTATTGCGCATGGTGGTGGTTATCGTTTCGGGTGGCCACAATTTGTTACTTCTTCTGCCTATTGTAGCGCAAAACCCGATCAGATTGTGCATCAGGGACGACACCGACTGCGTGATGATCCAACCGCGCACGCTCCGACCATTCCCAAGCGGCGACCCCGGCATAGGACGCGGCATACAGCAGCATATACGGCACGAGAGCAGGCTGCATCAGCCAGCAGACCCAGGCCGCAAACAGCCCATACAGCGCCAGGCTAAGCTCGGCTAGCAGCGGTGCCGGGGGCAAAGTATAGGCGGACTGGCCACGTGTGGCCGCGTGCTTGGGTGTGCGCAGGAAGGCGCGTTCGCCGCCGCGTAACGCTAGCAAGATCGCCCGTGTGTTGCTCCATGTGCGCCCAGTAGCCAGCAGTACCAGCAGCGGGAACGCCAGCAGATGCCGCCAGCCGCCCCGATACGCGCCCATCTGACCCACAGCCAGCAGCAACGGCGGCACCAAGCCGAAAATCCCCAACGGCGCTAATGGCAAATCCGCCAACGCGCCAGAAGCCGCCAGCAAAGGCGTCAGCAACAATAGCAGCAGGATCAGCGGTTGCGGTAGATATTGCGCCAGATGCAATGAGGCCATGAAGCGGCTCATGGGCGTCATGCGTGCAGCGCGCCGCCACACGCCCGGCAGCAGGTGCACAAGGCATTGTGTGCTGCCCACCGCCCAGCGCGCCTGCTGCTGACGATAGGCGCTCATCTGCGTCGGCAATTCCGCAGGAACGACCACATGCGGCAAATAGAGCGCCTGCCAGCCGCGCAACTGCGCCCGATAGCTGAGGTCAAAATCCTCCGTCAGTGTGCGGCTAAGCCAACCGCCTGCATCCTGGATACTGGCCACGCGCCACACCCCCGCAGAGCCGTTAAAGGGCGTCAGCCAGCCGCTTGCATGACGTGCAGTTTGCTCCACGACGAAATGCGCGTCGATGCTCAGGCGTTGCGCCCGCGTCAGCCAGTTTTCAGCAGGGTTCAGGTGGCCCCAACGCGCTTGCAGCAGCCCTAGCTGCGGGTTTTGCAGGAAATAGGGCAACGTCCGGCGCAGAAAATCCGGCGGTGGTATAAAATCCGCATCGAAGATAGCGACAAATGGGCTGTCTGTGCGCTGCAAGCCTGCTTGCAACGCGCCAGCCTTGTAGCCTGTACGCTGTATGCGCCGCATGTGCTGCATCTGCACGCCCCGCGCCTTATACTGCGCGACCTTTGCGGCGATAATGCGGCTGGTGGCATCGTTAGAATCATCCAGGATTTGAATGTGCAGCTTATCGGCGGGGTAATCCAGCGCGGCGACCGCATCCAGCAGGCGTGCGGCGACGTATTGCTCGTTGTACAGGGGCAACTGCACGGTGACGTGCGGCCAATCAGGTTCAATCAGGCTATGAGAATCGGTGTAGGCTGTTTGTGTGTTCTCGGACGGCGCAAGCGTCGTCCCTACAATGTCATGCCTGACACGCTGCCGCAGGTATTGCAGCAGCAACACGCCCTGCCCCGCAGTATATAACGCCAGCAACCCGGCGCAGATGACGTAAAGACCTGTCCATAGCGCAATCATGGCGGCGCATTGTAGCCTTTCTGATATGGGCTGGCAATGGTCACGAAAGCAGCGAACGGTACACGGCCAGCGTCTCCTGCGCGGTCCTGCGCCAACTGTATTTCGTGGCCTGTGCGATGCCCTGATTAATCATCTGATTGCGGAATGGCTTCTGGATGGTCAGCGCGATAATCGCAGCCGCCATATCACGCGGGTTTTCGACCAGATACGCGCCATCTTCCAGCACTTCATCAAACACAACCGCATCCGATGTGACGACAGGCGTGCCACTGGCCATCGCCTCTAATGGTTGCAGCCCGAAGCCCTCATATTCACTGGGATACACGACGATATTAGCCAGCCGATACAGGGCGGGTTTGTCGGCTTCATCCACATAGCCAAGCCACTGCACAAAATCGTCCAGTCCCAGTTCGGCCACGTAAGCGCGCAAATTCGGGAACAGCGGCTGCGACCAGTGCGGCTCACGGCCCGCCAGCACCAGCGGCATAGATGCAGCTTCGCCCTTGCTGACATACGTATAGGCCAACAGCAGGTCATGCACGCGCTTGCGGCGGTCATAGCTGCCCAGGTAAAGCACAAATTCATCGGGCAAATCGTACTTTTCGCGCACGGCTTCATCGTTTTCCGCGCCGATCTTGGGGTGATACCTGTCATCCGGCGCGAGATACGTGGCGGTGATGCGCTGCGGTGGGATGCCGAGCCATTCTTCAATGTCGATTTTGGCTGCTTCGCTGATGGTAATGACATGATCCGCGCCGCGTGCGGACGTGCTGACCAACGACACATACAGCCGATTCGCAGCGCCCATTGCATACTCCGGGTACATCAACGGGATGACATCCAGCACGGAGCAAACCAGCGGCACAGGTGACGCCAGCGGCGCGCCCCAGTACGGCACATGCGCTAAATCGGCCCCGGCACGCTTCACCGCTTGCGGAAACGTGCGCTGCTCAAACCAGACTTTGCCGAAGCGCCCGGTTTGTGCGGCTTGCCCGGTGCTGATGACGTTCACATCGGCGGGGAGGTCGTCGGGCTGTGGGTTATGTGCTGGCACGACCAGCGTTAGCGTCAGCTCGGCGTCTATTTTGCGCAACCCGTGCAGCAAACGCCGGATATACTGCCCGCTACCCACATGAACCTGATCCCAGAACCATCCATTCAGCGCAACGTGCATAAATCGCCTTTCGGGTGCTTACGCATAGCAAAATCGGCTGTACATTCTCGCACAAAAGCATGAGCACGAGTACAGAAAACACGCTACAATGGGGCAAATAGCGCGTCAGCATTTCAGTGGTCATGCGAAAACGAAACCATAGAATTTGATGTAGGGGCTTAGCGTGCTAAGCCCAGGGCGCAATTCATTGCGCCCCTGCAAAGAATGATGCCTTCAAGATGCGAAAGCAGATGCCATGCATTCCAGAAAACCCATTGTCATCATCACGGCCTTATTATCGGCGTTGCCTATTGTCGCCATGTTCATCTCATGGCCGACCACTGCGCAGGGGCCAATCCCATACACGCCCGGCGTGCCGCTGTTTGAACTGACACCGACCAGCACCCTGATCGGTGAAAACGAATGCTTCATCCCGCTAGGGTTTGAGCCTGGACAGGACGCATTTATCGAACCTGGCGTAAACATCCGCAACCAGCCTTCACAATCTGGTGCGCTGGTGTGGAATACGATCTATGAGAACCGCAACGAGCGTGGCGAAGTCATCCCGAACCCGCTCGCCGTCCCGGTGACGATACAGGAAGGCCCGGTGTGCTCTGGTGGCTTTAATTGGTGGCGCATCACCGGCACAGGCAACCCCGGCTGGGTGGCAGAAGGCCGACCAGACCAGGGCGGTTACTTTATCTTCGCGCCCGGCGTCGGTGATCTGGCCGCCCCCTGCCAATCCCGTTATGATTTTGCAGTGGGTGATACGGTTGATCTGCAATTCAATGCCCGCGTGCGCGAAGCACCCAACCCGCAAAGCCTGACGCGCACCGTCGCGCAGTTCGGCAACCCCGTGCAGATTATCGGTGGTGCGGAATGCGTGGCGGGCGTGCTGTGGTGGCTGGTGCGTGTGACGGTGCTGGATGTCGTGTATGAGGGCTGGATGGCCGAACAGGGCAATTTTAACGATCTGATCGTGCCACAGGATTTACCATCGGCAGCAGACGGCACGCTCTGCGGTGACCCGCTTGAGTTGGCGATAGGCTCGACCGCTTACGTCGATTATGAGGACAATCAGCCCAAGTCGTTACGCGCTGCGCCGGACCGTGACGCCGCCTTGCTGTTTACGCTGGTGAACAACGTGCCCCTGATTATCGAAGGGGGGCCGGTATGCAGCGGCAACCTGAACTGGTGGCAGGTGACGGTACGCGCTGGTCGCCCGGTCACGGGCTGGATGGCCGAAGGGTCGCCGTTTGCGGGCTACTGGATCAACCCGAACACGCTGCAAGCAAGAGGATTCCCGCCAGAATAACACGGAGCAAGCGCAAAGATGCACTGATCGTAACGCATCACAGGCCAGGAACCATGAGGCCAGGGACATCTGCTGAAATGATGTCCCTACGGACGCCGCCCTGTGGGGACGGCACTCAGCTAGAGGACAAAAAGACTACTGCGGGAAGGTGTATTGCACGGTGTAGGTGATGATGCGTTCCTGGCCCGGCGCAACATCCACGCGGAACTCAATGCCGAAGGAATCTGTTTGTGTGAAATCATCCGATACTTGCAGGATTTCCCAGTTGCTCCAGCGCGTCAGGCGTTCCGGCACGCGGATTTCAACGGTCTCGTTGTCCTTGCGGTTGCGCAGGCGGATTTCATAGCTTTCCTGTATCACGCGGCTCGATAGCTGGCGATAGCTCGTCTGGGTGCGCTCACCAACCAGATCGAAGGCGTTGCCGAGGAATAGCTGCACGTCCTCACCCTCTGGTGTGTGGTCGATGCGATTTTCACCGATCAGCAGCGCGGCCCCGTCCACGTCCTCCTGATACACGCGCACACGCCCCGCAGGCAGGTCGGCACCGAGGCCGTTTTCCTCACCTGTGCTGAACTCAAGGAAGTTCTGCACGTCGGTGATGCCCGTCTGCCCGTAGCCCTGATTCAGAATGGGGCCGCCGTAGCCGTTGAAGCGCGGGCTGGCATTGTAGACGAAGAAGGTATTCGCAGGCACGCCAGCGCCCGTCACGAATTCGACCTGCTTGGTTTCGTTGTTGCCGACTGTCACCGGACGGCTGACCTCGTAAAGCTGATACTCGAAGAACTCACGCTGTTGCACAGCTTGATCGGCAGAGGTGCGTGCAAATGCGACCTCTGGGACAGACTGCGCCATTAGCTCATCTTGTGGCAGGCGGTTCACATCCCCCGCGACCAGCTTCAGCAAGGCGTTTTCGTAGGCGGTGCCACTGCGGTTATCCAGCGTCACCCAGCCATTGAGGTCTAGCGCATTGTTATCGGTTGTCAGCAGCACGTTGTAATCGGCTGTCCAGCTAATGCCCTGCGTTAAGTACGTCAGTTCGACCTGCTGTTCGCCACTTGCGGCGCTGTTCAGCAGCCAGCGCAGCGTCGGGCGCGTGATTAGGCCCTCTGGTAGATCTGGAAACTGAATATTGCGGGCGTTCTGCTGGCGTATTACCTGAATTTGGCCATTGGCGTCCCGCAGGATGATTTCACCGTTGCGCCCACTGAGCAACTGCCCCTCAAAGAGCGTGCCATCTTCAGTCGTGACCTGAATCGTTTCATCCAGATAACGCGCTAGCAGGGCGCTGCTATCCACCAGATCATAGACGTAGTTTTGCTCTAGCACACTGGTGCCTTCGGGGTCGGTCAGCGAGGTGAAAATGACGGATGTGGCGTCAATCTGCGAGGCGACATCGGTAAAATTCACGAGGTTCTCGCCAGCATTCAGCGAAAACGTGCGGCGGTCCTGCACGAGCGCGGACCCTTCATTGTAGACGGTAACGGCAAGGCCATCGGATGCCGGCATATCGTCCCCCTGGTTATTCTCGTCTGTCTCTTGTGCGGTTGCGCTGCCTGCAATCAGCAGCAGCAGTAAACTAAGCGTAAACAGTCGTTTTAGCATGGTTATCCCTCTGTGTTTGTTGGTTGCTGTTGGGTATGACGTTGGGGGGATGCGTTTTGTTCCGTTTTGTTCCGTTTTGTTCTATTTTTTTGTTTTGTGGCGAATTTATAACATCCTATGTAGGGGCGCAATGCATTGCGCCCTGGGTGCAGCACGCTGCGTCCGCGAACCGCCACAATATTCGCGCCGAATAGCATCTACTGAAACGGCTCTGAAATATCGCTGCCTTCGCGCAGACTGCTGTGCTTATATTGCAAGGGGTCGTCTGTGTGGTTGCCGTTACCACTGCTCTGACCATTGCCACCCGCATCACCAGAGGACGCCGCAGATACAGGCGGGGGCGACAGGGGTGTGATTGGCAGCGTGTCTTGGTCTTGGTCGCTGATCCTGGGTAGCTCAAGCGTCTGTAAGTTAAGCGCGTTTTCGCTGCTGCCAGCGTCTACGATCATAACAATCACACTGATGTTATCGCGTCCGCCGCGCTCGTTGGCTGTCTCGATAAGCTGATCCACGATGGTATCGGGGTCGTCATGCTCGGCGGCAATCTCCGCGATTTCGTCAGCGCTCAGGTGCAGCGTCAGCCCGTCCGAGCACAACACCAGGCGGTCCCCATCGTTGAGCAGCACATCCGGTATCACATCGACATCCAGTTCATCGGCCTGGCCCAGCGCCCGGTAAAGCACATTTTTCATCGGATGGTCGTCGGCCTCTGCTGCGGTGATGTGCCCCGCCTCCACCAGCGCTTGCACGAAGCTATGATCGGTTGTGATCTGGCTGATTTCCTGCGTATGGCCATCAATTAAGTAGGCGCGGCTATCCCCGACATGCGCCAGCACGACATCGGTGTAGCGTGCAAAGGCCATTGTAAGCGTCGTGCCCATGCCTTTGAGTTCGGGGGTGGCCAGGGCGCGTGCGACGATATTCTGATTGGCCCGTAGGACGACATCTTGCAGCTTATCCGCGAGGTGCAACTCATCGACATCGCGGTAAGCGTCGGGTGTTTGGTAAGCACCGGTCAGCATCTCGCCCTGCACCGTTTCGATGGCAATGCGGCTGGCCTTCTCACCAGCGACAGCCCCGCCCATGCCGTCTGCGACGACGGCCAGCGCGTAGCGTGTATCAGCCCAGAGGTGGATGCTATCTTCATTGTTTTGGCGAACGCGCCCGCGATTGGTTCGCGCACTACAGCGCAGCCGGAAATCATCATATGGTTGTGACATGCCCGGTCCCTCAGACGATGCCTATTTTCTTTATCTTACAGTAGCACGACTACGATGCAAACGGCAAGCACTTTGCAGCAGAGTCTGCTGGAATGTGCTATAGCGTTTGCCAGCATGTCACGCTACGCTAGGGCGTCAATAGCAACCATCACCTGAGTTCAACAGAATTAGCGAACACTATGGAATTAACCGACCTTTACCGTATTGATAACTTCATCGACACCTTCGCACCGGGCCATTATGCGCGGGTATTGGATGCACAGGACAAGCGGCAAAACCGCACAGTGGCCTTCAAGGTGCTGCGCCCGGAGCACCTGATGGCGGATGGTGATATGCGCTGGGAGTATCGCGCCTTCGCCAATGAAGCGGAGATTTTGCACAAGCTCGGCAGTAACGCCTACGTGGTGCGCCTCTATGATTGTGGGTACGTGGCGACACACGAGGAAGCGCCCGCCGACGGCGACATTGAAAGCCTCGGCACCGATGTCGCTACGTTCCGGCGGCAGATGGCCGATTTTGCACATAAGGGCTGGCGGCCTTATTTGACGTTAGAGCATATGCCACGCACAGAGAACCTGTTTTATGCTATGAAGCCCAACCAGGGCAACGCCCGCCGCCGCCTACCCAGCGAAGAGGGCATCACGCTGGCGTGGCAATTCGTGCAGGTATTGCGTGAGGCGCACTCCCATCAGATTGTGTACCTGGATCATAAGCTAGAGCACGTCTACTGGGATGGGCTGGACCTGCGCGTGATTGATTTCAACAGTTCGCGGCAATTGCTCGGCGGCGCAGCGGACCAGCAAGAATACGCCAAAGACGTGCATAACCTGTGTGTAGGCATCCTCTATCCAGTGTTTACAGGCATGTCACCGCAAAAGTCATCGTTGCGGCCCCAACCGGGCGGTATGGATGTGGTTGAGTCGCGCTATCAAGAGATTACCGAGCTGGATTTTATGATGGAGCCATCGCTCAGCCAGGCCTTGCGCGATTTACTGCAACGCGGCGCAGCGATGCAACTGACGCGCCTGGATGAATTCTCGGATGCGCTGCAAGAGGTGGCGGCGCTGCACGGGCAGAATTTCCCGTTGTTTTATACCAGCCCCGCCACCCGTGATGCCCGCACGCAATTGCAGCAAGGCTTGCAACGCCTGCGCGAGGGCGAAGACCGCATCCGTGAAGCCCGCGATATGCTGCGCGAGGCGCTGATTTTGGATGACATCAGCGAGGACATGGAAAACGAGTTACGCCGCTTGATTAAAGCCGCTAATGACATGCTGAACCATCGCGTTATCCCATGACAGGCTACAAGGGGTCTTGAGCGCTTTCCTTGTAACCCTGCTGACTATTCCGTACAATTAGCGTAACACCACCAACCATACGGAGCGCAGGAACCCATGCAAGTCGGCGAAATCATCGGTGCTTATGAGATTGAGCGCGAAATTGGTCAAGGGGGCATGGCGACGGTCTACCGCGCCCGCCAACTCAAGCTGGATCGCGCAGTCGCTATCAAGGTGATGCACCAAAACCTATTACAAGACGAGAGTTTTCGCGCCCGCTTCAGCCGCGAAGCGCGTATCGTCGCCAGCCTGGAGCACCCCAATATCGTGCCCATCTACGATTATGATGAATACGAGGGCCGCCCCTACCTGGTGATGAAGTGCATTGATGGGCCGACGCTCAAGCGCCGTGCGCTGAAAACGGGCCTTTCGCTTGAGGAGACCGTGCGCACCATGAAGCTCGTAGCTGCTGCGTTGGATTATGCGCATGGCCGGGGTATCCTGCATCGGGATATTAAGCCCTCGAATATCCTGCTGGACGACGAAGGCCGCCCCTACATCACGGATTTCGGGCTGGCACGCATCACGCAAATGGGTGAATCTACTATCAGCCACGATATGATGCTGGGCACGCCGTTTTACATCTCGCCGGAGCAGGCACGCGGCGATAAAGACCTGACGACGCAAACCGACCTGTATTCGTTTGGTGTCATCCTGTACGAACTCATCACAGGCGCGGTGCCCTTCACTGCGGATACACCCTATGCCATCGTGCACGGCCACATCTATTCCGAGCCACAGCCACCCAGCGAACGTAACCCGAACCTGAATGACGCCGTTGATGCCGTTATCGGGCGTGCATTGGCCAAAAAGCCCCAACAGCGCTATGACAGCGCTATACATTTGATGCGGGATTTTGAGGCAGCGCTACGCAGCGAACAGTCAGAAGCCGCCTACGATGATGAATCGCTAGTGGAGAAGGTCATCGTCACAGCCAAAGACACGCCACCAGCGCAAGGGGCAGCGCCAGCGGCCCGACAGCAAAACCCGGAGCCACCCGTCATCAGCGCTCCCGGCAAAGCCAGGGCTGAGCGCCGCAAAAAGCGCCAAGAAGTGAAAGACGACATCAAGCGCGAGATCGAAGCCAGCCTGGATTTAGGCCAATTCGATTGGGGTAAGCTGAGCCAACGCTTTGGCACAGGCTGGGACGAGATCAAATCCATGATCGAAGAGCGCGTCGATAGCGAACTCATCGCCCGTGAACTCGGTGATGAAGACGCCAACGATTATGGCTACGATGCCCCCGACGCCGTTGATGATCGTGAGATTCGCAAGCGCGTCGCCCGGAAGATGAAAGCACGCCAGGAATTCGCAACGCATCTGGTGATCTTCGTGTTCATCAATGCCATGCTATTTGGCATCTGGGGCTTCACATCCGGCTTTCGTGGCTTCCCCTGGCCGTTCATCCCAATGTTGGCGTGGGGGTCCGGCGTTTTTGCGCAATATATGGAATATCGCAGCAAACATGGCGCTGGTGCAGCCAGACGCGAGGCCATGATCCGGCGTGAAATCGAAGCGGAGCGTGCCCGCCGGAGCGGTGGTAGGGCCACAGCGGGCAAGGGTCAGGTTGCCGTGCCACAGCGCGGCAAGGGCAAGCAGCGCGGCCCCTTTGCGATGGTACGCGAGGAGATCAAACAGGAGATTGAGCGTGAACTGGAAAAAGAATTTGACAAAGAGTTCGGCCCTAATCGCAAAAAACAAGGGCAACAGCACGCAAAACAGAATTCAGCCACAGATGCAGCAGCTATAGATACAACCGATACAGTTGCGGCAAATGCAGGTGACGAAGATATGCGCCTGTCAAACCTGATCGAAAGCCCGAACAGCGTGCGCTTAAATGAAGACGGCGAGCTAAGCGACAGCTTCGTGGATGAAGCCGAACGTGGCCAGCATAAGCGCCGCAGCTAGACGTTGGTCTCGTCAAGGTCATCGGCGGGGTAAAGGCCCGTGTAGCGTGCACGGGGCCGTATCAGGCGGTCCAGCGCATATTGTTCGATGGCATGACCAATCCACCCTACCGTGCGCCCCAACGCAAACAGCGCCAATGGGCTGTGTTGGGGTAGGCTCAGCGCTCGCCCCAACACGACCAGCGCCGTATCCAGCGTAGGGGCCTCGTTCAGCAAGTCCTGTGCGCTAGCCGTGGCGTCCTGTGCTAGCGCGACCACCTCCGAACCCGGCATATACTGTGCGATCAAATCCAGCAGCAATTGACCGCGTGGGTCGCCCTGTGGATACAGCGGATGGCCGAAACCGGGGATGCTTTCGCCGCGTCGCAGACGGGATTGCATGGCAGCCTTGATGCCTCCGGCGCTTTCGGCCTCCTGCAATAGGGCCTCGATGCGCTCCGTGTGGCCGCCGTGCTTGCCACCTTGCAACGCCGCCAGCCCCGCCGAGATCACCGCGTAAGGCGTAGACCCCGCAGACGCCACCACACGCGCCGTAAAAGACGACGCATTCAGTTCATGGTCCGCACACAAGACCAGCGCCGCAGAGAGCAGCGCTTCGGCACGGTCCGCTGAAATAGCATCCTGCTGCACCCAGCCCTGACGCAGCATGGCCGCAATCGGCACATCGTCCGGTACGTCCCCTGATGCCACCGAGACCATCAAGCGCAAAATGCGTGCGCCCGTCTGAGCCACCGTCACAGGCCGCAAATCGTAGGCTGTCAGGTCATCTGCGGCGGCGATGGGCAAAAATGTCATCATGGATTGCAAGGGCGTCAGTTGCGCACCATCTACTTCGACGTGTAGCAGCATCGTCTCGTATTTACGGGCTGAAATATGCACAGCTTCATGATCTACACGGAATAAAGACGCTGCTCTATGCGCGTCTTCTAGCCAGATGAGCGCTGCAACCGCCTCGATGTTGGAGCTTGTCGCCAGTTTCAGCACATCCTGCCCACGATAATACACACGGCCCTCGTCAATCAGCGTGATGGCTGATTCCAGCACCGGCGCACCCCAATGCAGCGCGTCCTGTGCCAGCTTTTCCGGGTTGCGGCGGCTTTCCCTGCGGGCCAACAGCTTCTCAACATCCTCGACGTAATAGCGGCGTTCACGGCGGCCCTCCTCGCCCTCAGAGCGTATCAAGCCGCGGCTGACGTAGGCATACAACGTCTGCATATTGACCTCTAGCCTTGACGCTGCTTCTTTTGCTGTCATGTAACGCTTCATGAGTGCGTGTACCTGTCAACACATTGAATCAACATATATGGCGCAGTGTACCACAAATAGGCCAACTACGGGCAACGTGTGCATTCTGCTATGCTGATGTCATGCGGCTAATCATCGGAGGTTGACGAGTGGCAACGCAGCTTGACGTAAAGCGCATAAGCGCAAACGCCGCTCCGCCGGAGCGGGTCAGGCTGACGTATAAGCCGCATTCTGTGCTCGTGTATCACAACACGAGTGAGGATCATCTATCTGGGACGGCCATTGCTGACCGCCTCCTGCTGCCTACCCGGAGCTTCAATGGGACGGGCTGCCCCTGGCTCCTGCTTGGCATTGCTCCCGGTGGGGTTTGCCTGGCCGCCGACATCACTGCCGACGCCGGTGCGCCCTTACCGCACCCTTTCACCCTCACACCATGCTTGACATGATGCAATCTGCTCTCTGTTGCACTCTGCCGTCGGGTTACCCCGCCTGGCCGTTAGCCAGCACCGCGCCCTGTGGAGTGCGGACTTTCCTCAGCTTGCGCAAGACAAGCCGCGATCCTCTGGTCAACCTGACAGACCTATTGTACGCGCCAGGGCATATGATGTGCTTTAGAAATGTCAGGCATCCGCGCTGGCATTACGTCCGGCGCTCTGTTGTTGGTCAACGATGTACTGGCGGATTTCCTCGACGTTATCATCGAGGGCACCCAGCACGCCGTTGACAAAGCGTTGTGTGCCCTCTGCGCCGAATTGGTTAGCGAGGTCAATCGCCTGCGAAATGGCGACATTCTGCGGCGTCGTGAGCACGCTCAATTCGTACAGGGCCAGCCGTAAAATCGTGCGGTCAATCACCGCGACCTGATCTATCGGCCAATCGGGGGCGTATTTCTGCAAAACATAATCAATGTCATCCTGACGCGCACGCACACCCATCACCAATTGGCTGATGAAGCTGGCAATACGCGGCACTTCATGCCGTTCTTCGGGGCTGGCCATGCGGTTCAGGTAAATCTCAATCGCCAGCGATTCGTCGTGGATTTCATCGTAGACGAAATGGCTGGCGATCACCTGTTGCACGCTGTGCCCGCTCGTGTCGAGTTCATACAGGGCCTGTAGCGCGATGCGGCGTGCTGCACTGCGC
Source organism: Anaerolineae bacterium (assembly GCA_034437615.1). Classification (GTDB taxonomy): domain Bacteria; phylum Chloroflexota; class Anaerolineae; order Aggregatilineales; family Phototrophicaceae; genus DAOTTW01. The sequence continues at coordinate 529 of DAOTTW010000197.1, read as the reverse complement.
AAATCCATTGACATATCATGTTCAAGGGCCACGCGGTTGACGACGTTATCGCTATTCGGGTCGAACACAAAGGAATCGGAGTAATTTGTCATAAGATTGTGGTTATCACCATGCAACGCAAATGTCAGGGCTAGCGTTCCAGTTTACACCAGAACGCTGCTATGATCTACAGGCATCCAAGCGCATTCGTGCGTTGAAATCGGTTGATTTTCGGCGGACGCCCGATAGGGCGTCCCTGCGATGGCATTCTGTAGGGACGCGCAACGGCACGTCCGAAACAACTAACGTTTAATACTGCATGTGCAGCAGGATAACGCCAGCAGCCCCCGTAAAATCACGAATTTCGACGGTGTAGCGGCCAGCCGTGCCAGGCAGCACAGCGCGGATTTGTGCATCGAAGACATTCAGCGTCAGGTCGTCGCTGTTGTGGTCGTCATTGCTTGCGATCACCCGGCCATCTGGCGCGATCAGGCGCAGTAGCGGGTCCAGCGTGCCGGATGCATCCTGTGCGCTAATCGTAACGCGGCTA
>DAOTTW010000196.1:0-14705 GCA_034437615.1 Anaerolineae bacterium | reverse complement strand
GTGGCGTCAGCCACCATAACGGCTACCGATTTTCACCGCCCACGTTTTCCTGTGGTGCTACTAGCTGGCGAAATGCAGCGCGTTCTGCACCTCGCGGATGGTCTTTACGAGGTTTGCCTGTAGGAAGCTGCGCATCACATAGCGGCTGGAGCCGCCCTTCAGGAAGGCACGGATGCGCTCCGGGGCCATATCATCGAAGACGGTGATGACGGGCAAGCCCAGCATCGCTGTCTGCTGACGGATGTACTGAAGCAATTCTAGCCCGTCTTTATCCGGCAGGCGTTCGGCGGTGATAACCATCTGAGGTTTAAACTTCTGCATGGCCTTCTGCGCCTGTTCGACGCTGACAGCCCCCGCAACACGGAAGCCGGAATCCTTCAGGATGCGGGCCATCTCGATTACGTTTTCTTTCTGGTCAATAATTAAGATATAGCCTTTTGGCACGTGTGTTATCCTCTCTTGTGTAGTGTTTGACGTTTTTACATCATCATGTCAGGCATTGCGTCATCATGTTAGGGTGTTGGGTTATTGCACCGCAGAATGCATTAACTTAACACCTACTGAAATTGTAGAATGGTGGCGGTACGTGTCCTATAGCCCGAAAATCCTAATGCAGCGCATTTGACATTATTTTAAGGCACCTATTCATTGCGTAACGCTGGCGATGCATGTATGCTGATGCACATATAATTCTTGTTAAAGCGTGTACGTGCCCGTTTTGATCCGTACAAACGGATTTAAAAACTAAACGTAGGTGTACACGCGCCACCACAGGCCACCCGACTACTTAAACTCCTTACATGCTTGGCAAATTACGCAATTCACCCTATCGAACAGCGAACAAGGAGTCTCGCCCCCGATGAGAGCCGTTTTTAACCTGATTACCACCCTCGCCCTGCGCTTGCGTGCGCTGACCCTCGCATTGGTCGGCCTGCTGTTGGTGCTTGGTATCGTCTCTGCGACGAGCCTCAATCAGGAGCTACTGCCCCCGGTTGAATTTCCGCAGACTATTGTCCTGGCGCAAACCAACGGCATGACCAGCGAGCAAGTGCTGGAAGTGCTGACAAAGCGCCTGGAAGCGCGACTCGCTGACGTGCCAGAAGTGGTCAACCTGGAATCCACCACAACGGGTAGCTTTGGCACGGTGATTACCGTCTACAATGATTTCGGCATCGACCCGGCACCCCTACGCGCGAATCTGCGTGAGGCCATTGGCGAGGTCTGGCTGCCACAGCGCAGCATCGAAACCGACGACGCCCCTGCTCTGATTGCGGACCTGACGCCAGAACTGATCCTCTACTTTGAGGAGCGTGACAGCAACTTCTTATTCCAGCTTTCAACGGATGTCTGGCGCACGCTACCCGCTGAGACGCTGAGCGCTGCGGCGGCTTATCTGGCGGATAAGCTGGATACGCCCGAAGCGGGTACAAGCGTGCTGGAACAATTCGTAGAGACCGAAATTTCGCCGCAACTGGATGTCATTGACGAGGTTGCGCGTGTGACGATCTCCGGTGGGCAATCGCTGCCGGGTGAGAACGGTGCCAGCAGCCAAACCACAGACGCAGAGGCCGTAGCAGCACAAAGCCTGCTGCTGCGCCTAGCACCGGAAGTCTGGCAGATCATCAGCGAGCGCACCGACGCCCCGGCAACGCTCGACGCCGATGCGGTGGCTTACTTTGAGCAGCAGGCGTACACCATCCCCGACGAAGCGCCTGCGCTGCCGGAAAGCTGGCAGACGTTTGGCTATAGCGACGCCTCCGACATCAGCGAATCGGTCAGCGTTGTCTCGTCGTTGGCGGGCCTGCTGAACGATTTCTACGAGGATGGGCGCATCGTGGGCGCGCTGGGCACCACCGACGACCTGACGCCGGAGATTATTAACCGCATGGTCGAAATTGAGCCGTCGCTGGTGCAATACTTCGAGGCGGAGCATCTGGTGGCCATGTCGCAGGATGTATTTGACGCGCTGCCGCAAGATTTCATCGCTGGCCTGGACGCGCTGACCCGTGACGCGCTGGCCGCTAAGGACCTGGCGCAAGAACTGGCTGGCGTCGCCGAGGACCGCGACGCCGAACGCTTGCCCGGCCCCTGGCGCATTCAGCCGCCGCAGTTGATCGCCTTCAGCCTGTCGGATTTGCCGCTCGCGCAGTTCAGCATCGTCAGCACAGGCGCACTGGCCACCGATACACCCGATGGCAGCAGCGATACAGCCGCAGCAGCAGAGACGGCTGATAGCGAGAGCGATGCAGCAGACCCAGATGCAGCAGACAGCGCGGCGCTGCCAGAAGGCCCGCAACTGCCGCAACTGTATGCCCTGATCGGTGAGCAATTCGGCGCAGAGCTGAACACGGCTGATGATCTGATCGCGGTGCAGCTATCCGGCGAGATTGCCGAGGCGTTTGGGGGTGTGTCGTCCATCGGGGGCGCAGATTTCTTCAACCTGCTGCTGCAATTCAACGATTTGGCGGCGCTTGGCGGCGGCGCAGATGCAGATGGCGATAGCGATGCAGATGCGGCCCCGGCTGGCTTCGCTGACCTCAACATCGCGGATTTCGTCCCCGCGCTGAACGAGTGCGGCGTCGGCTTGCTGGCGATCACCGCAGGCAACTTCGACTTTGCCGAGACGCTGATTAGCTGCCCTAGCGCTGATGTCTATCAATATCTGGTCGATAACCTGCCGGATTTTGCCAGTTCGCTACAGGCTGGCGTCTACGACTACTTCAGCGACGAGACCTTGCTGATTGAGGGCTTAGCGCCGCCGCTGCCGGATGACTGGGATCAACTGGCCGAACAGCCGCAATTCAGCAACGGCAGGTCACTACAGAACGCCGACGACCTGATTGCGCTTGCCGATGGCTCGCCCTCGCAAATCCTGAACCGCATCAACGACGCGCTGACAGGTGCCGAATCGGCTTATCAGATCCGCCTCTTCGATAGCCTGACGCCGACCCTGGTGGGTTACTTCCGGCTGCAAGAAGCGGGCTTCATCAGCAACCTGAATAGCGCTGTGCTGCTGGATTTCTCGCGGGAAGCGCTGGCATCGCTGCCAGATGACGCCTTCGCTACGCTGGACGCCGAGACCGCCCAGACCGCACAGGCCATCGCAGCCGGAGAACAGGATTCCGCGTTTGCGGCGCTACGGGCAGAATACCAGTCGGATTTGCCGCCTGCGGACCCCAACGCGCCAGCATTGGCGGCTGTGTGGGAACAGACCGGGGAACGCCTGGGCGGGTTTGAACTGGATAGCGCCGATGACTTCTTCCGCTTCCCAGCAGATGCACAGTTTGATGGCATCGTCAGCGTCACAACCGTGATCTATGACTTTGCAGCGTCCTTCGGCAATCAACTGATGGAAGCGCTAACGCCGGAGATCGCTAATTACATCCTGGACCGCGACGAGGCGGCCTTCAACGACATGACGACGCAAGCGCTGGCGGCCATGCCGGAAGAGACGCTTGCGGTGCTGCCGGAAAGCCTGCAAGAGCGTGCTGCATCCGGCGGTGATACGTTTGAGGCCACGCGCACCATCACACGCAACAACGGCAACTCATCGCTGGTGATGGCTGTCTACAAAGACGGCGACGCCAACACCGTCACGACCTATAACCGCATCGAGGACCTGCTGTTTGAACTGGACGCCGAGACCGAAGCCATCGAGATCGGCGTGATCGAAGAACAATCCAGCCAGATCGAAGAGAGCATTACGGGCGTGGTGCGCGAAGGCAGCCTGGGCGCGGTCTTTGCGATCATCATTATCCTGATCTTCCTCAGTGGTGGCGTGTGGAACCGCAGCGGGCGCTTGCTGACAGGCGGGCTGATATTCGCCGTTGGTCTGCTGGGGCTGCTGGGCGTTACTGCGCTGGGATTAGAGGCCGCAGGCGGTGACTTCGGGCAGGCGTTCGCGCAAGCCGATGCCGTTATCCGCGTGTTGTTCATCGGCGTGGCGGTTGTCGGCGTATTGATTATGCTGTGGCCCGGTAAAGTGCCCTACCCCGCATGGCGTGCGACGATTGTGATCTCCGTCAGCATCCCCATGTCAATCTTCACGGCGCTGGTGCTGATGCACTTCGTCGCGCCATTCATGAGTGAGGTCGTGGCACCGCTATCGAACCTGGGCACATTGGGCCAACTGATCGTCGCGGTTTTCCCCGATGACCTGACGCTGAACATCATCACGCTATCCGGCCTGACGGTGGCGATTGGCCGTGTGGTGGACGATTCGATTGTGGTGCTGGAAAACATCTTCCGGCAGATGCAGCAAGCCGACTCTAATGGCCGCTTAGACAACGAAGCGAAAAAGCAGATCGTGCTGAAAGGCACGCGGGATGTGTCGTCGGCCATCTTCACCGCCACGCTGATCGCCATGACCGTCTTTTTGCCATTGGGCCTGACGGGTGGCCTGATCGGTGCTTTCTTCCTGCCCTTCGGCCTGTCGGTGACGTATGCGCTGGTGGGGTCGTTCGTGGTCGCGATCACGGTGGTGCCGGTGCTGTCGTATCTGTTCATCAGCCCGGAAGACACGCCCGAAGATGAGGATTTGTGGCTGAGCAAATTCTATATTCCGGTGCTGCGGCTGACGCTGCGCAATTTCACCACAAAAATCGTGACGATTGCGCTAGCCTTCCTGACGATGTTCGCGGGCTTCTACCTGCTGAGCCAGCGCCCGTTCGCCTTCCTGCCCGATTTTGGCGAGCCACAGATCAATGTGAACGTCTCGATGCCCAACGGCACGAGCATCCTACAGACCAACGAACGCGCCGAAGAATTTGAAACCTGGGTGCAGGACGAATACCCCGACTTGCTGGAAAGCGTGCGGGCGACTGTCGGCGGCGGCAGCGGTGGCGGCTTTGAAGCCTTTGCCGCGCTATTCGGTGGCGGTGGCGTGACCCCGACGCAGGCGGGGCTGGTCGTCAAGCTGGACGTGCCTGCCGAAGAGCTGGATCGCTACGTGCAGGAAATCCGCGCAGAAGCCGAGGCCATCTTCGGCGGCGAGGATAACGTGACCGTCTCCGGCGGCTCTGCGCAATCGACGGGCTTCGGTGGCCTGCAACTGGTCGTATCGGGTCCGCAGGCTGCCATCGAGCAACTTAACCCGCAGGTCGTCGCCGCGCTAGAAGGCGTGCCAGGTGTGGCCAACGTCAGCAGCAACCTCTCCGCAGCCGACGGTGGCGGCGGCGATGACGAAGCCCCGCCGACGTTCATCCGCGTGAACCAGCAGAGCGGCATCCAGTATTCCGCTGAACTGGAAACCGAGGATACCATCGGCGTGACCGAAGAAGCGATTGAAGCCATTCAAGGCATCGAATCATTGCCGGATAGCGTCACGGTCAGTCGCGGCTTCACCAGTGAAATTCAGACGGAGGGCTTCGCCAGTATCCCGCGTGCGATGGGCTTGGCGCTGGTCATCATGATCGGCATCTTGATCGTCACCTTCCAATCGCCGGTGTACTGGCTGGTGCTGATCCTGAGTATTCCGGTGTCCTTCGTGGGTGCAGCCGTCGCGCTGACGATCACAGATCGCGTGCTGGGTGTGTCGGCGCTGATCGGTATGCTGATGTTGCTGGGTCTGGTGATTACGAACGCCGTTGTGCTGATCGACCGCGTGCTACAGAACCGCCGCGAGGAAAACATGTCCGTCAAGGATGCGCTGCTGGAGGCGGGTAAGCGGCGTCTGCGGCCTATCCTGATGACATCGCTAGCCACCATCATCGCGCTGATTCCGCTGGCCATCGGCCTGAGCGAGGGCGCTGTGATCGCGTCTGACCTGGGGATTGTGGTGATCGGCGGTGTGTTCAGTAGTATGGTGCTGACGCTGGTCGTGGTGCCAGTGGCCTATAGCCTGCTGTACCCGCTGCACGCTGGGTTTGTCGGCCTATTCCAGCGCCGCAAGCCGCGTGAATAATCGCGTAGGGGCCTGATGCATCAAGCCCCTGTAAGCAAGCCCCTACAACCAACAATTTACATCTGACGATAACTATTCAGCGTCCGGGCGATACAGTTCCGGGCGCTGTTGCGTTGCGTTGTAATGCGCAATCACAGGCCACGTGACGCCATCGGCGCTCTTTTCTAGCGCTAAACTGGTTTGCCGCCCCGTATCCTGCACGACAGCATCCTGCCCCCCTAACGACACCACTACCGTATTTGCATCTGTATCCGCACAATCGGCGCTGCCACACCTTAACAGTGCGAGGCTGGTCGTCTCGGTATCCTGAAATGCGATCAGCGGCCAACCCGTCGCCGAGTCTATGGCAATAGAGGGCGCTTGCCCCAGGCCATAAAGCCGCACACGTTGCAAATTCGCGTCGGCGTCGTCGATGTTGCAATCTGTGTAAGGCGGGGATTCATCGCAGACCGTTAGAACCATGCCCCGGTCACCGTCCTGATTGTTTTGCGCGATGTAGACCACAATTAGCTCCAGGTCATCGTCGGCGGTGTTGGCATCCACAAAGGCCAGATCAGAGAAGAAGCCCACCTGATACGGCGGCACGGCGTCCTGTGCATCACCATCGAGGTTGACACGCTGTATCGTGCTGCAATCGGCATCACTACAGGTCAGCAGGCGCAGGCGCGTGCTTGGTGGGCGCGGGCCGCTGCTCTCGTTGTAGCTGACAACCGGAATCTGGCTATCCGGTATCAGTGCCAGCGATAAGAAGTTGCGCAGGTTGCCGACATCACTCAGGCTTTGCAGCGTCTCACAGGTGGCCGCTTGCAGGTCGCAGCGCACAAGCTCGATGGTCGGCGGGGGTGCATCCGGGCCGGGGCCAGCAGCACGCCGATACACGATATAGGCTTGGCCGCTGTCATTGATCGCCACATCTGCATTTAAACCCGCATAGATGCCGTTGGCGATGTCGCCGGGGTCAACCGTGATAGTCGCCTGCACTCTGCATTTATCTGCTGGTGTATCCAGCATCGCCGCAGGGCTACAGATCAACATGCGCAGTGCGCCTGTCGTCTGGTTGCGATAGATGGCTATCGGGCTGCTCGTGGCCGGATTCAGCGCGATGTCGGCGTCGTAGCCGATGTTGTCTGTTGTGCCGTCGTTGTCCGCATCCTCTGTGTATATGATGTGCTCAGGCTTTGCGCATTGCAGGTCATCGCACAAGGTCAGCATCAGCACACCATCAGCGCGCCGCTGCACAAAAGGCTGATTTTCTGCTGCGGCATCAGGGTCAAAGACGCTGTAGGCCAGCATCGGCGCGCCATCTGCCGTGTCAATCGCCATCGACAGGAATTCACCACCGCTGTAGCTTGTGCCGAATCCGGCTACAACGTCTATTACTGGGATGCTGCTGTAGGTGGGGTCGTCCTGCGCGTGTGCGGGCCATGTCATGAAAAACAGGCAGGTCAAGCATAGAATGGTGGCGGGGTTGTGTGTCAGTTTTGGCAAGACCATCGTTTATTTCCTTTATTTTCTTATTTCTTTATTTTCTTATTTATGTGACACGCTGGTCTACAAATAGCCCAGGTCTTCTGGTTTCTCATAATTTGCCCGATTTTCGACACGGTATGGTATATCCCCGAAGATTTTCTGCCAGATCGGGTCTGTACGCTTGCGATACATTTTATTTATCAACACGGTGTAGTGATGGCTAGCCCACACTGCAATTACGATCACGCCATTATCAACGCCCATAAAGTTAGCATTTGAGGTTTCTTTGGCGACGTGTGGCACTTTGCGGTGTATTTCCTTCCTGTAACTCCGCCACAACTCTTTGAGGTCTTCATCGGGCGTGTAGTAGTCTGGTAGCGGGTTTTCTTCTGGTTTTGGCGCTGTTGGATCGTAGTGAGGGTTTTCTTCCCACATGTCTTTGTCTATCATTGCAGATATTTCTGCCAGGCTCTCTCTCTCCTCTTCCTCTCTTGATTTCCGTTTTTTGCTTTGCTGCTTGCGGCTTTTCGGCTTTTGCTGCGATTTTTTGCTGTCGCTACTCGTGCTGTCAGTATCACTGCTGTTGCTGTCGGATGACTTGAACCAGCAAACGACGGATTCGCCTTTGCTCAGGTGATGTACGATCCAGGCCTGACGTGTGACCCTGATGGACCCATGTGCCTCTGCGATGTGTGAGGCTTGTATCACCTGTTGTACCCGCTCCAACGGCAACCACCCCAGATTGTACTTGTAAATGCTGCTGGGATTGATGTCGTTGGCATAAAGCAAGGCTAATACTTCGGGATCACCTGTTGGTGGCTCCTGTTGTGCTTGCGCGGACCCTGCTTGTTCTTCTGTGTTTTGCGCGGACCCTGTGTGTTTTTCTGTGTTTTGCGCGGACCTTGCTTGTTCTTTTGTGTTTTGCGCAATTTCTTTGTAGTCGGTTGTTTTTTCACTTAAATGCATAATTTCTTCTTGTAGATGAATATTTTCTTTTTCATCATCATCATTCTTTTGTTGTTGTTGGTTGGTTTTATTGGTTAAAGAGCGGTGCACATTTTGCACTTTGCTGGGTGCATTTTTTGCACCAGCTTGGCCATTGGCGGGTGCAGAAGATGCACTTGCCTGGCGGTTCAGCGCGACATCGGCCCCCATTCCGGTCAGGCTGTAGATGTTGATGGCGTTGCGATTAGCGCTTTCTTTGCTACGCTCTACCGTGATGACCCCCAGTTCTTCGAGTCCGGCAACGCCCTTGACCACGCTACGCTTGCTGATATTCGCTTCTTCTGCGATCTGGTTCATCGTGATTCTTACGCGGTTGTTGTTGCACCACGCATACTTGACCAGCACGAGGTAAACCGCCATCTCCACGAGCGCGAGGTAGCCGATTAGAGAATGCGAGATGGCGGCAAAGGGTTCACGCTTCATAGGGGTATCGGCTTTGGTCTCGGTCTGGGGTGATTCGTTGCTTTTATCGCTTACATTACCCGCCTGATAAGTGTTTGCGGCCTCCCCGTTATTGCCGTCTGTTAATCTTGCTTGTGTTGAATGTGTCGTATTCATGTGGTATCCTCCATACCGAATTGTTAAGGTTTAGTGTATTGGTTATGCGCTAAAACCTCGATCTAGTGCTGGGCGCCGGTGCTTAGAAAGGCGCTCTACATGGATACATTAGGTTTAACCTAACTGAAGCCTCAGATGTTGTCTGGGGTTTTTTTTATACGCCAATCAGTAATCCCATAAATACTTCCCAGCGTAACGAGGCTTGCGGCCGGGGTGTGAAAGCCGCTTGGTATCCGTGAGCGCGTTCTAGCACAGCGCGTTTGTTCCAGCGCAGATGTCAATCTTGCGCACGCGGCGATGCTTTCGTCTTCCAGGATGTCGGGATGTTTACCATCCATTCGAGTTGACCGTTGCAAAGCGATGGGTTTCGCGTTATCATACTTCGCTCAGGGTACAATCGACTATTCTCACTGGAAGTCTTTCGAGAAACTTTCTTTCCTTGACTAGTTTCCTCCCGTGCCCGAATACCCTGGATGTCCTCAGTTGTGCATTCAGGGTCCGTACTCCGACGGAAACAAGTCCAAAAGAAGCCATTCGAAAGCGCTACTTCAGTTGTTAAAGTGCTAAAAAGAATATACTCTATTCCGCTTGAAAATGCAATATCCGAATCGACGTGATTCGGCGTTTTCGCGCAAATGACCCCCTATAGCCCTTCAATATGCCTAATGGCCCTCAATATAACAATAATCTAACCCTCTGGCGCTGTCACCTGCCCTGTTTAGCGGCATAGGGTGTGCTGTAGCTGTTTTTGGCGTGTGTTCGCGGCCTTGCCAACCTGTGATTTGTCCTGGACGGCCTGCGTTGAATCAACGCAGTGCCACACCACAAATATATTTACCATAATTATATTTATAAACGAAAAACCGCTTTGAGTTTACCTGCGATAAGTGCTGATTTATGCTGATAAGTTGCCTGCCGACACATATCCCAAATCGTCTGTTTTAGAGGTTATCGCATTTGCAAATATTAGGGCAGGCCACCTACCCCACCGCGCACATTTTTCGTAGGATGGCGATGCATAGCCGTTTGTTGTGGGGCTGTCAACAGCAGGGGTGTGCTGGTGCTTGATAGGGTAGGTGCATCGACGTTGAAATTGCGCTGATGTGGGGGGATGAAATTTGCCGCGTGGTGGCTGTAGTTTTGGCGGCAAATTATCATGACTTATTCGGATGTGACCGTTATTCTATCGGGGTGGCCTCGGACGTCCAAACGTGAGCGCACGCGCTCTAGCTTCTGTTGCAGGATGTCCATGATTTGCTGCAATTCGTCCTGGTCGGCGTTGTCGATCTCGCTATCAAAGCTGTCTATGCTGCTGCGGAAGCGGCTGGCAATCTGTGCGCTGTGGTCAAGCTGCTTGAGCGGCTTTTTGGCGCGTATCTGGCGGCGCATCTCCGCGACGGACCAGCCATTTTGCTCGGCACGCTGTAGCCATTTGCGCTGGTCGGCCTCATCCATCGACTTAACGAGCTTGTGATGTCCGAAGCTCAAATTTGGGGTACGTACCCCAATTTGTACATTTTTCGCGACCTTCTTGTAATCGTAGAGGGTGCCCACTTCATAGCCGAATTCCGCTGCGATCCTCGCCGTGTCGCCCCATGCTGTTTCATGCAGCAGGAAGTCACCGATCATCCATTGCAGCGCACCGTCCAGCCGAAACAGCATATCGGCCAGTTGTTGCCATTCCTCGGCGTTGGCGTCGGCGGGCGGCTCAAAGCCGACCTGCGTCAACTGAAAGCGCCGAAACGAGATTTTACCGTTATCTTTGAATTGCAATGACTTGGTTTTCATGATGGGCGGTGCGCCGAGGCTGAGCGCGTCCGCTTCTTCCATCGTCAGGCTTGTTGGCTGCGCGGCGAAGGGGTCTGTCTCGTTGGGGTTGCCGCGCTTTCTATTCCTGCTCATGTGTCAATACTCCATGCACTTTTTTGACAAGGTTCCAGGCTTCACGGGCGGCGATGCTGGTCGGCGCATAATTAAAGATCGAGCGCTTGCGCAGCGGTGCCTCGCCCCAGACGATGCGCAGCGGCAGCGGCGGCCACACCTTATCCCCGAATTGCGATTGCAGGCGTTGCAGGTTTTCCTCGTGCTCAAGCGTTTTGCCGCGATATTTTGTGGGGATAATGCCCATCAGGTTGATATGGCGACCCACGAATTGCAAGCGCCGCGTGTCATAGCCTTGACGATACTGCAAGCTATGCACCAGGCCCTGAAAGCTGTAGTATTCAAGCTCTGTCGGCAGCAAAATATGGTCGGTGGCCAGGTAGATAGCCGAATGCAGCAGGGATGGCGTGGGCGATGTATCGAAGATGACCACATCAATCGTATCTTCGACCTCATCCAGCTTATTTTTCAGCGCCAGCGCATCGTCAATATTCTGGGCAATGGTGCGCGTCTCTTTGTTGCCGGGTATTAAATACAGGTGGCCGCGCACGGGCATCTGTGGGGATTCGTATAATTCGGGCGAGACATAGCGCACGACATCGTTAAAGCTGGCATCACGCACCAGCAAATCATAGAACGCGGGGCCAGGTTCAGCGCCCAAGCCGCTGGTCAGGTTGCCTTGTGGGTCGGCGTCTACCAGCAAAACGCGGTGCCCCAGGATGGCCAGCCCGGTGCCGATTGTGTTGGTCAGCGTGGTTTTGCCCACGCCGCCTTTCTCGTTCAGCAGCGTAATCACCTGCATAACGTCGCCTCTCATCTGCAAATAAGCGCACCGCACACAAAAAAAATCGGCGCATCAAACGTTATTTGCTGCCTATGATAACGCTGCGTTTTCGCGTTGAACAGCAGGATTTACGACAATTTGAGGTACGTACCTCAAATTTGAGAGGAATTGATGGCTGCGGATAAGCTGGTCATCACGGCGGGCACGTGGGCAAATAGGCTGCCAGGGCCAGACGTGGACCCTGGTACGATAGATCGCGATAGCTACCCCGAAGACGCGCCACCCGATTGACTTGCTGCGTTTAGGGCGCTTGCTCAGGCCTGCGCTGAGCTAAAGATCGGCTGCATGGCCACACCCTGACCCAACAATGGCGATTGCAGCGTGTCCTCCGGCCCATAAGCCCCCAGGCGCTGAAATTCGCCGTCTTGCAGCCTCCACGCTTCCAGCACGCTATGCGCTGGATCCACAATCCAGTATTCGCTAACGCCGTGCTGCTGATACGCCCTATATTTTTCCTGGCGGTCGCGCTTGGCTGTACTGGGCGATAGCACCTCCACCACCAGATCAGGTGCACCGACAATACGTTTGCGCTCCCTGATGCACTTGGTATCTGGCTTGAGATAAAATACGTCCGGTTCAAAGATGTTTTCTTCGTCTAAATAAACTTCTGTCGGCGCTTGGTAGGTTCTACCGCCGTTCTGAGCAGCATACAACCATAACAAGACATGGATAAACCCGGCAATTTCTTGATGCAGCAGTATGGGTGGCATTTGTGTCTTAGCTTCGCCGTTGATTAGCTCAATGCGCGCTTGCTCCTCCTGATATTGCGGCAGGTTGTAAAATTCGTCGGCACGCATTTGCGTTTTGCTCTGCGCAACCATGATGTGTCCCTCGTGTAACATTTGCTGTGTGGCCCCATTTTAGCATTACAGTTGTGCAGATTCCTCACATCATCCATGTTTGACCGCACATTTGACCGCTGAAAACCTGTAACTACTCAGGTACGTGTCCCATTCTCGGTCGCCAGACGTTAAAACGTCCAGCTCCGGTAACAACAAGCCTGCTCAAGCAGGCTGTATGCAGCGTGCAATAGCCCCCTTCAGGGGGATTGGCCCTGCGGTAGCCGCTGGCTTTAGCCAGTGGCGACACACACAGACTGGCCTGAGTAGTTACTAAAACCTGCTGTGGGGGTGTAATGCATCGCAGCACGCTTCACCCCTAAAAGATTGTCCCTAAAGAGTGTATGGATTTGTTTTCGTTCGTTTATGAGCCGTCACAGCGCATCGTTGCACCCATCGCCATCTCAGTGTAAAACTATGGATGATTTGCAAAAGCAAGCGAAGAAAAAAATAGGAGAAAGACATTATGCAGCGCCGACTGACGCTGAGAACCGCATGTTTTGCACTGATTCTGCTGCTAGGGCTGTCCTTTGGCGTCGCTAGCGCACAAGGCAGCAACGCTCAGGTTATCGACATGGCCGCGACGCTGAACCTGCGCCCGGAACCGACGACCGCCACAGGCGTCATCATGGAAATTGCTGGTGGTACGCCGCTAACAGTGACGCGCCGCACCGAAAATAGCCGCTGGTTTGAGGTCACAACGCCGGATGGCCAGAGCGGATGGGTGGTTGCACGCTTCGTAGAACTATTCGCGCCCATTTCTAGCATCCCAACTGTAAGCGGTCCGACCCCGACAGCAGCAGACGCGCCAGCAGCAAATACAGCTAGCACAGTTGCCGCTACCAGTGCACAGGGCAGCGCCGCCGCAGGCACCGCCCGCGTCCGCAGCGGCATCACCCTGAATCTGCGTCAGGATGCCACGACCGCTAGCGGCGTCATCCGTGAACTGCTACCGGAAACCCCGCTGACGGTGCTGGGTCGCAACGGCAATGGTAGCTGGCTGAATGTGCGGCTGGCTGATGGCAGCGAAGGCTGGGTGGCGGCGCGTTACGTTGCCAATGTCTCGTTTGCGGCTGGCAGCGGTGATGGCGCGGCGGCAGCCGATAGCACCAACGCAGGCGGCGCAGCGGCCCAGGCACCACGTCCGGCGGGCAGTGCAGGCAACTTCGCCATCGTCGGGGATGAAATCTCCGTTGCAGAGCAAACCTACATCCCAATGGGCGGCTATCTGAACATTGTGTTCGGGGCCTATGAGCCACTGCGCCCAGCCGTCGAATACTTCCGGGGTGGCGTCAATTCCTTCCTGCGGACCTCACAGGCGGCTGGGCTGGGCTATACCACCGAAAGCGTACTGGATTTGCGCTTGGCAAACCCGGCAGTGTGCAACGAAGGCGAAACGCCGCTGGAGTGCGAACTGCGCGATTCACAGGCCAGCATCGCGTTGATTATGCTGGGCAACAACGATACGGATAAGCTGACGCCGTTGGCATTCCGCATCAATCTATCTCGCATTGTCGAAATCACCCTTCAGAACGGTGTGACGCCTGCGCTTGGCACGATTCCGCCTGCATTGGGCGACAACTTCTCGCCTGCGGAGGCCAACGCCATCATCCAAGATGTTGCGGCTAGCTACGGCGTGCCAGTATGGGATTATGGCGGCCCGATGCATGGCCTGACGAATAACGGGCTGGACCTCAACAGCAACGATTGGCCGTCCTTCTCGGCATACCTGCCGGACCACATCACCTATGATGAGGGCTACGGCTATGGCTACCAGCTATTTAATCTGATGGTCATGCAAACGCTGGATCAGTTGTGGCGTCAGGGCTTGGCCTAATTCGCCTGACGGCAACTATCAGACGCATCTGGTAGGGGAAGGGGCATGACTCCTCAGGGGTAGGTATGTCAGATTTTCGCCGTTTTCGTCAGCGGACGCAGCAAGCCGCGTCCCTACAGACCCGTTGTGAATAATTGCGACCCTGTAGTGACGCACCACTGGTGCGTCCGCCACATGGGAACAACGAAAAACCAAATACCTACCCCTGTAAACATGACCCTCCCGTTTGTAATAGAAAATACTAAATCTTTCAAAATTGACTGAATCTGATAAAGATAAGCAAAAAATTTGTGCTTGATGAATGTGATTTGTCGTTTATAACTTCGTGAATCTTTAAAAAAATAACCCCAAAAATGCTTTTATAGCGCC
>DAOTTW010000195.1:0-2361 GCA_034437615.1 Anaerolineae bacterium | reverse complement strand
TGGGTGTACCAGAATAACGGGCGCTGGCTGAACGACGACAAGACCGAGTTTGCCCCCAATGAAGGTGCAATCGCAGCGGTTGAGTTCGTCAACAGCTTGGTTCAGGATGGCTTCGCACCGACCCCGGCTGAGGTCGAAGGTCTGCCCAACCCCTTCCACACTGGCCTGGCTGCGATGTGGATCGACGGCTCCTGGGGCATTGACGGTATTCGTGACAATGCTGACTTTACATGGGCGATTGCTGCGCCGCCGCGTGGCCCGCAATGGGAACAGGACACGGCCTATGGCTGGGGTGACCTGACCGCAGTGGGCGCGACGACAGAACACCCCGAAGAAGCCTGGGAACTGGTCGAATGCCTGACAGGGCCACTGCGCACCATCGAGAACGTCGAAGCGGGCAAGATGCCGATTCACCGCACCGTGACTGAAAGCGCCGAATGGCTGGAGCCGGACCTGCTGCCCGCCAACAAGGGGTTCTTGCTGGAGTGGGCCGACAACGTTGGGCCGACCAGCTTCACACCCGGCTGGGGTGAATGGCGTGGCTACGTTGGCGGTGCTGGTTTGCAGGGCCAACTGACTGAAGCATTCAACGGTAACGTCGGCTTGCAAGACGCCATCGCCGCTGCTGGCGAAACCGCTAACGCGGTGCTGGATCGCTTCTACGGCGAGGAATAACCTAGACGCATAGGCAAATACGTTCGTAGGGACGCGCTTCTGCGCGTCCGGCGGACACCCATAAGGGTGTCCCTACGTTCGATGCTGATCCACCAAACGCCAGCTCGATATAGGACCACAGCCGTGCGCTATAACAAGATCACACCCTATTATTTCATCGCGCCCATGCTCCTGGGCCTGATTCTTTTTCGCTTCGGGCCGATCCTTGGGTCTTTCCTCATTAGTTTTACAGAATGGCGTGGCACGGTTGCCCCCGAATTCATCGTCTTTGGCAACTACGAAGAGCTTTTCGCCTCGGCTACCTTCTGGAAGGTACTGATTAACACCTTTGAGTTTGGCCTGTTCTACGTGCCAGGTGTGATGATCCTGGGGCTGGCGCTGGCGTTGTTGGTCAATCAGAAGCTAAAAGGCATCGCCTTCTATCGTGGTTTGTACTACCTGCCTGCAATTACGTCGATGGTGGCGGTTGCGCTGGTGTGGAACTGGATTTTCACGTCACGCTACGGCATCCTCAATCACGTTTTACGCACGGTTGGCGTACAGAGTCCGCCGAACTGGTTGAGCGATGCAGATACGGCGCTACTGGTGCTGATTATTGTGTCGATCTGGAAATCCGCCGGGTTGCCTATGATGATTTTCCTGGCGGGCTTGAAGGGCATCCCCGACCATTTATACGAAGCGGCGCGCATTGACGGGGCAAACGGCTGGCAGATGTTCATGCGCATTACGCTGCCGATGCTCTCACCCGTGACGTTCTTCGTGCTGATTATCACACTTTTCGATAGCTTCGGCACATTTGAGGTCACGTTCGCCATGACGGGAGGTGGTCCGCTGCACGCTTCATCGACACTGCCCTATTACATCTACGAGAACGCCTTCCAGTTTTTCCGTTATGGTTACTCGTCGGCTCTGGCTTACATTTTAACGCTGGTCGTCGTCGCTATTACCGTCCTGAACTTTATGCTGCGGCGGCGTTGGGTGGTGCAAGATGCTTACTAAGACCAAACGATCATTTAAAGCTGGGCAGCGTGAAAAGCGTAAGAGCCTCACGCCTCAAGACGCGCAGCGCGTGCGTAAACTGCTGCGTAGGGCCTTGAACTATGCGTCTTTGTCGCTCGTGGCCTTCTTGATGGCCTTTCCGTTCATCTGGATGGTCTCGACCACATTCAAGACATCCGGCGCGATCTTTACATTGCCGCCGCAACTGTTGCCGGATAAGCTGTTCACACGAGAGATGTTTGAGGCTTATCAAGCGCTGTTTGCAGAGCATAATTTTACACGCTACAGCTTCAACAGCTTTTACATCGCGATGATGGCGAGCATCGGCCAGTTAATCACGAGTTCGCTGGCGGGCTTTGCCTTCGCACGGATGCAATTTCGCGGCAAGAATATCCTGTTTGCCTTGCTGCTGGCGACGGCCATCATCCCGCTTGAGGTCACCATCATCCCGGAATTTCTGCTGGCTTTGCGCGTCTTTGAACCCATCATGAAATTCTTCGGCGGTGCATGGATCGACACGTATAACCCGCTGATTGTACCGTCGTTCTTTGTGGGCACGACTGGCACGTTTCTATTGCGTGAGTTCTTCCGCACTGTGCCGCGTGACCTGGAAGAAGCCGCCGTTGTGGATGGTGCGAGCGTCTTCCAGATTTACTGGCGCATCTACGTGCCGCTGTCGCTGCCGGC
>DAOTTW010000194.1:0-9165 GCA_034437615.1 Anaerolineae bacterium | reverse complement strand
TTTAGATTTGTCGTCGTCTTCGGTAGCGGACGCAGCAAGCCGCGTCCCTACACAGCCGTTTTGGACCGTAGGGACGCCATTCTTGGCGTCCGGGGCGGCGCAAGCCGCCATGAAATACAGTCAATCATGAAATACCTACCCCTGAGAAGATTGAGGGGGTGAGGGCCAATTCGCGGGCAAAACATGCCTGGCCGAGTCGTTACGCCAAAACATTGAAATGTACTCGTTTGTAGGGATGCGCTTTGCTGCGTCTGCAAACTGCTGTACAGTTGAGATAAACTGGCAGGGTAGATCAGCAAAAAGGCAGGCATGAATGACAGCATTGCAATGCATTGGCGTGCTCGCACACCCCAAACGCCCGCAAACGTCACCCGTCGCGCATCAGGTCATTGCATCCTTACAGGAGCGGCAGATAACGACCTGGCTGCATGAACAATGGGATGAAAACAGCGTGCTGGATGACGTACAGTGTGCAGATATGGTGATCGCCATTGGCGGTGATGGCGCGATGCTGAAGGCGGCCCGCGTGTGTGCGCCATACAATGTGCCCGTGCTGGGCCTGAACATGGGGCGCTTGGGCTTCCTGACGGAGATTGCGGGGCCGCCGGAATGGGAAAACAGCCTGAGTGTGATCCTCAAAGGCGATTATTGGATTGAGAAGCGTATGATGGTGACGGCGAGCGTGGTGCGTGGGAATGCGCTGGTGTATCAGGGGGACGCGCTGAACGATGTTGTGGTTAGCGGTGGAACGATTGGGCGCATGGTACAGGTTGACCTCTACATCGACCAGTATTGGGCGACGACCTACAACGCGGACGCGCTGATTATCGCCACACCAACCGGGTCAACGGCCTATGCGCTGGCCAGTGGCGGGCCAATCCTACCGCCGGACCTGCTGAATATCCTCATCGTGCCCACTGCGCCCCACCTGAGCATGGACCGCTCGATTGTCATCTCTGAAGGCTCGCACATTGATGTGTGCCCCGCCATCGACAACCGCCACACGGTTTCATTGCAGGTCGATGGCAACGATGTCGTGCAATTGGCTGAGGACGACATTTTGCGCGTTAATGCCAGTAAGCATGTCGCAAAATTTGTGCGGATGCGCAACCGCAATTATTTCTATCGGTCCCTGCTGGATCGGCTAGAGCCGCGTGTGAACCGCAATGAAGCGCGGCGGCGTTCCTTGCGCCTGGATCAACTGGACGATGTGATTAACCCCGGTGGCGCAGCATCCCATTGATGATCGTCTTGTGGCGCTGGCCTTCAGCGGTTCACGAAGCGATAGCCCACACCCCGCGATGTGATGATGTATTCCGGTTGCTGTGGGTTCACTTCCATTTTTTGCCGCAGGTAATGGATGTAGAGCTTCAGACTGTCGATGGCATCCATATATTCTTCACCCCAGGCCTGCGTCACCAGTTCTTTACGGCTGACCACACGCCCCGCGTTACGCACCAGCACCGCTAGCAGGTTGAATTCTTTCGGCGTCAGGTGCTTCAATTCGTTGCGGACCCACACTTCGCGGTTCATGAAGTTCAGCCGAAACTCACCATCGTTAAATTGTAGCTCTTCGCTCATGTTCGGGCGTGGGGAACGGCGTAGGTGTGCCTTGATGCGGGCGACCAACTCTTCGTTGTCGTAAGGCTTGATGACGTAATCATCTGCGCCCATTTCCAGGCCATACACCACGTCCTTCACATCGCTACGTGCTGTCAAGAAGATGATGGGCACGTCGGACATTTCTCGTAGGCGGCGGCAGACATCCCAACCGTCCATATCCGGCATCATAATATCCAGCAAAACCAGATCAGGTTGATGACGGTAGGCCTTGCGTAGCCCTTCTTCCGCACGATAAGCGCGGATCGTCTCGAAGCCGCGCCGGGTGAGCAATAGGTCGATCAGTTCGACTGTTGGTTCTTCGTCATCAATGACCAGGATTTTATCATTCATAGGCTGCACGCTCCTGAGCGCGAAAAAATGATTGCAAAGCTAAACTGTCGTTACATTTCACAAACTTAATCTATCACGGTTTAGCGGGGAATTGCAAGCAAAGGCCTATATAAAGATGGTTTCAGGATCGTATTGATACGGTTATAATTTTGTTACAATTTGCTTTGCATGTACAGCAGAGGCTTATGCACGATGGTGCAGATAAGGTTGCAATATAGTTTTTGCGGTTTGCAGATGCGCCGAAGCGGGGCCCTACAAGTGATGCCCTGTAGGGACACCCTCACGCATTCAGATGGCCACCCATAGGAGGACCATCTGGCCATACTCTCATGATTTACTCATGAATTGCAGGCGCAAAAATTAAACATCTATTTGAGTTGGCTGACGTATCATAACAGGTCATACTCATACGGTATGTGCCCTGAGAGGCAATCGAAACATCTATTTATCTATGAAAACTCATGCAGGCTGGCGCACAAATGTCGCAGAGACAAAAGGCAGGCTTTCCAGTAGGATTGAACGCTTGTGTGTGGGTGACCACTGCCCAAAAAGCGTGGTCAATTGTGGAGACAGCGCAATGCAACATCACTCAGGTAACGACCCCACAAGCGTAACCCACTCCCTATCCGTTTAGCGAGTTGAAGGAGCTACATCCTATGTTCAGGATCGGGGACTCAGTTGTACACCTCCGGCATGGCGCGGGTGTGATCAAGGAAACGCGCATTATCGAGCGCGAAGGCCAGAAACGGACTTACGTCTGCATCGAACTCACCTCAAACCAGGGCACGTTGATGATCCAGGAAGAAAAGTTCGACGGCGGCGATGTGCGCCCCGCGATAACGGACACCCAATTCATCATCAGAATCTTCAAAGAATATCCCCAAGCTCTTCAAGATGACCACAGAGTGCGCCAAAACGAAGTCAAGGACATGATGAAAAGTCATGATCCGCGCAAACTCGCCGAAGCACTACGCGACCTGTGCTGGCGTGAGGCAACAGACAAGCTGACGTTCACAGATACGCAGATGCGGGATAAGCTGGCACGCCAACTGGCGCAAGAAATGTCACTGGCCCCCAATGCGACCTACGAAGAAGCCCGTAATTGGCTGCTGGAAACGCTCAATGAGGCGATTCAGGAGCATCTGGCAGCGCGTCAGGCGGTTGTCTAGGCGTCAAAGCAGGGTACAGGCAGCGCCCTGTATCCTTGCATTGCATCGCATTTCGGTAGCGTCGCGTACTGGTGGTAGCACCACACAATAGCGTGGTCGTGCGTTTTTCGCAGCGGACGTAGCAAGCCGCGTCCCTACACAGCCGTTTTGGACCGTAGGGACGCCATTCTTGGCGTCCGGGGCGGCGCAAGCCGCTATAAAATACAGTCAATCATGAAAAACCTACCCTTGTGAACCCCTGAGACCCCCACTCAGCGTAGAAGCAGCGAATGTTGCTTATTTGGCGTTTTCTAGTATCGTCTGTTGGCTTTTATATATGGAAAAATGCAGACGGACAAAACAGATAGAAAGCGTGCACGCGATGCCCCATGCCCTGATTACAGGTGGCGCTGGCTTCATCGGTAGCCATCTGGCAGAATATCTGCTCAAGCAGGATTACACTGTTACGATTATCGACAACCTGAGCACCGGCAGCTTTGCCAACATCAGCCACCTGACAACCCACCCCAACTTTCACTTTGCCATCGAAGACATCCGCAACCTGACTGTGATTGACCGCCTCGTGAGCGAATGCGACGTGATTTTTCATTTAGCGGCGGCAGTCGGTGTCGAGAAGATCATCAATGAGCCGATCAACACCATCGAAGTCAACATCGGCGGTACAGAGGTCATCCTGAAAACAGCGCGTCGCTATCGCCGCAGAATCCTGATTGCGTCCACCTCCGAGGTTTATGGCAAGGGGGTGCGCTTTCCATTCCGTGAGGACGACGATAGCCTGCTTGGGCCGACATCCCGTAGCCGCTGGAGCTATGCCGCATCAAAGGCCATTGATGAATTTTTGGCGCTCGCCTATCATCAAGAGGCGGATTTACCAGTGGTTTTATTTCGGTTGTTCAATACCATCGGGCCGCGCCAGAGTGGGCAATATGGTATGGTGGTGCCGCGTTTTGTGCGCTGGGCGCTGGCGAATGAGCCGCTTCGGGTGTATGGCGACGGGCAGCAATCGCGCTGCTTCGGTAATGTGTACGATGTCGTGGAGGCGATCTACCGCTTGTCCTTGACGGATGCCGCGCTGGGCCAGGTCTTTAACATTGGCAGCAACGAAGAAATCAGCATTTTGGACCTGGCCAAACAGGTACGACAGCAGGCAGGCAGCCGCTCCGAGGTCAAGCTAATCCCATACGATCAGGCGTATTCACCGGGCTTTGAGGATTTTCGGCGGCGCGTGCCCAGCCTGGATAAAATTGGCCGTGTCGTCGGCTGGGAACCGCGCACCGCGCTAAACGCTACGCTGGATCAGATCATCGGCTACTATCGCGAACAGCTAAAACGGGGTACAACAGACCAATAGACCGATTAATGCAGAGCAGAGGGGAAGCAAACAATGGGTGAAATCACACGCAAAGAACTGATTCTCGCGCTCGTCGGGGCTGGCAGTCGGCCACGCCTGGCGGGTGTCGATATTTCCGCGACGGACCTGGGCAAGCTGGACCTGGAAGGGGCCAACTTACGCGCCGCCGATATTCAAGCATCCAGCCTGCGAGAAGCTATTTTGCGCTCATGCCATATGCCATTCGCACGGCTTCAGGCGTCCGATTGCACGGGCACCGATTTTTATGGCGCAAACCTGACTGGCTCCGATCTGAGCGCGTGCCGCCTATCCAGCGCACGCTTGCAGAACACGAACCTGACGAATGTGGTGCTGAAGGGTGCCGTGCTAGAGGGCGCGATCCTGACCGGGGCCAACGTCAGCGGTGTGGTTTTTGATGAGAACACCATCTGGCCTGATGGCAAGAAGGGCAGCCAGAGCAACCCGGCTAATTACGTTTAGGTACGATACAGAATTTGCTCGCAGGGACGCGCTTCTGCGCGTCCGGGGCTGTTTATCCTCGAAAATTACGGACAATTTTGCAAAGTGCGTTCACCAAATCGTGAAAGTTGTAAAAAATGTGTTGCCGAGTGATAAGTCGCCTGAAAGTAACCGCTAAGTAGGAAAAAAGAAACCCGCCTGCTTAACCCCTGCCTCACCTTTCACACAATTCTGGCTTATGCCCCCCACTTAAAGTCTGCGATGTGTGCGCCCCAAAGCGCACCCGACTATCCGCTTTAATGTATGGAGTATGTCTATGCGTAAGTTAATTGCTTTACTCAGCCTTCTCGCTTTGTTGGTAGTACCTGCGTTCGCCCAGGATGATGAAGGTGAAGAGATGACGATGGAAGACACCATCGCTGATCTGGTCGTCGCTTCAACTGAAGGCGAAGAGCCGGAATTCACCGTGCTGCTGGCCGCCCTTGTGGAAGCCGAGCTAGTGGACGCTGTGGCCGACCCCGAAGCCGAGTTGACGGTGTTCGCGCCGACTGACGCCGCCTTCGGTGCCCTGCTGGAAGCGCTGGAAGTCGAAGCTGCTGACCTGCTGGCCCGCGAAGACCTGGCCGACATCCTGCTGTATCACGTGGTTGCAGGCGCAGTCCTGGCCGAAACCGTTGTGACGCTGGACGGCGAAGAGGTCGAGACGCTGCAAGGTAGCACCATCAGCATCAGCGTGACTGATGAGGGTGTGTTCTTGAACGACGATGTACAGGTCATTCAGACGGACATCGAGACCGACAACGGCGTGATCCACGTGATCGACGCTGTGCTGCTGCCGCCTGCTGAAGAAGAAGAGTAAGCAAGCGACAGGCATCACATTGTAGGGACGTGTTCTGCACGTCCATCGGGCAATCGGGCACCTGCAAAGGTGCCCCTACAAATTCTGTTTAACGGCGTCAACATGCCTCAATATACGCCTCGCACGCGCCGACCACGTATAATCCCGCATCACCTGCGCCTGCGCCTGTTCTGCCAATTTATCCCGCAGCGATACATCATCGCGCAAGCGTTTGATCGCATCAGCTAGCGCCACCGCATCCCCTGGCGTATACAACAGCCCGTTATCCTCATGCCGCAGCACATCCCGCAAAGACGGTAAATCCGACGCGACAATAGCCAGCCCTGCCGCCATATACTCGAAGAGCTTCAGCGGCGAATTGTAATAAGCGTATTCTGGCACATCCGGCAACGGCACAACGCCCACATCCAACGCCGACAGATAGCGCGGCACGGCATCCGCTGGCACGGCACCGAGATACACGAACCGCCCTGCACCCGCACCCGACGCCAGCCAGCTATCGCGCAGACGTTGCGCCATCTCATCAGGGCCACCCACCAGCAGCAAGAGTGCATCGTCAAGCTGTTGCATGGCCTGCACCAGCAGCCCGACGCCCTTATCAATGCCCATCATATGCAAGCGCCCCACATAGCCGACGATAAACGCATCCTGCGGCAAACCAAGCTGCTGACGTGCGCTGGCCCTATCCGGCATATGCGCAAAGCGTGCCGCCCGAACGCCGTCATGCGCCACCAGCACACGCTTGGCCTCAGCGCTGCGCGTATTCACCAGATCGTCGGCCAAGCGAGACGTAATCGGGATGCTGCTACCGACGCGCTTGCAGACCTGGGTTTGTAGCCATGCGCCCAAGCGTGACCCCTGCTTGTATTGATGCACTTCATAGGCCAGCTTTGCACGCGGCTTAATCAGGCTCAGCAGCAGCAACGGCAACTCATCACGCGAATAGTACACATCAGCCCGCGTGAAGAACGCCCGCAACAACAGCATAAGGCTGAACGAGAGCATAACCAGCGCGAACAAGGCACGCTCTAGCCTGACGTTGCCACCTGCTAGCGGCATCAGGTCCAGTGTGGGTAGGCGGCTGATGCTGAAATTGGCGCTGACGCCGTAATAGGCATGAAAATCAGGCACTTTGCGCAATGCTGATGTGTTGATGCGGCGCGTCGTCCACAGCGCCACCTGATAGCCTTCATCTGCAAAGGCTTCGCAGTTTTGCATGATTTGCAGGCCGTGCGCTTTTTCCGTCGGCATCCGCATCAGCGAGATATACAGCAAGCGGGGTTTGTCGTTTATTACAAACATCGTCGTCTGGCCCTGTTGCAGTTTAACCCCGCAACGTTACAATGAGGCACATGGTTGCACAAGAGCGTATAGATTAGGAGTGCTGCGCATGGCCGATGAGACGAGCGCACTACAGCAAGCGCAAGCAAAGCTGGCGGAATTGCTGGAAGCCGCTAAGACCGGGGCGCTTATCCCGGTGCGCTTGCCGGGTCAGATTGAAGAGATTGCAACACTGGTCGATCAGGCCGCCGAAGAACACGCCCAAGAACTGAAGCAGGCCGCCGACAACGCCGCCCCCGCAGATATGCAAAGCTACATGGAAGAAGAATCCTACTTCGTCGGCCATGCCATCCATGAGCTACGCACACCCGTCACCAGCATACGCGGCTACGGTGACATGCTGGGGCAAATGGGCGAACTCAGCGATATGCAGAAGCAATTCCTGGATGTGATGAAGACCAACACGCGCCGCCTGGAAAGCCTGCTGTGGGATGTGAGCTATACCAACAAGCTGCGCAAGCGCACGCTGAAGGTCAGCGCCAAGATGGATATGTTCAAGAACATCGCCATGCGCGTTGAAAAGGACATGCAGCCCCTTGCAGCGTCGCTCGAGCGCAAGCTGGTGCTGGATATTCCGCAGGGCTTGCCCCTGATGGAAACAGACGGCGATCTGCTGGCGGAAGCGCTGAAGCGCCTGGTAGACAACGGCCTGAAGTATTCGCCGGGGACAGCAGATAAAGATGAAGATAAAGTCGGCCAGGTGACGCTGAGCGCGACCACAGACCCGCAGACAGATAACACGCTGCTGATTCAGGTCCGTGATAATGGCATCGGCATGACAGCGCAAGAATTGGAGCAGCTTGGCACGATCTATTTCCGGTCGGATAACGACACCGTGCGCAATTATAAAGGTAGCGGCCTCGGCATCATCGTAGCCTATGGCATGATTGAGCTACTCGGCGGCAGCGTGGAGGTGGCAAGCGTGCCACAACAGGGCACCACGTTTACCATTCGCTTGAAAGGCATGTCGTCATGAGCGTCGTCGCAATGGGCGAACTGTTGATTGATTTTGTGGCGCAGCAAAGTGGCGTTACGGTGAGTGAGGCAGCAGGCTTCGAGAAAGCAGCCGGTGGTGCCCCCGCCAACGTCGCGGTAGCGGTAGCACGCCTGGGCCGCAAAAGCGCCTTTCTCGGTCAGGTAGGTGACGACCCCTTTGGCCACTATCTAGCGGATGTGCTGCGCGAAAACGGCGTTGATGTCAGCGGTTTACGCTTTGCATCACAGGCACGCACGATGCTGGCCTTCGTCTCGTTGCGCAGCGATGGCGAGCGCAGCTTCATGTTTTATCGGCACCCCAGCGCGGATATGTTGATGCGCCCCGAAGACGTGGCCAGGAACATCATCGAGCAGGCACGCATCTTTCATTTTGGCAGCATCACCATGATTAGTGAGCCTGCACGTAGCGCCACATTGAGCGCTGCTGAATACGCCACCGAGCAGAAAAAGCTGATCTCATACGACCCGAATTTGCGGCTTGCGCTGTGGCCTGACGCAGACGCGGCGCGTTCTGGCATGTCGGCGGGCTTCAAGTACGCGCATATCGTCAAAATCAGCAGAGAAGAACTCGAATTCCTCACGGGGTCGCAAAACCTGGATGAGTTATGGCAGGATCAAACGCAGATGATTATCGTCACAGATGGCGCGAACGGCGCGACGATCCACACACGCGGCGGCAGTTACGCGCACAGTGGCTATCAGGTCAAGGCGGTGGATACCACCGGGGCCGGTGATGCGTTCGTCGCGGGTGCCCTGGTCAGCCTCCTGGAGCAATACGACGAACACGGCGGCCACGCGCCTTATTTAGAAAATGTCGTGCGCTTCGCCAATGCAGTCGGGGCGTTGGCCACCACCCAACGCGGCGCGATTCCGGCCATGCCCACCCGTGCAGAAGTCGAGCATCTGATGCAGCACGACACTTGATCGTATAAGGCCATCCCAACAAAATAATTGACACGGTTTGCGGACACGGCAAGCCGTGTCCCTACGAACGATGCCCTGTAGGGACACCCTTCTGGGTGTCCGAGCGGCGTCAG
>DAOTTW010000193.1:0-10982 GCA_034437615.1 Anaerolineae bacterium | reverse complement strand
ACTCAGGCCAGTCTGTGTGTGTCGCCACTGGCTAAAGCCAGCGGCTGCCGCAGGGCCAACCCCCCTGAAGGGGGCTATGGCACGCTGCATACAGCCTGCTTGAGCAGGCTTGTCCTTACCGGAGCCGGACGTTTTAACGTCTGGCGACTGAGAATGGGACGCGTACCTGAGTAGTTACTCACGCGCTAGATACACCAGACGGTCCACGTCGCTGAAGGGCAGGTCCAGCTTGACCTGCCAGCCCGCTGCTTGCAGCGCGTCGAGTTGCTGCGCGAAGGTTTCCTGAACTTTGCCGGCCATACGTTCTAGGGGTTGATCGTGCCACACCTGCAAGCGCTCATAGGCGCTATCGGGCAGGTTCACGTAATGCTCAAAGCTATTTGCCGGTATCATGCGCTGCATATCCAGCGGCTCATAGCCCCGCACCCACACCACAAAGCCATCAGCCTTGCCCGGCGACGGCTCCACGCCACGCATCAGCAAGGTGCTGCGTTCTCCGTCTGCTGTGTCGTCGTCCGCGTTGGTGATGGCGTCGATATGCTGCCGGAAAGCCGCCTGTGAGCGCTGCATCCGGCGCTGATAAGCCACAAATAGGCCGACGCCGACGCCCCCAAGCACAACCACGACCAGCAACACCCAGGGGATAGTCTCGGACAAAATTACATCAGGCATGGCCGTGTCTACTCACGCTGGTCGCGCTTGAAGAAATTGTCGTAAATAATCAACGCACCGACCAGCAGCAGGCCAATCGCCACCCAGTTCAGGCGCAGCGTCGCGACCAGGAACAGGCGCACGCCCAAGCCGCCCAGCAGCAAAATCAGCCCAAGCGCCCAGGTCGTACCAGCCACATGCCAGCCCCGCGCCGATTGATAGATACCAGAGCCGATCAGCACGAGGCCGCCGGCTGTCATCGCCAGCGAATCCTGTAAGCCGCCGAGCGTAAACAGCGCAAAGACCACGACCAGCAGGCCCAGCGTCACGAGTTCGGCTTGCGTTTCGCGTTGTTTTTCGTCCATGCATTCAACCCTTCATGCATTCAACCCTTCATGCATCCAACCCTTCATGCATTCAACCCTTCATGCATTCAACCCTTCATGCATTCAACCCTTACGACAACGCAGGCGACCACTTCTTGCGGCGCTGCACAGCACGCTCTAGCACAGCGTCAATTTTGCTTTCGGGGATGGCGTGCTCAAAGCTGCGCAGGCCCGATAGCCGGAAGCCGTGCCGCGTCGCGATTTCGTTAATTTCCTCTACGCGCCAGATTTCCAGGTCGCGCCCGATGGTGTAATCCTCATAGCGCCCTTCCAGCGCTAGCGCCATCGTCTCGGCCATGCAACCGAAGGCTTTGCCCGGTGGAAAGCCAAAATCGAAGTTGAAGTTCACATCACCCGGCACTTCGACCATGCCGCCCTCTACCACCAGCACATCGTCGCGCTGACGCGCCACATGCTGCGAGACATCACGCGGACGCGCCACATCCAGCACCACAGCGCCCGGCTTCAGGTGTTGCGGCTCGATGATCGCTGTGACGGAACTCGTCACCGTCAGCACCAGATCGGCGTCGTAAATATCGCTGATGTCCGTTGATGCGCTGACCTGTGCCCGTTGGCCCTCGCATTGTTCGCGCACCTGCTGAATGGCATCAGCACGCCGCCCCACCAGCGCCAGCCGCCCGACTTCTTTGGCCAGCATCTGCGCACAGGCTTTACCGATAGCGCCCGTCGCACCGACAACGGCCACCGTCGCCTGCGAAGGGTTAATTTGCATCCGCATCGCCGCGTAATACAACGCTTGCACCGCTACCGCCACCGTGTAGCTGTCGCCTGTCGTCACGGGCACCGCCAGGCGCTCCGCTATCGTCTTGCCAGCGTCACCCACCACAGAGTTAAAGGCACCCAGGCCCAGGATTTTCGCACCGAGCCGCTCCGCCACCTCGCCAGTGGCCACAATGCGCTTATAAACGCGCTCAAGCGGCATCCGCAGCATCGTGGGCGGCGTGAAGGGCGTGGCCAGGAACCAGCCCTTTAGCGGCTTGCCCGTCTGCTGTGAACGTATACCTGCTATTTCCGAGATGTACTGTGGCGGGAAATACTGCGAAGCCCAGTTGATAACCGGCGTCGGCAGCACCGTGCCCAAAAACGGATATTTGCGCTTCACATCTTTGCGTATCTGTATGGGGTGGAAGATAAAAGCAAAGCTGTCAAGGTTATCATTAGAGGTCGTGCTGCCCTGTGATGTCTCGTTTACCATGCGTCTTCCCAGGCTTCACTTTCTGCAATTTCGTCAGGACGCGGATAAAAACGGCGGTGCAATTCACCACCGCGCACAATATGATGATCGCTTTCTTCATAGGTGACGCTGCGGCTGATGACGCGGCGCTGCGGCGAGGCCACCAGCACCGTGTCGGATTCGATCATGCGGCCCGGAAAGACCACCAGACCGGACCCGATGCGGCAATTGTGCCCGATGGCGCTACCGAGCACCACCTGCCCCACAGGTTCGAGCGTGCCATCGCGTGTGGCGGCGCGGATGGGCTTCTGTGCCACCAGGTTAAAGTCGGTGAAGGTGTTGCCTGCGCCGACGAAGCTATTGCGCCCGATGACGCACATCTGCAAGCAGGTGTTCTGCGCGACGATCACGTTTTCCATCGCTGCCGTCAGATACAGCGATGCGCGAAACGGCAGAAACGAATTGTTGCCGACGACGCTCTGAAACAGCATACAGCCCGAATCAATCGAGACGTTATCGCCAATGGTGCTGTTGTCGATGATGACGCCGGAGCCGATATGTACGTTATCCCCGATCTTCGTCGGGCCACGAATGATGGCTGAAGGGTCGATTGAGCAGCCCTTGCCGATTTCCACCGCACCAGAGGCCGTCAGCAGTTGCTTTTGCTCCATGACGGCTTTCCACAACAGCTTGACCTGTGCGAAGAAGCTGTTTTCGATTTTGCGGTCCAGCCGACCAGAGCGGGCATAGGTGCCGAAGATGATGCTGGCGTAGTAGATATGCACCCAGCTTTCGATGGAGATCACAGAGCGCATGGGGGCCTGATGCGTCAGGTTGCCTTTTTGCTGCGTCATGTAATCCGGCACACTGTAGAAGCCCATTTCATGCGCATCGCTGGGCACCACAACGGGCATGATGCTGCTGGTATAGCCCGCCGGGAAGTACCACAGGTCCACCAGATGAATATCGTTGCCCTGCCAATCACGGGATTTCTGGAAGCTCTTGGCCAGTGGCAGCGTATACATGCCGAAGGCCGGGTCGTTCACCGGAAAGGCCGCCCGGCACGCCTGGCCGCTCTTGCGGGCACGCTCCATAAAGTA
The DNA here is from genome assembly GCA_034437615.1 of Anaerolineae bacterium. GTDB lineage: Bacteria > Chloroflexota > Anaerolineae > Aggregatilineales > Phototrophicaceae > DAOTTW01. The sequence continues at coordinate 7,650 of DAOTTW010000193.1, read as the reverse complement.
ATCCAGGAATTGCCGATCAAACCAGAGGTTATCACGATAGACAACCGCCTCGCCTTCGACGCGCTCAATCTCGTCGCTACGCTCGAAGATGCCTGCTAGCGTGGTCGCTACGCCGAAATGCTGTGAAAATAGCTCTTCCTGGTGGATTTTCAGCGGTTGCAGGCCAATGGTGAGTAGGCTGGCTGGCTCATTAAAGGGCGGTACAGGGTCTTTATCTTCTATGATGTAACGATACATATGGGTCGCCTCTGCCTATGCGTTGCGTTCTACACCCGGCAGCCGGGTCAGCAACACGTTTGCATCCTGTTACACAGTGTAGCCCGTTCAGGCATGGGGTGCAACGACCCCCGCGCAATATCTCACCAATTGTTAGCCGTTGCGAGCCGCGTTAGCCATGTTAACCATTATTGAGGAAATCGCTGACGGTATGGTAAAAGCTCTCCGGTTCGTCGGCCATGATAAAATGGCCAGACTGCTTGAACCAGACTTGCCTGGCTGTGGGCGCGTGTTTAACCAGGTATTTGCCCTGGCTTGGATGCACGATCATGTCATTTTTGCCGTACATGCCCAAAATCGGCATCTGCAAGCCCGGTAGCTGCTCTGTCAGGTCTGTTTTGCGCAGGGTGCCGATGCTCTGGAAGAAGGCATCCACCGAGACCTTCGTCAAATCTTCGGCAACCATGCGGTGTACTGCTTGCGGCTTGCGCGTGCCGACGTGCGTCAGCATCCACACAAACGAGGTCTTGATAACAGGCAGGCGGTAGGTTAGCTCGGCAATGCCACGATAGCCGGATAGCTTGAGGAAGAAATTCAACGAGTTGCCCTGAATGGGCGAACCGATCACGATGACCTTGACCACTTTTTCCGGGTAACGTGAGGCCACACCCAGCGAAACCGTGCCACCCATCGAATGACCGACCAGCGGCGCACGCGGGATGCCGAGGCGGTCCATAAATTCACTGACCAGTTCGACAAAATTAGAGACGCTAAAATCTTCGTTGCGGTCGAACGAATCCCCGAAGCCGAAGAAATCCAGCGCATAGGTGCGAAACTCTTTGCCCAGGGCCTCAATCGAGTCGCGCCATAATTCCCAGGAGCCAAGCCAACCATGCAGGAAAATCACAGGGCGGCCCCGTCCATAGGCTTCGTAGTGCACGATACCTTGTTCTGTTACCAGCGTCGGCACGTGCACATCCTAGCGTCGGGCCGTGGCTGTGGGCGGGCTAGCAAGCAGTAGAAGCCGGGGATTGTCTGCATCCCCGCTTAGCCTTCTATCTCTTCAAGGATGGTATACAGCAACTCCAGCAACACATTGCGCACGCTGTCACGCTCTTTGGCGACACACGGCAGCAGCTTCACCTCTGGCTCGATGCGCAGGGCAATGCGTAAATCTTCCGGGTCCCAGGCGTCGGGGTGATCTTGCTTGTTGGCGGCGACGACGTAGGGCGTGGGGGCATAGGCGCGGAAGGTCTCCAGGATGCTTTTGGCCTCGCGGAAGGTCTCCGGCTTGGAGCTATCCACCATGACGATGAAGCCCAGCATCCCCTCTGCCAGAATTTCCCACATGAAGTCGAAGCGGCGTTGGCCCGGCGTACCGAACAGGTACAGCACAAGGTCGTCATCCACCGTGATGCGCCCGAAGTCCATTGCGACGGTTGTCGCGTCTTTCTCAGCACGCTCTGCGGATTGCTCGTTGATTTGTCGGTCGGTCGAAACCACGTCGATTTCACTAATCGACTGGATAAATTCGGTTTTACCGGAGCTAAAGGGGCCGGTGACCACCATTTTCACTGTTTGCATAATGCCCTGCTCTTTTCGTACTCTACCAGATCAACATACAAGATGAGCGCTCTGACCGCCGCTCGTGGCAGATACCGAACCTGCGCCATCCGCCGCAACTGCACGAACATCAGCGAATGCGCGTCCGCTGCATTGGCTTGCTGCTTACATCGACTTCAGCTTGTCAATCAGCCTGTTTACGACGGTCTTTTGCACAGCAGGCTTGCGCGTCGGGCGTGATCGGCCCTGGCCACTGTTGGCGTTGCCTGCCGGGGCACCAGCGGCACGCGGGCGCATAATTTCCACCAGGCCCGCCTGATACAAACCGAAAACGACCTTTTTAATCTCCAACTCCGACATATTCAGGGCTTTCATAATTTGCCGGATGGAGTTCTTCGGGTTCACGTAGGAGACAACCTTCCATTCGTCCACGCTGAGGTGGATGCCCTTGAATTTCTCCTTCGGGTTCTCCGGGAAGCGCAAGGATACATCCAGATCAGGGATTGAACGGTTGATTTCCTCACGGTCTTTCTGTCGCCGTGAGCCTTCGATAATCACATTTTCCAGGTCAATCGGCACCAGGATAAACTCAGAGCCAGGGCTGACGTTATCCTCAAAGCGGAAGGGGCCTTCTTGCCAGGACATCAGATCATACACGACGCTGAGCGTATGCTGCTTGACGCAGTTCACAATGTCGGCCTTCGTCACGTAACGCGCCCCAATCAGGCGCATGGCCAGCGCCTTGTCGGTCGTGCTCTTCGCGCGCTCTCGCAGCGCACGCGCCTGGCTATCGGTCAGCTTGCCGGCCTTATTCAAGACCGAGACAAGGCCGCTTTCCTGCCCTTTCAGCGTGGCATATACCAGCTTGCCCTTGTTAAACGCGACTTTGGCGCGTTCCGCACCGGGGGCCATCTTCTCGTTTTCGTTGGCGTCCTTCTCACCTGTTGGCACGCTCTCAAAGATTGTCAGCATACCCGTCCGGTGCGACAGGTTGACCAGGTTTAATAGCTGGGTCGTGCTGAAATCCCGGATATTCCCCTGTAGTGGCATGTAAGCCCCCTAGATGATCCATACGATAACACGCGAAAATTTGCTTCGGTTATTGGCTTGCTTGGCTTGATGTGTTGATGTCTCGGGTGGTTGCTGTGGTGCGACCTGTGGACCTTGCCAAAGTATAGCCGTAGGCCACAAACTCGTCAACATAGATAAGCAAACACCGCTTTTTCCAACCTGGTTACACGTTTGCGTGTTGTGGCTTGCTAAGTGGCCATGTATCACGGCAGACTGTTACACATCGTATCGCCATTGTACGGCAAAACGCCAAATTAGGACAATTGATGTTCAGGAGGACACATAGCACGATGGTCATAGTAAAACGTATGGTGTGGCTGTTGGCGGCTTTGCTTGCTATCGGCATAGCACAAGCACAACAGGACGACCTCAACCCACTAACGGGCAGCCCATTCGACAGCGAATTCACAGCACGCCGCCCGCTTATCGTCAAAATCTCGAATGCGCCTGCTCTGGTGCGGCCACAGGCGGGCATCGGGGCGGCTGACTGGGTGTTTGAGCATTACACCGAGGCTGGCGTCACGCGCTTCTCGGCGGTCTTCTACGGCGCAGCCCCCACCCGCGTCGGCTCCGTCCGTAGCGCCCGCCTGATTGATACGCAGCTCGTGCCGATGTTTGACGGGCTGCTGGCGTCTGCCGGGGCCAGTATCGGTGTGGATAAGACCATTTACGGCGCGGATGCCATCATCGAGGCGTTATGCCGTCAGCGCACGGACCGCCAACAATGCTATCGCGAGGCGGCCAGCATCGAACCCAGTGGAGACGTGCCGCCCAGTTCCTTTGCAGGGCGTGCTTATCAGGCGGTCAGCGTCGGCAGCCCGGTTTACAGGCGTGACCCGCGTCTGCCTGTGCCGCATAACCTCTTTGTGGATGTACGCGCCCTGTGGGATTTAGCCGCGCAGGATGGCCACGCAGGACCGCCTGCACTGGGCAATTTGCGCTTTGACATCCGCCCAGCCGACGACGCAGCAGGCCAGGCCAACCGCTTAGATGTGCGCTATCGCACCACCCTGGCAAGCTGGCAATACGACGCCGAGAATGGCCACTACCTGCGCTATACGGATGGCCAACCCCATGCCGATGCCCTGACGGATACGCAAATCGCAGCAGAAAACGTGATTGTGCTGTATGCGGATCATCAGGAAACGACCATCGTAGAGAGTGAATTTCAGGGCGCAGTGTATTACAGCCAGCACATCGACCTCAGCAGCGGCGGTGATGCGCTGATGCTGCGCGATGGCCAAGCCTACCCGGTGCAATGGCAGCGCCCTACGGCTGGCGGCATGTTGCAATTCACGCTGGATAGTCAGCCGTTCGCGCTGAAACCGGGCAAGACGTTCGTGCAGGTGATGCCGCTACGTGAACAGCGCGACAGCGTTTTAGAATACGTGCTCATAATAGCATAATGTCGGCCTGAAAAATCCGCGCAGCATCATGTCCTAATCGGCCAACGTGACGGTAGGTTGCGGTGTCGTGGCGGTGTTCGTCGTGGCGGGGGCCTGGCTTAGCAGCAGCAGCAGCAAAATAATCATCAGCGCCGCAGCACATAGCAGCAACCACCCGCGCCGACCAATACCCCCCGCTGCTGCGTCGGCTGTGTCGGCCTCGTTGCCCTGCTGTGTCGTATCCAACAGCCAGCGCTGCAACAGGTCCATCGTCAGCAAGATACCGCCCTGCCGCTTACGTTCGGCAGCGCCCCCCCTGCTGATGAGTTCGCGATATTCCAGGCTGCGCAGCGCTGCGTTGATGCTAGTCAGGTCCAGCGGTGTATCCGTATCGACCAACCATAGCTCGATTTGCTCGCTGTCAATGCTGCGCAGAGGGTCGGCGTAATGCATAGCGGCAAGCGCCCGCAACACGATGCGCTCGTTGGCGTCCAGGTCATCCCATAATTGCCGCAATACATCCTGGCTTGCGGCGTAAACCTGCGGCACGCCACGCCGCACCGTCTCGGTATAGATTTCATCCTGTGGGATTTGCTGCAAATAAGCCCCGAAGCGCAGCACCAGACGCGGGTCACCGCCAGCAACCCGATAGACCGCTTCGCAGACCGTCTCTAGCACACCCGGCACGCGCAGACGCAGTAATTGCGCCGCGTCCACAGCGGAAAGGCGCGTCAGGCGTAGCACGTTGGCCGCCTGCACCAGTGGCGCGAACTGCGGCAGACGCTGCTCATGGCGTGTGTGCAAGCTCAAGACAATACTGAGCAACGGGAACGCAGCCAGCATATCAAATAAGAAATGCAGCGTATCATCGGGCAGCGTGCCGTTTTGCATGGCGTCCAGCAGGTGCTCGGCGTCGTCCAGTAACCAGATGACATGCCGTTGTGGGCGCGTCACACGGAATAACAGCGGCAAGTAGCGCTCTTGCAACCATCTGCGCGGGTCGTTGTCGATGTCCGAGGGTGCCGGTGCTTCGATGACGTTATCCTGTCGTGCATCGGTCGCGGGCGCTAACAGAGTGTGCAGGCGTTCCATGTTGAAATGATAATTTGCAAGCAGGGCGTTGGTCGCTGCTGCCAGCGTGATAATCAGCGTGGGCATGTCTTGCAGCATCTCAGCGTCCAGCCGCAGGTAAACCCCCAGCAAGGCGTCGTCAAAATAGGCATCGAAGTGCGTCAGCAGCGCCGTTTTACCCATGCCTGTACGACCCAGCAACAAAAACGCGCCACGTGCAGTCGGCTTGGCGACGTGCTGCTGCAAGCGCTTGTAAATGGCATCCCGGCCTACAAATTCGGTTGTCGCGTCTGTCGCATCTGTCTCTGTCACGCCTGCCCCTTGCTGCATGATTGGCACAGTGCTGTAGTGTACCGCACCCGACCTGAATTTGCCCTAGCTTGCCGTTGTAGATGGCCGTGCATTTTTTATAATCATACACGTTAACGACTTATAAAAATTCCGAGGACTCATGAGCCAAACACAATCCCCACATCACACGCTAGCGCTCGTCGGTATGCCAGGAGCAGGTAAGACCGTCTGTGCAAAATACTTGCAGGATAAGGGCTTCTTTCAGTTTCGCTTCGGCAGCATCATCGTGGACGAGGTGCAGCGGCGTGGCTGGGAGGTCACGCCAGCCAATGAACGCATCGTCCGCGAAGAATTTCGGGCGCAAGATGGCATGGACGCCATCGCCAAGCGTGCCCTGCCCATCCTGAAAGCGCAGATGCAGCAGCACGCGACCATCATCATCGACGGCCTGTATAGCTTCAGCGAATACAAGCTGCTGCGGCGTGAACTCGCTGATGATATGGTCGTGCTGGCCATCGTCGCGCCACGTGCCCTGCGCTATCAGCGCCTGGCGGCGCGCCCGGTGCGCCCACTGACGCCCGCAGAAGCCGAAACACGCGACTTTGCAGAAATCGAAGGCATCGAGAAGGGCGGCCCTATCGCCATCGCGGATTATACGATCATCAACGATAGCGACGAGGCCAGCCTATACACCCGCTTAGATGCGCTGCTGAGGCAACTCGGCATTCAGGCATAAGGTATAATGACACACAACCGCACGCCGACAGTTTCAGCAGGAAAAACCGCGTGACACCATCACCAGACATACCCGAACAAGAAATACGAGAGCGCTGCATAAAGCTGCTCAGCCCTGCCGCCGATGAAGCACGCCGCCTGGGGCATAATTACATCGGCACGGAGCACCTGTTCATCGCCGCGACGCGCAACGAAGACGGCCCCACCAACCAGCTATTGCGCCGCGCCAACCTGAACCCGCGCCAGGTCCGCAACGAGATTCGCCGCGAGGTCGGCACCGCTGACGGCTCGCTCAGTGAGGTGTTGCCGCTGACGCCGCGCACGCTGATGGTGCTATCGCTGGCGATCTTCCTGGCTGAGCAGGACAGTCGGCAGGACGTGGACGAAAACCATATGCTGATGGCGCTGCTACAGGAGGGCGAGGGCGTGCCCGTGCGCAAGCTCATCGAGATGGAGTTTGACCTCAATATCTGGGTGCAACGCCTGATTACAGAGCAGCAAAGCGATGTATTTGCCATAGATGACCTCGATAGCGATATTGATCTATGGGATAGCAACGACCTCGACGCCGATTTTGACGCCGAACTGCGCACATCCCCACCCCAGGGCGGGGATAACAACACGCTGACGCCGCTGCTAAACCGTTACGGGCGCGACCTGACAGCGCAGGCCGCCGAGGGCAAGCTCAGCCCGGCTATCTCACGCGATCATGAGATGCGTGCAGTGGCGCGTACACTGGCCCGTAGCAAGAAGAACAACCCGCTGCTGCTCGGTGATGCGGGGGTCGGCAAGACGGCGATTGTCGAGGGGCTGGCCTACGCCATCCAGCAGCAGAGCGCACCGACGCCGCTGCTGAATAAGCGCATCGTGCAAGTCGAAATTGGTACGCTTGTCGCTGGAACCAGTTTACGCGGCCAATTCGAGGAGCGCTTAATCGGCATCGTGGATGAAGCCAAGCGTGCCGAAAACGTGATCCTGTTCGTAGACGAGATTCACACCATCGTCGGCGCAGGCGATACCATAGATAGCAACCTGGACGCCGCCAACATCCTGAAACCCGCGCTGGCACGCGGCGAAATTATCTGCATCGGCGCGACCACGCACGAAGAATACCGCAAAGCCATCGCACAGGACCCGGCCCTCGCGCGCCGCTTCCGCACGATTGACGTGGAAGAACCGAATGAAGCCGCCGCCGTGCAGATTTTGCGGGGTCAGCGCGAGCGCCTTGAAACGCATCATGGCGTCGTCATCAAGGATGGCCCCATCGAGGCGGCTGTGAAGCTCTCTGTGCGCTATCAACCGGACCGCCGCCTGCCGG
>DAOTTW010000192.1:0-5242 GCA_034437615.1 Anaerolineae bacterium | reverse complement strand
CTCAGGCCAGTCTGTGTGTGTGTGTCGCCACTGGCTAAAGCCAGCGGCTTCCGCAGGGCCAACCCCCCTGAAGGGGGCTATTGCAAGGTACATACAGCCTGCTTGAGCAGGCTTGTCCTTACCGGAGCCGGACGTTTTAACGTCTGGCGACTGAGAATGGGATACGTACCTGAGCAGTTACACCACCCCGGACTACGGCCCACAACGTATGTGTAGGGACGCGGCTTGCTGCGTCCGCTACGATTGCAATATGAAGTGAATAGTTAGCGCAGGTTTTCCTCCAGGATGCGCGAAAGTTCGCGCCGAACCAGCCCAGGACGTTCGTCACGCAGCAGGGGCAAGCGTGAGCGTGTGCGGTGCAGTTGGTTCAGGTCGATCTGCTGTGTGAGCAGCGCCTCGTCAAAGTAGGGTGCGCGGCACATAAACTCGCCGTTCGGGTCCACGATGGATGAGCCACCCCAGAACACCTTGCCGTCCTCGTAGCCGACGCGGTTGCAGTGAATGATGTAATTGGTGAACATGCTGCCATACGCCTGATTGACCAACTCCACCCAACGCGACATCGACAGCGTATCGCCTGCGTCCAGGCCGCGTCCAGGGCTGCTGCTGTTCAGGATCAGCAAATCCGCACCATCCATCCACAGCAGATAGGCCGGGGAGACATGCCAGAAATCCTCGCAGATCAGCATACCGACGCGGCCAAAGCGGGTATCAAAAGCGCGGATGCTGTTGCCCTGCGCAAAATAACGCGATTCATCAAAGATGGTGTAGGTGGGCAGATACAGCTTGTGGTGTACGTGCAGGACCTCGCCACCGGATAAGTAAGCGTCTGCGATGTAGAAGCGGCTACGCACATCCTCATGCACGAAGCCGACGACCAAATCCAGCGCATAATCCGCGCTGGCCTGCATCAGCTTGCCGAAGATCGGGTCGTCTGCCTGCGTCTTTAGCGCGACCTCTGGCACCAAGTCCTGCACCTGATAACCCGTCATGGAAAGCTCCGGGAAAACCAGCAGATCGACGTTTTGCGCCTGTGCCTGCTCAATTTGTGCCAGATGAGCCTCAAGATTGTACTGAGTGTCGCCTAGCTTGGGGTACATCTGCGCCAGACCGATTGTGATGCGCATAATTTCATCCTGAGTGTGAACCAATTGGCCTGTAGTATAGCCGTGCTTGGGGATTGGCTGTAGGGGCGGTATGCCTGTACGATTTAAGCACAGAGACCACACGCGCATAGCACGCTCACCCCACGCTTGGGCGCTGTGCGCTTGTGCGGCACGCAGCAACCAGTAGAATGAAGCACACACATGATGATGATGAGCCTATGACCACACCCAAACTGTTTCAAGCACCACGTAGTATGCCACAGCGTTTTGTGCGCTGGTGGCGGCGTGTTTTCTTCCCCGGCGACATCGTATCGCTGCTGATCGTGACGGTAATGCTGCTGGCGTCCGCGTATTCGCTACAGGCGGCTGGCTGGCCGCTGCTGATGAATACGGTCACGCCTGCGCTGGTTTTCAGCGTGCTATTTGGCTTCACGCTGGCACGCAGCCGCTATGATGAGCTATTTTCGCTGTTGATTAGCACGCTGTATGGCATCCTCGCTGTGTTCATGATTGCGGCGATTAACGAACCCGGCGGCATCCTCGATGGCTCGACATCGGTGATTAGCCGCGTGATGCTGTGGGTGTACGACGCCGCTACCGGGGGCATCAACTCGGATAACCTGGTGTTTACGCTGCTGGTGGCGTCGCTATTCTGGTATCTGGGTTATAACGCCTCGTGGCATATCTTCCGGCTGGACCGTGTGTGGCGTGTGATCCTGCCGCCTGCGCTGATTATGCTGACGAATATCGTTGTGTACAACGGCAGCGCCACACTGGATATTTACCTGCTCGTGTTCTTGTTTATGGCGCTGCTGCTGCTGGTGCGTTCTCATATGGATGCGCGTGAATGGGATTGGTACATCAACGGTGTGCGCGGGCCTGTGGGCTTGCGCAATCAATTCTTGCGGGCGGGGGCGGTGCTGGCGCTGGTCGCGCTGCTGATTGCCTGGGCGGTGCCGCGTAACGATGTGCAAGAACGCCTGGATAACTTTCAGCGCTTCTTGAATTCAGACCCGATCCGGCAACTGAGCGAGATGTGGAACCGCCTGTTTGAGCCTGTGGAGACGCAAGGGCCAGCCACCGCCGATTATTACGGCAGCGATTCGCTATCGTTGGGCGGGTCGATTCGGCTGGGTGAGCAGACCGTGTTTTACGTCGAAGCGCCGCAAGATCGGCGCTATTACTGGCGTTCGCGTGTCTTTGAGCGTTACGACAATGGCCGCTGGCAGCCTGCCGCCGAGTATCGGGTGGTTGATCGGACCGCGCCGTTAGATATTAACTGGGATCAGGAAGTGATGGGTGCGGCGCGGCAGCGCATCGCGCAGACGTTTACGGTGGCGATGTCTGGCACGCGCTTGATCTATGCTGCGCCCCAACCCGCCAGCGTCAGCGTGGCAGGCCAAACGGACATCCGGCGCACGCTGCCGATGCTGGAAGCGGAATCACCCATGAATGTATCGGTGATTCGCCCACTGAATGTTTTATCACGCGGCACAGAATACACCGTAGAAAGCCTCGTCAGCACCGCAACCGCCTTTGAATTGCGTGCTGCTGGCACGGATTACCCGGACTGGGTGCGTGACCCGAACGCGGTTGCAGGCTTTTCGGTGGGCTTCCGCACAGCAGAACTGGCACGCTCGATTGTGGCTAACGCAGGCGCGACAAACCCCTACGATCAGGCCAAAGCCATCGAGACATGGCTGCGGACCAACATCCGTTATAGTGAGACTATCCCCGCGCCGCCGGATGGCGTGGACCCGGTGGAGTGGCTGCTGTTTGATCGGCGTGAGGGCTACTGCACGTACTATGCAACGGCCATGATTAGCATGTTGCGCAGTTTGGGCGTTCCGGCGCGTATGGCTGCGGGTTTTTCGCAGGGCGAGTATGACGCGACGCTGGGTGAATACATCGTGCGCGAACGCGATGCACACACCTGGGTTGAGGTCTATTTCCCTGGCTATGGCTGGGTCGAATTCGAGCCGACAGCCAATCAGGACCCCCTGACGCGGGATGGCGATCAGTCGATTGCCCCGGCGCAGCGCATCGCGCAACCCACACCCCTACCATCCAATACGCCGACACCTGTGCCCAGCCCGACGCCCTTGCCGACCAACACACCGCAGCCGGACGATCCACAGCAGACGCCCGAAGCCGCCCCGCCGACGATCACGCCGACGCCCAGCCAGACGCCGACTGCTACGCCCGTTATCGTGCCGACTGTGCCGCCAGATATGCAGGTGCAGCCGCCGAACGATGTCTTTTCAGCGCTGTTGCGGGCCTTTGGTGCGGCCTTCCTGCTGCTGCTGCTGGTGATTGCCTTCGTGTTGCTGCTGGTGTTCGTCTGGTGGTGGTGGGAATGGCGCGGATTGGGCAAGCTGACGCCGATTAGCCGTGCTTACGCCCGTTTAGAGCGTTTCTTGCCGCTGGCCGGGGTGCGCACAGCCGATCAGCAGACGACAGAAGAACGCCGTCAGTACGTCGTGCGGCAAATTCCGCAGGCCGAGCGCCCCATTACGACCATCATGCGGTTGTATACCCGTGAGCGTTATGGCCGCCAGCGCGGTGTATCACCAGCAGATAGTAACGAGGCCAGCCGCGTCGATGAAGCATGGCCGCTGGTGCGTAAGACGATCCTGGGGCGCTGGCTGCGGCGTTTGTTGCCGGGTGGCCGCCGCCGTGAATAAGTGCGTTTGCGAAGGCGGGGCAATATCCCCGCCTATACCTACGATGGCTATTCGGGGCGGTTGAGCATTGGCCCCAACGGGCGGCCACCGAGGACATGCATATGCAGGTGAAACACTTCCTGGCCACCGTCACGGTTAACGTTGACCAGCAGCCGATAGCCATCCTCTGCGATGCCGTTTTCCTGCGCGATTTTGGCCGCAACGGTGAACATGCGCCCCAGCGCGGCTTCGTCATCGGCTGTCACATCGTTGACTGTCGGAATCTCTTTGCGTGGCACGATCAGAACGTGCACAGGTGCCTGTGGGTTGATGTCCCTGAAAGCCAACACGAGATCATCTTCATACAGGATGTCGGCGTTGACTTCTTTGGCGATGATTTTTGAGAATATCGTACTCATGTGACCTCTGCTTTCGCTTATTTTGGTCGCTGTCTAAACGAATCCATAGAATCCTATGTAGAGGCGCAGTGCGCCCTGGGTGCAATGCATTGCACCCCTGCGGGTTATCTGGGTTTGTTTTATTCGTCCGTGCGCTATATGTTAGCTACTCGCCCTTAAAATTGGGTGGGCGCTTCTCGATAAATGCCTGTAAACCTTCGCGGAAATCCTGTGTGCGGAAGGCCGCAGATTGCAATTGCGCCTCATACTCTAACGCATCTGCCAGCGAACGGTCAGCGGCACGGTACATGGCGCGTTTCGTCATGCCGATGGCGACCGTCGCCATATTAGCTAGCTTAGCCGCCAATGCTTGCGCTTCGTTTAAGAGGTCGTCGTGTGGCACCACATGATTGACGATGCCTAGCGCCTGCGCCTGCTGCATGGACAGGCGATTAGTGGCATCGGCGGTCAGCACCAATTCCAGCGCCCGACCTACACCGACCAACTGCGGCAAAAGATAGGTCGTGCCCGCGTCCGGGATGATACCGAGGCTGCTGAAGGCCGCAAAGACATAGCTGGCCTGCTCCGAGGCGATGCGAAAGTCACAGGCGAGCGTGAGGCTAGCGCCCGCGCCTGCTGCCACGCCGTTCAGCGCACAGACAACAGGCTTTTCAAGCCCACGCAAGCCAAGCACGATCTGATTCAGGCCCGCACGCAGCATATCCCCCACCGGGATGTCGCCCTGTGTCGTATCAACGTCGCGCAAATCCGCGCCGCTGCAAAAGCCCTTGCCTGCGCCGGTCAGCACGAGGGCACGCACGCTATCGTCACGCCCGACCTGCTTGAGCGCGTGCAGTAATTCGCCATACATCGCCTGATTGAGCGCATTGCGGGCTTCGGGGCGGTTGAGTGTGATGGTCGCGACGTTCTCGTGTACATCATAAAGCAGCGTCTCGTAGGTCATTACATCACCATGCCGCCATCTACAACGAGCACCTGCCCGGTGATATAGGCTGCGTCGTCGGATGCCAGAAATGCAACGGCCTTCGCGACCTCTTGCGGGGTGCCCTGCCGC
>DAOTTW010000191.1:0-3649 GCA_034437615.1 Anaerolineae bacterium | reverse complement strand
TGTCCGGGGCGGTGCAAAGCGGCGTAACGACTCAGGCAGGCATAGGCATGTTTTGCCCGCAACTTGGCCCTCACCCCCTCATTTTTCAGGGGTAGGTATTTGGTTTTTCGTTGTTCCTGCGTGGCGGACGCAGCAAGCCGCGTCCCTACACAGCCGTTTTAGACCGTAGGGACGCCATTCTTGGCGTCCGGGGCGGCGTCAGCCGCATTGCCGATGTCGCAAGAATTTGACTTGTTTTTTAGCTGGAAAAGCCCTACTGTGAGATCAATTCTGGCGGGATGTGCGTGATGCGGTTGGTGTAGCGCAGCACAGGCTGACGGTTACGCAGCACGTCAATGCGTGTGATGCCCGTGTTGTTGTGCCCATAGTGATACGCGCCCGGTTCTAGCCCCAATAAGCCGTGAATTAGCCCATTGCTGAATGTGCCATGCGACACCAATAACACGCTTTCGCTGGGGTCGGTGGTCTTGCGTGCCTCAGCGCGGGCCAGCAATTCCTGCGCTGCACGCTGGCCGCGCTTCCACACGGTTTTGATGTCCTCCGGGTTGTTGTTGGGGTCCCACCAACCATCATCGGTCACATCGTCGGGCAGCACAAAGCCAGGGAACTGCGCGCTGATCTCACCCCGCGTCATCCCCGGTAAGCCTACGCTCGTCTCTGGCGTTTTGTAATTCGTCCCTTGATGCTCACAGATCAGCGTCCACACATACGGCAGGCTGCCCAACGCCTGACTGATGGGCCATGCGGTTTGCAGGGCGCGTAACTGTGGGCTGGTCAAAATCTGGTCGAAGGCATATTTGTTGCTGTGGCCGAGCATATCCGGCGATGCGTTTAACAGGTGTCCGGCTACAAGGTCGGCTTGCTGACAGCCCCTATCCGTCAGTTCCGGGTCGGCTTTCCACTTGAGCGGGTCCGGTTCGGGGTTGTTGAAGGATTCTGCGTGGCGCACGATGAAAATTTTCATTGGCTTCCATCTCATGATTGTGTCAGAAAATACTGCGGCATTATGCCCGTTTCTGCAATGGCACGCAAGCAGCCTTGATTACATTGGCTTAATGCCTGTAGGTTAGTATAGCAACACATTGCCCCCAAAATATTCAGGATGGCTTACGGCGATCTTGGATGCATGGCTTACGAAAGAAAGGACCTGTATGGCTATGGAATTAGGTGAACGCACGACGCAGCGTGCCCCCTCGTTGGATGCGATTTTCAAGGCAAAGACGATTGCAGTGGTCGGCGCGACGGAAAAGGCAGGCAGCGTCGGGCGCACCATCATCAAGAACCTGATCGCAAACCCCTTCGGCGGGACGATCTTCCCGATTAACCCCAAGCGCCCTAGCGTGATGGGCATTCAGGCGCATAAATCCATTCTGGATGTGCCCGTTGCCGTCGATCTGGCCGTAATCGTCACGCCAGCCGTGACCGTCCCCGGCATCATCGACCAATGCATCGAAAAAGGCGTCCAGGGGGCCATTATCATCTCCGCAGGCTTCAAAGAAGTCGGGGATGCAGGCGCAGAACTCGAAGCGCAAATCCTGGAAAAAGCCCAGGGCAACCTGCGCATCATCGGCCCGAACTGCCTGGGCGTGATGCTGCCGCGTTATGGCATGAACGCCACGTTTGCGGGCGATATGGCGCGACCCGGCAATGTGGCCTTCGTCAGCCAGAGTGGGGCGATTTGCACGGCGGTGCTGGATTGGAGCTTTGATGAGAACGTCGGCTTCAGTGCCTTTATCTCGATTGGCTCGATGCTGGATGTCGATTGGGGCGACCTGATTTATTACCTGGGCGACGACCCGCACACACACAGCATCGTGATTTACATGGAAAGCGTCGGCAACGCACGCTCGTTCCTGTCGGCGGCGCGTGAAGTGGCGCTGAAGAAGCCCATCATCGTGATTAAAGCAGGCCGCACAGCCCAGGCTGCTGCGGCGGCGGCCTCGCACACAGGCAGCCTGACGGGTAGCGATGAAGTGCTGGATGCCGCCTTCCGGCGGTCCGGTATCTTGCGTGTGGATCGCATCGAGGATGTGTTTTACATGGCCGAGGCGCTGGCCAAGCAACCGCGACCCAAAGGCAACCGCCTGACTATCGTCACCAACGCAGGCGGCCCCGGCGTGCTGGCGACGGACGCGCTGATTGCAGGTGGCGGTAAGATGGTCGAAATCAGCGAAGAGACCCTGAACGAACTGAATAACGTCCTGCCCTCCGCATGGAGTCGTGGCAACCCGATTGATATTCTCGGTGATGCAGAACCGGAGCGCTACGCTAAGACGCTGGAAATCGCCGCTCGTGACCCCAACAGCGACGGTCTGCTCGTCATCCTGACGCCACAGGATATGACCGACCCCACGCGCACCGCTGAGGCGCTACGGCCCTATAGCCACGTCGAAGGCAAGCCCGTGCTGGCAAGCTGGATGGGTGGCGCAGCGCGTGAAGCGGGTGAGCGCATCCTGAACCGCGCCAATATCCCCACCTTTTCCTACCCGGATACAGCAGTACGCATGTTTAACTACATGTGGCAGTACACCTACAATCTGCGCGCATTGTATGAGACGCCGATGCTGCCCGCCAACCTGGACCGCAACCCGCCAGACCGTCAGCAGGTGCAGGACATCATCGACAAGATGCGCAACGAAAACCGCCGCATCCTGACCGAATACGAAGCCAAGCAGGTGCTCGCAGCCTATCACATCCCCGTGACGCCGATGGAACTGGCACAGACGCCCGATGAAGCCGTTGCAAAAGCCGACGCGATGGGGTACCCGGTCGTGCTCAAGCTGAATTCAACCACCGTTACGCATAAAACCGATGTGGACGGCGTACAGCTTAACCTGACAGTTGAACAGGACGTGCGCGCTGCCTTTGAGCGCATCCGCGAGGGCGTGACGCAGGCCGAAGGCGCTGAGCACTTCGAGGGCGTTTCCGTACAGCCGATGGTGAAATTCGGTGATAGCTATGAATTGATCGTCGGCAGCAGCATCGACCCGCAATTCGGCCCGGTGCTGCTGTTCGGTACGGGCGGCACGCTGGTCGAGGTCTTTAAAGATCGCGCTTTGGGCCTACCGCCGCTGTCTACGACGCTCGTGCTGCGCATGATGGAGCAGACGAAAATCTACGAGGCGCTTCAGGGTATACGAGGCCGCAAAAGTGTCGATATGGACGGCCTGATTGATCTGCTGGTGCGCTTCGGCCAATTGGTCGTTGAGCAGCCCTGGATTGCAGAAATCGACATCAACCCGCTGCTGGCCTCACCAGGGCGCGTGCTGGCGCTGGATGCCCGCGTGTTGCTGCACCCCGCCGATATGCCGGAAAGCGACCTGCCCAAGCCAGCCATTCGCCCCTACCCCGTGCGCTACATCGACGGCTTCACCTCTGAAGATGGCACAGAATTCAAGGTACGGCCCATCCGCCCGGAGGACGAGCCGCTGATGGTGGATTTCCACGAGACGCTGTCAGAACGCACGGTACAGCTACGCTACTTCACACCGATGAACCTGCGCCAGCGCACGTCACACGAACGCCTGACGCGCATCGTCTTTATCGACTACGACCGCGAGATGGCGCTGGTCACGGTGCGACGCAACCCACGCACGGAAAAAGACGAGGCCGCCGGGGTTGGCCGCCTGACGAAGCTGCACAACAGCAA
>DAOTTW010000190.1:0-5897 GCA_034437615.1 Anaerolineae bacterium | reverse complement strand
CCCTACGAACGATGCCCTGTAGGGACACCCTTCTGGGTGTCCGAGCGGCGTCAGCCGCATTGCCGATGTTGCAAGAATTTGACTTGTTTTTTAGCTGGAAAAGCCTAAAGCCAGCGGCTTCCGCAGGGCCAACCCCCCTGAAGGGGGCCATTGTACGCTGCATACAGCCTGCAATAGCAGGCTCGTCGTTACCGGAGCCGGACGTTTTAACGTCGGGCGACTGAGAGTGGGACACGTACCTGAGTCGTCACCACGTTATCTGGTTATTCTACGGTGACGCTTTTGGCCAGGTTACGCGGCTGATCGACATCCGCACCGCGCAGCGACGCAATATGATAGGCCAGCAATTGCAGCGGCACCACGCTCACAACCGGGCTAAGCATCGGCGGCACCTCTGGCATGTAAATCACGTGGTCGGCCTTCTCTGCGATGTAATTATCCCCCTCTGTCGCCAACGCAATCACGATGCCATCACGCGCCTTAGCCTGCTCTACCTGACTGAGCATCTTGTCGTACACATCATCCTTCAGCGTGATCGCCAGCACGGGCATTTGCTCGTCAATCAGCGCGATGGGGCCATGCTTCATCTCGCCAGCCGGGTAGCCTTCTGCGTGAATGTAGCTGATCTCTTTGAGCTTCAGCGCACCCTCTAGCGCGATGGGGTAATTGATGCCGCGCCCCAAATACAAGAAGTCCGTGTAGCGGTATAGATGGTGTGCCAGCGCCTCGATGAGATGATCCTGTTCTAGTGTGCGCCCGATCAAATCCGGGAGGCGTGCGGCATCCTGCACGTATTGTTTGCGCTGCTCCGGCGTCAGCACACCGCGCACCTCACCCAAATACAGCGCCAGCAGATATTGATCGACGATGCTGGTGGTAAACGCCTTCGTGGAGGCGACGCCGATTTCCGGCCCGGCGTGCATGGGGATGCAACCATCTGCGATGCGCATGGCCTGACTGCCGATGGCGTTGACGATGCTCCAGACGGTGCCGTTTTTCTCGCGGGCTTCTTCCATCGCCGCCAGTGTATCGACGGTCTCGCCGCTTTGTGTGATGGCTAAAACGGCTGTGTGCGCGTCAATGATGGGGTCGCGATAACGATACTCGCTGCCATAATCGACCTCAGTGGGGATGCGTGCGAGGCGCTCTATGAAGAATTTACCCACGAGACCACTGTAATAGCTGGTGCCACACGCCACCGTAACTATGCGCTGGATGGCGTTGGCCTGCTCTGTGCTCAGGTTGAGTTCGGGCAAGTGTACGCGGCTGTGGTCGAAGTCAATGCGGTTGCTGAGTGTGGCGGTGATGCTGCTCGGTTGCTCGTAAATTTCTTTTTGCATGAAGTGCCGATACTCGCCCTTCACGGCGCTGACCGGATCATAGGGGATGCTATGCACGACGCTTTCGACGGGCAGACCGTCCAGCGTTTCCAGCCGATAGCCATCTGCTGTGACGGTGGCCATCTGGCGGCTTTCGAGGAAGATCAGCTTGCGCGTGTAATCCAGAATGGCCGGGATGTCGGAGGCAATGAACATCTCGTCATCACCGAGACCTAGCGCCACGCCGCCAGCATTGCCGACGCGCACCGCCACCAACTGCTCTGGCTCATTGCGGCTCATGACGACAATGGCATGAGCACCCTTCAGGCGTGCGACAGCTTTACGCACGGCCTCAGCGAGTGTATTCGCGCCGTTATCCGCGAATAGCTGCACCAGATGGACGATGACTTCTGTATCAGTCTCGGAGCGAAATTCGATGCCCTCGGCGCGTAGTTCCTCGCGCAATTCCAGGTAGTTTTCTACGATGCCGTTATGCACCACGACAATCTCGCCGCTCATGCTCAAGTGTGGGTGCGCGTTATGATCGTTGACGCCGCCGTGTGTGGCCCAGCGCGTGTGCCCGACGCCGACATGACCCTTGAGCGGTTGCTGCATGACCAATTCACGCAGGTTTGAGAGCTTGCCCGCTTTTTTGCGGATGTCGATGGCGTCATGAGCATGGACCGCCACCCCTGCGGAATCGTAACCCCGGTATTCTAAGCGTCCGAGGCCGTCGATAATGATCTGTGTTGCGTCCTTGCCACCAATGTAGCCGACAATACCACACATGTGCATCCTCCGTGCGTTGGGTTGAATCAGGTAGATTGTGATGTACGCATCCACGCGGCAGCTTGCTTTGTGCGGAGGGTTGCCCGTCCGTTTTGGCACGCTGCCTGCATTTAGAGAGGGATTGCAGAGGAGGATTGTGGATATTACCCTGACGGCATCCGCCGAACTTTCGATTTTCCCCGGTGCGTGTTGCCTATGTTTACCGGGTTGGCCCTCGCAACGACGCAAGGGAACCGTCACCTCGTCAACCTGCACGCAGCAGGTCCCGGCGCTATCTGGCCCTCTGCCCACATGCGGGTGGCACCTGGGCCGCCACACTATACCCCTGGCAAGCACATCCGGCAAGGGTTCAGCGTGTGCCCCAGCCCACCTGCGGGACGTATTCGATGTTCAGCCCTTCATACAGATATTGAAAACGCGCTGTATTCAGATACCAGCCTTGCGTTGATGCGGGTGGCGGGATGTCCTCAGCGCTGCTGTTTTCGCCGCTATAGATAGCCTGAGTACGCCGGAAGTGTTGCCATTGTGGTGCGAGTGCGCGTGCCTGTGCGATGGCATCCAGCGCGGCTTGCTCGTTGCCGAGTTGCCAGTGTAGCGCCGCTAAATTGGCCCAGGCTGGTGCTTGATGTGGTTCCAGCGCTAGATAGGCTTCATAGCTGGCAATACCCTGCTGTGCCGCCGCTAAATCGCCATCCGCAGCCGCCAAACCCCACAGCAAGCCCTGCTGCATGGGGTACATAGGCTGGCGTGGGTCCGCATCAATCAGCGTTTGCAAGGCTTGAGCAGCTTCGGCGTATGTCTGGTCAAGGGTTGCGGTGCGCAGGGTCGTAAAATAGCGTGTGTAGGCGTCCGCGTGCCAGAAGCCCACCAGCAGCAACACAAGCCACAGGCCCGCCATGCCGAAACCATGCCCACGCTGACGCCATGCGGCTTGCATCGGTTCTGGCTGCACGGGGTCCAGCGCCATGACCAGCAGCAACACGCCCATCAGCGCAATCAGTGGCATCATGGCGGGCGTATCAAACAGGTGATGCCCACAGAAGCCGATTAACGCCGCTGTGAGCGCGATAAACGGCAAGCGTTCGCCGGATTTTAGCGCTTGCCATTTGCGCCACAGCAGCCAGATCGTGATTGCGCTCGTCAGGATGAGCAGCAGCAGACCCAGCAGGCCGAGTTCAGCCAGGATCGTAAACGGGATGCTGTGCGCGTGGCTGTGCGGTTGCTGTGGCGGGATGGACCAGAACGTCGGCAGGTAGTAGCCATAGGTGAACAGCCCGTTGCCGCTGATGGGTGAGGCCGAAAATTGCTCTAGCGCCGCTTGCCATATCAGCGTGCGCCACTGCGCACCACGACCGGGCACCGTGAAGATATAGAAGAACGCCCCCACCGCGCCCACTGCCCCCAATAACGAGACGACAATCCCGGCAGTGAGCAAGCGGCGTGTGCGCTGGCCCTGCTGTGACCAGAAATGCCGCAGATTAGCAGGCGATAGCAAGCCCTGATCCGCCAGCCACAGCAGCAAGAACACCGCAAAGGCCAGCCCCAGGCCGACCCATGCGCCGCGTGATGTGGTCAGCAGCAGCAAAATCAGCACCAGCAGCAAGTAAATCAGCATAGCGCCGCGTGCGATGCTGGTTTTCGCCTGTACTGCGCGTAAGAGGGTCAACGGCGCGATCATCAGCAGGAAGGCACCCAGATAATTGTAATTACCCAACGTGCTGACCGGACGCGCCCACGCCAGGCCGCGTTCGAGCACCAGATAAATTTGCCAGTAGCCCAACAGCACGATCACAAAGCCGACGATCAGCAGCGCGTCAATGATAACCGCCGACTTTAGGCCACCGTTGCTGAGCAGATCCGACAGCATGAAGAACACACCCATATACAGCAGCACAAACCACACAGCTTGCACACTGCGCCGCCACGTCTGCGGGTTCGCCACGATAGATAGCGCGATCACCAGCCCCCACAGCACGAACAGCCAATCAAAGGGCGAACGATGCCAGACCCAGCCGCGCCGCACATGCCAGACTAACCACAGCGCGACGATCAGCCCGAACAGGCCAAGCGTGATGGGTTGCAATTCGATCAGCGTCAGCAAGCCGTTGAAGGTCGCGCCTGCTGCGGCTAAATATGTGAAGATCGTCACCAGAATGAGCCGGGGAATTAAGCGTGTGAGCATAGTTGCCTCTTGGCTGATGCGTGTGATGGCTGTTCAATAGGTTAACACGCCCGCTTAATCGGTTATCTTTGTAGGGGGCACGCCCCTCCCGCATAGATTGCGGAGCGCCGTTACTAACAAATGCAGTTTACGTGAGATGACACAAGATAGAAAGCAAAGACCTGTCTATGACCCTATCTAAGTTGCTGCGTCCGGCGACCTTAGCGCCGCTGCTATGCTTGATTTACGCGCTGGCAGTCGTCGGCCAATTTGACAATCCGCTGGCGTTGGCCACACTTGGCGCACGCTATGCCCCGCCTGATCTACAAAGTGTCACCTACAGCGACGAAGGCTACGACGGGCAGACGGTCTATCTGATTGCCCGCGATGGCTTTGCGGCTGCGCCCTACATTGACGTGCCCGCGTATCGCTTCCAGCGCATATTGCTGCCTGCTGCCGGGGCTGTGCTGGCGTTGGGGCAGGATGACCTGCTGCATTGGGCGCTGTTCGCGGTGAATCTGCTGGCGTTGGGTGTCAGTACGTATCTGCTGGAGCGCTTGCTGATGGATTTTGGCGTGAGCCGCTGGTATGCACTGGGCTACGCGCTATCTGCGGGCGTATTAGGGGCGGCACGCCTGCTGACCACAGAGCCGCTAGCATACGGACTCGTGATTGCGGCGATTTACAGCTTGCATAAGCATGATAACTGGTGGCTGGCCGCGCTGCTTTTCGCGTTGGCGGCGCTGGCGAAAGAGACCACATTGCTTTTCGTTGGGGCCTATGGGCTGTGGTGGCTATGCCAGCAGCGTTTTGTACGGGCGATTGCCTTTGGTGTGCTCGCTGGCTTGCCGTTTGCGCTGTGGCAATTGGTGCTACTTGGGCAATTCGGTACGTTCGGCGTTGGCTCCGGTGGTGAAGGGGCGACGGGCTTTGAAATCATCCCGTTTTGGGGCTTTATCCGCATCCTGATAGATGGCAACCTGATGATCTTCGCTGCGCTTGGCTCACTGGTGTTCTTATTCGCGCTACTGCCTGCGTTGGCTGGATTCGTGTATAGTTGGCGTGATTATCGCAGCAGGCGCTTCGACATCTGGACGCTGCTGCTGCTGGTCAACGCGCTGCTGATGCTCTTCGTGCCTTTCTCAACCTACCGGGAACTGCTGGGCATCCTACGCTTTATCGTCGGCTTACAAATTGCTGTTATCCTGTATGCGGCAAGCCGCCGTAAAAAGCGCCTGTTGCTGAACAGCACGCTCTGGATGGTGACGAGCTTGCTGGTGATATTTTCAGATTTTGCACTCTTGCAAGAAAGCTAAACCTATGACCCGCGTACAGGTCGAACGCGCAACCAAGACATACCCCGCAGATGAAACCGGTGGCAAGCCCATCATGGCATTGGATGACGTATCGTTGACCATCGAAGATGGCGAGGCGGTGGTGATCGTCGGGCCGTCTGGCTGTGGTAAGACGACGCTGCTGCGTGTGATCGCCGGACTTGAAGCGCCGAACACGGGGCAGGTGTTTTATGATGGCACGCTGCTTGGCAATATCGAAGCCATAGATCGGGTGGTGGGCATGGTGTTTCAAGATTATGCGCTGATACCCCACTGGAACGCAGAGAAGAACGT
>DAOTTW010000189.1:0-34881 GCA_034437615.1 Anaerolineae bacterium | reverse complement strand
GCCCCGGCGAAGCCGAACGTTTCTGAGCGCTTGAACAACCCATACAGGCTAATCAGGCCGCCCATTGATGACCCCATCAGGCCCGTGTGTTCGCGGTCTGGCGAGGTGCGGAAGGCTTCGTCAACCAGCGGTTTGACGGTTTGCACGAGAAAATCCAGATACAGGTCACCACAACCGCCGCCAAGCTGTTTGCTGATCCAGGGGCTGTATTCATCAATGCGCGAGGGTGTATTCGGGATGCCGACGACGATGCTCTCAATGCCTTCTGCGGACAGGTAGCGATAGAAGGCTTCGTCAACGTACCATTCGCGTGAAAAGCTGGTGGCGTAATCAAAGAGATTCTGGCCATCGTGCATGTATATTACCGGGTACTGGCGTCGGGGTTCTTCGTGATAGGATGGGGGCAATAAAACGAGAATGTCACGCCAGTTGTTTAGTTGTGGGCTAAATAGCGAGGGTAACCGTTGCAAATCACCCACCACGCTATGCTCATGATCTTGCTTGTGCCGGGTGTAGCGCTCCCATGCGGTCATGGTTCTCTCCAAACTGCGATTTTGATACAAATAGTTTAATTTGTGCAGATTAGACGTATCACTATGCCAAGATTAAAAGGGACAAAATGCTAGACATGAGTATAGCACGACCTATAGAGTCCACTGCAAGCGGTTCGCTGAATTTGGGGTGCACAGGTACAATTTAAAGTTGTGTATCGAAGTCGAGTTGAAACGTATTGCTGGGTTTCGGACGCGCCTCGGCGCGTCCCTACACAGAACGTAATTGTAGGGACGCCATTCACGGCGTCCGCCAAAAATCAACCGAGATGGATACAGTACCCAATTTAGTATATGGACGAACGACAACACAACGAGCAAGGCAGCACAACAGCATGTACTTCACACGTGAACGGATGCAAGAACAAGAAGCAGCACGCTTAGCGCCCTATGCGCAACTGAGCCAGAATACACGCGGGCGCTTTCATCACGACCACGAACCCGCCTACCGCACGCCATTTCAGCGGGACCGGGATCGCATCATCCATGCGGCGGCGTTCCGGCGCTTGGAATACAAGACGCAGGTCTTCGTCAACGATGCGGGGGATTATTACCGTACACGCCTGACGCATACGCTGGAAGTGGCGCAGATTGGGCGCACGTTGGCGCGTTCATTGGGCGTGAACGAGGATTTGACCGAGGCGATTTGCCTTGCGCATGACCTGGGGCACCCGCCTTTTGGCCACGCGGGGGAAGATATGCTCGATCAGTTGACACGTGATGCAGGCGGCTTTAACCACAACCACCAGAGCTACCGCGTGGTGACAGAGCTGGAGACGCGCTATCCGCAGTGGCCAGGGCTGAACCTGACGCATGAAACGCTAGAGGGCATCGCCAAGCACGAAACCCAATACGATTTGAGCGCAGCAGGGGGTTTTGATGCGTCACTGCGGGGCAGCGTTGAGGCGCAGATCGCCAACATTGCCGACGAACTGGCTTATAACGCGCATGATTTAGATGATGGCCTGCAAAGTGGCCTGATTACAGTCGATCAGTTGAACGAACTCGCCATCTGGCGTGATTTATGTGAGCGTCTGGAATATCGTGGCCATGTGCTGAGCGAAATTGACCGTCACCGCTTTGTGCGGGAATTGGTTGGCGTCCAGGTGGATGATGTGTTGCGCATTACGATGCAAAACCTGGATGAGATCAACGCGCAAGCGGTCAGCGATGTGCAGCGCCATGATAAAAACGTCGTCGCACATTCGGAAGCGCTGGCCGCCCGTAACAAAGAACTGAAAGCCTTTCTGTTCGAGAATATGTACTATCATTTTCGTGTGGTGCGCATGAAACAACGCGCCGAGCATTTCATCAGTCGCTTATTCGGCAGCTACATCAAGGAGCCGAGGCAACTCCCGAACGATTATCGTGAGCGCGTCCAGGCTGAAGGGGTGCAGCGTGTCGTTGCAGATTACATTGCCAGTATGACAGACCGCAGTGCTTTGCTAGAATACAGGCATTTGTTCGACCCGATGACGCGCCCGTAATGCGCTTTTGCAAGACGCCCAAACGATCATGATGCCGAGGTAGTAGAGGCATGGCAACAGAAACTATCCTAAAAGGACGCTACCGCCTGTATGCACAACAAGGCTCTGGCGGTATGTCAGTCATTTATAAAGCACAGGATTTGGAGCTTCAGCGCAACGTCGCTGTGAAAATCCTGCGCCCTAGCCTGACGCAGAATCCGCAATTTCTGGACAAGTTCAAGCAAGAAGCGCGGTCAGTCGCCAACCTCTCGCATCCCAACATCGTCACGGTGCATGACGTGGGCAACGATGGCCCGACGCACTTTATCGTGATGGAATTGGTCGAAGGGCAAGACCTGAAGAAGATCATCCAGGCAATCGGGGCGTTGCCTGTTGACCGTGTGCTGAATCTGGCGATACAGGTCTGTGGTGGTTTGGGTTATGCGCATCGTAGCGGCCTGGTGCACGCGGACGTGAAGCCGCAAAATGTACTGGTCACGCCGCAAGATGTGGTGAAAGTGACGGATTTCGGCATCGCGCAAGCGCTGAGCGATACGCAACCGCAACAACGCGCCGATGTCGTGTGGGGCAGCCCGCACTACTTCGCACCAGAACAGGCACGGGGTGATCGTCCTGCACCTGCGGCTGATGTGTATGCCATCGGCATTATGATGTTTGAATTGCTGACAGGCCAATTGCCCTATAGCGGGGCCAATCAGCAAGAATTGGCGCTGGCGCATATTCAAGCCCGCGTGCCATTGGTGACCGAGATTAACCCGAATGTGCCGGAATCGTTAGCGCGTATCGTTCATCGCGTGATGGACAAAGACCCGCGCCGCCGCTATCAGATGGCGGATCAACTGGGCAATGTGTTGCGGAGCTACCGCGAAAATATGCGCAGCCAGACGGCCTTGCAAGGGCCATCGACGCCGCCACCGCACACACCCAATACCCGCGCCGCGACGCCACCGCCACAGCGTCCAGCCACATTACCGCAAGGCGTCAGCATCCCGAACCCGCCGCAAACACTGCCACCCCAGACGCAAACAGAGCGTTACCCTCTAGCACCGAACGCGCCACAACCCTACGATCCACGCGCACAAAGAGCGTCTGTGCCCTCGCCGGGCAATGGCATTACGCGGCCACCGGAGCCGTTGCAGCAGCGTTACACCGTGCAGCAACAGCAGTTCAACACGAATTACAACACGCGCTATCCCTCGCAGCAATCACAGGCGCAACCACCCCAGCAGCCGCATAGCCGCAACTTCGATTACATCACGGCGTTCTTGATTTTCCTGGCGATTGTGGCTGTGGCTGGTCTCGTGCCGTTGTTCATTGCTGTGCTTGCCGCCAGCGGTGGATGAGCGCAAACCTTTATTGTAAGCAAGTCTTGAGCTTCCGAGGACACACACGATGCGTATTGTCACAAACAATAAACTCGCCCGTCGTAACCGCCAGTTTGCGACGTACCTCTTTTTTGCTACGATGGCATTGCTGGTTGCCAGCTTCTTCCTGATTAACCAGAATCTATTTACTGAAGAACGTAGGGACCCGCTGCTGATGCTGGCGCAAGCGCTGGCCTTGCCGATGGCCTTCCTGCTGACGCTGATTTCTGTGCGTATGACCAACCTGTGGGCACGTGAGCCACGCCCGGAAAAAGCGATTGACGAGGGGCTGAAGGGCATCAGTAAGAAAAGCGTCCTCTACAATTATTATCACATCCCGGCGCGGCATGTGCTGATCGTACCGCAAGGTGTGTTTGTCATCGTCACACGCTGGCACCCAGGCAAGTTCAGTGTAGAGGGCAACCGCTGGAAGACACACGCCGGAGCCATCTCGAAGTTTTTTTCGTCGCTGCGCATGGACGGCGTCGGCAACCCGACGTTAGATGCGAAACGCGCCGCCGAAATTATCGAACGAGAGCTTGAGGACATCGCGCCCGATCTTGAGGTGCAACCGCTGATCGTGTTTATCGACCCGAAAGCCGAATTTGACACGGAAGATACCGCTGTGCCTGTGCTGTATGCGGATACAAAGCAGAAGCCCAACCTGAAGGATTACATGCGCGATCTGAACCGTCAAGCAGAGGCCGAAGGCCGCAAACGCACGGAATTGCCGCTGACGCAGCAGCAGATTGATGAATTCGAGGCCAAGACCCTGGATGATGCGCAAGCGACAACCGCGCAGGAAAGCAATTAACGAGGGTTTTGCGCTGTGGATGCCCTGAAAAACGGCTGGACCAACGCCTTGCGCTTTGGTTTTCGTCTGCTCTACAACGAGATGGCTTTCACCTATGATACCGTCAGCGAAGTTGTGTCTTTGGGGCAGTGGCGCTGCTGGCAGCGTGCCGCTTTAGCCTACATGCCGCAGCCGGATGTAGGCCGTGTGCTGGAATTGGCGCACGGCACAGGCAACATGCAGCTTGATTTGCATGAGCGTGGCTATCAGGCGCTTGGCTATGATCTGTCGGCGCATATGGGCCGCATCACACAGCGCAAAATGCAGCAAAACGCCGTGCCTGCGTCGTTGGTGCAGGGCATGGCGCAGCAATTGCCGTTTGCCGATGGCACGTTTGCGGCTGTGCTCAGCACCTTCCCGACAGATTTTATCGTCGCGCCACAGACCTTGCAGGAAGTCTGGCGTGTGTTGCAATCGGATGGCCCGCTGGTGATTGTGCCGAATGGGGTGCTGACCGGTGGCGGCATGGTCAAAGGCACGCTGGAATGGCTGTACCGCATCACAGGGCAGCGCGAAGGCTCCGCGACGTTTGATATTGCTGGCTATTTCACCGGATATGGTTTTGTTACTCAGGTGCACGATGTCGAATGCCCGAATAGCAAGGCACAGGTGGTCGTGGCGACCAAACAAGCCGAATAAAAGCCGTGTAAAATCGCAAAATCCGGTCTGGCGCAGCGCGTACAATCCTGCTAACATTCATTCTCAATACAGAAGCTGCATGGTGGTAGTAGCTCAATGGCAGAGCACTCGGTTGTGGTCCGAGTGGTTGTGGGTTCGAGTCCCATTTACCACCCAATATAGCAATCAGACGAGAACACCCATGCAGGGTGTTTTTTGTTTCGGGTATAGTGAGATTAATCTGTCGGGCGGCGCAAACGAACTTGCCTGCGGCGCTTACGGATGCGCAGACCCTCACGCCGGGGTGCTTCTGGCTCGACATCCGGCATAATGGCTGCATCTAGCAGACTGGGCGCTACTACGGCAGGTGCTTCTGGTGTTTGGTTATCTGCTGCGGCCTGTGCTTCTTGCTCCGGCGTAATGCTGCGCATCTGCTGCGTTTCGCTTGGCTTTTGCAGGCCGAAAATCTCAAACACGCTGATCTGCGACGTATCCGTTAGATCTTTGTCTACATCTATGCCTGGGATACTCTGTTGTGCTGCTGGCTTGGATGGCTCCATGCCAGGCCGTTCTGGTTCGATCTGTGTTGGTGGTTGCCAGCGCTGTTCATGTTGCCGATCTGGTTCGCGATAGGGTGCCCTGTCCTGTGTTGGCGCGGCCTCTGGCGTCTGTGGTGGCCGCACGACAGGATTTTCGTTGGTATCAGCCAGGTCAGTAGAAGGTTGCAGGTCTGGTGCTGGCGTGGATGGCTGCACAGGTGCCGATTGTCCGGTATCATCCAGGCTGCTGACGGGTGGCTCTGGCTGGATCGGCTCGCGCTCTGGTGGCCTGACAACTGCATGTTGGTCGGTATCATCCAGCAACGAGGGCCGTTCGGGTTGTGCGCGGCGCTGGGGGCGTTTGATTTCCGGTACATCACGCAGGAAGCTCGGTTCATCTAGCGTCGGCAACTTGCGCTCCGATGGCGGCCTGTAGGCTGCGTCGGGATCGTCGCTGGCGTCTATATCCGGTGTGCTTTGCTCAGGCGCATAGGGCCTATCCGGGTTCACAGGCTTGAGTTCGGTCGCTGTGCTAGTCGTCGGGTTCGGCTGTGTATCATCGTCCGCGACGGGTGGCTCTGGGATGATCTGCGCTGGCGCTTGGCCTGTTGATGGCTTGTATGAGGCGTCTGCATCCATCCGTTCAGGCGCTTGTGTGACCGGGCGCTGTGGTTCGGGTGTGTTGCCGCTCTCGCGGTCAATGCGCTGTTGGTAGGCGGATGGATAGCGTGGTTTATAGCTTGAGCGCTGCTGCACATCTGGCGCGTCTTGCATGAAGGATTTAACGTCTTGCAGGCGCACGGGGTTATCGGCACCGTGTTCCTTCACGTGTTTGTACAACTCACGTAGGCTATTGATGATTTGCTTGTTGATTTTGCGCTTGTGGCCACCGCCCACCCCGCGCTTGTCATAGCTGAACGTCCACTGTACGACTGTGCCTTCAGCGACCTCTTGCAAGCGGATGCGCCCGCGATTTTGGCCAGCATAGCGGGGGCCATCTACGATGGTATACTCGTAGCCCAAGCCCTCATACCATGCGGTAATCTCTACCACATAATCTTTGCCGTCGTCCTGGTTATGCCGCCAGCGTGCCCCACGCCCGCGCTGCATACTTGTCAGGTAGGTGATGCCGCTGCAATTCACCTGCCAGAACGGGTTGTTATTCGGGTTGCTAAGCTGGGACCAGACAACCGGGGGCAGTGCAGGGATGACAATGGCGTGATCAATTGTGACATCGGCCATGAAGCAACTTTCCAGGGTGTGTACGTGACCTAGTGTGCGCTTTATGCTAAACTACCACGCGGATTGTAACCGCCAGCTAAATGAATGGCAACACAAGATGCCGGAGCCAAACACCGTCTTTGCCTTCGTTACTGCAACCCTGATTGGCGCGTTGTTTCACCTGATTTTCGGTGGACGTGGGCGACGACTGCTGCTATTCATCGTGATGAGTTGGCTTGGTTTTGGCATGGGCGATGCAGCAGGGCGGTCTCTAGGGATTGCACTATTCAAGGTAGGCGATTTGCATTTTGCCTTTGCCATCAGCGGGTGTGTGTTCGTGCTTTTGCTGGTGCATATCTTTACATCCGGGCGTGCAACGCGCCGCCGACCAAACCGCCGTGTGCGCCGACCATAGACTGTCACTGCACAGGCGTTTAGCCAATACCCGCTATACGACAGGGAACGCCATGTCACGATCTCAGCAGACCAACGGAACGCCGCAGGCCGCACAAAATACAGCCAATGGTGCCAGCAGTAACGGCACGTCAAACAGCCAATTGGCAACAGCAAATAGCAGCGCTATAGCCGCCGAAAACGCCGAAAATAACGAGGAATCCGGTGGGTTTTCGTTTATTCGTGCTGTAATTCTTGCGACGGTGGGCATGGGCGTTTTTATCCTGATTATCTTTATTATTGGCCTGATTTTCGTCCTGACGGATGCTGAAGGCTGGCAGCCCCGTGTTGCCGTTTTCCGCGACCTGACGCTGATTGTGGTAGCTGTGCAGGTCATCATCATCATGACGGGGCTGGCGGTGATGCTGGTGCAGCTTGCGCGTTTTATCAACCTGTTGGGCAGTGAAGTCAAGCCAATTACACGCGATGCACGCGAAGCCCTGCGCAGCGTGCGCACCACAGCCGATTTCACACGCAAACAGGTGGCCACGCCGCTGATCCAGACGCAGACGTTTTTCGCAGGGTTGGCTGTGTTTATCCGCGAGCTTTTACGCTTGAGCCGAATTTTGCGCCGTCGGAGCGATGACAATGGCCAATCCTAACGACCAGAGCGGGCATACTGTGCAGGCAGCCGAGCATTCCGGTTGCATGAATGTGGGGTTGGTGTTGGGTGCTGTGCTGGGTGTGGTGCTCGGCTTGTTGTATCTGCCTGTGCGTGGCTTATTGCCGCGCTTCTTGCAATCGGGCCGTGATTTGCAGCAGCAGATGGGCACAGACCCCGTGACCAGCAGCCTTGAAGAGATGAAGGCGATGGCGCGGGCACGCCGCGAAGGACAGTCTCAGGATCAGAACCAGCAGGCTAGCGACTCCGAATAATTTCCGCGATGTCTGGCGCAGGTGGCAGCAAATTCACCGACAGCGCCAGCAAAACCACCAGCGCTAAAGCCCCTGCCAGCAGTATCGCCGCGTTCTGAGCGCGTGTGAGTGGCCCCGATGCGTCGTCTAAATCTGTGTCAGGCGCTGTTGTGCCGATGTGTAGCTGTGCGGGTTCTACGATGCCATCATAGATGCGCCATGCCTGCATAGTGGGCTGACGCCCCTGCAAGCTGATTATCAGGTGCAGCACCTGCGGGTACTGCCGTTCTGCTTCGTGAATATCCTGTGCTGATGGGATGGCCGCTGCTGCCGGGTGTGAATGATAAACGCCGAGCAGCGTTTGCTCCGTGTCGTCAATTTGCTTGAGCGCACGCAACAGGGCGGTTGGGTCCATCCCGAAATGGCGTTTGGGGTCGCTGGCTACGTTCGGTATGGGGATAATTTGCTGTGCATAGCCATCACGCCCCGCCAGCAGCCCACAGATTTCATGCGGTGCGCCCTGTTGCGCCTGCGTGATGAGCGTTTGAGCCTGTTCGCGGGTGAGTAGCAGGTTATGCATCAGAAATGCTCAAAGAGACGCTGCGCTTATCCTGGGGTGGGTTGCGCGTCTCATAAAAGAGTTCAGCCGTCAGCATGTAATCGCCTGCGGGGTCATCCACGCCGCGCACATGAATCGTGAATTCCATATCGGCGTGCATGGTCTCGATGATGTTCAGTTCGCTGACAACATCCCCGGCGGCGTTTTGCAGCACCAACAGCAGGTTCGGGCGCTCACGGAAGGGCGTTACGCTGACCTCGACATGCACGCGGAAGCGGTCGTTGTGGGGTGTGGCGGACAGGTCTTCAATGCGGATGTTTTCTCTGGGCTGCGGTACCTTGTTGGGGTCGTCAAAGATGTTGATGTCCATTGGGGTTGTTTGCTTATCTCAGGAAATTTGCGATTGATGCTGGTGCAGCGCGTTCAGTGCTTGCTCGAATTGCGCTTCTGGGATGAAGATATGATCGCGTGAATAGGCTGCAAACGGCATGATTGAGATACCTGCATCGGCTAGAATGCGGCTTATCAGGGCCATAAAGCCCGTCAGCGTCGGCTCTAGCTCGATGTCAAATGTCAGCAGGCGGTAAACCGTAGCGCTGGCTTCGCTATCCAGCAGGCGCTTGCTGTAGGCGTCGTAGGCGTCGGCCTCTAGCATCATGCTGATTTCGTCCTTGTCCACCAGCAGCGCCATGAAGGGTGTGCCGACCTCCGCAATGATACCTGCTGCGACGGTTGTCGCTTGGATGGGCAATTTCACGAAGCGATAGCGTTCATCATCTGAATACAGGTCTGCCTGTTTGAATGCGGTTTCTGCTGCTGTGGCCATTTTGCGTATCACCGTCGCTTAGATAGTTGTCGCGATCATAGGGCGTCATTCATCGAATTGATAGGTGCTTTCCGCGTAATAACGCACGGCACGTTCGGATAAGCGGCGGCGTAACCACACCTGCAAGGCGCTATTTTTGGCTTCCAGGCTGGTATATGGGTCACCTAGTACGGCCAGCGGATAGTTCAGCATCAGGGCGCGGCCCTGAATGACGTGTCGGCTGACGCCTGGTGGCAGATAAGCCTGTTCCTGTGCTGCATAGATGATGTCCTGCGGCTGATAATGCGGGAAAAACACGAGCGCGTTTGCCTCCGGGTAAAGCGGCCAGATTTCCGACGGGTCGGTGAGCGCCGTGCGGAACATGACGGCGTGCTGCTGGTATAGGCGTACAAGCTGCCGTAGCAACGCATTGCGCGTTTCAAAGGTGTGTGAGGGCGCATCAATCGAATAGACGCCACCACTGCGAAACAGGATGCGTGCCCCCGTCTCGTTTTGCCAGCCAGGTTTTAGTTCGATGTCTGGCAGAGCCGCCAGCGCCATCTCGAAGGCGCGTTCATCCCAATGGCTGATGATGTGATGCCAGACGCCAAGCTGCACGATGTCGCTGTTATAAGGGGCAATTTGCACAAGCAGATGCTCATAGCCCAGGTGCCGCATACAGTAGTAACGGTTTGCGCCGTCCAGCACGACATAGCGTGCTTGTTCATCGTGGCTTGCGTATCCATTTGCATCAGACGCTTGCTGCATTGGTATGGGGGCGACGATGGGCGGATTCGTGAAGAGGTCGGCCTGGCGAATGCGCTCAATTAGTGGGCGGGCGCGTTGTGGGTCGTGCTCTTCGTGTGGGTGGACGTTGTGTACTGGGACGATACGTAAAACGGGAATGGGTGCCGTAGCGGTCGTAATCATATGCGCTCTGTTTTCGGTGTGCCGCGTGTGCATGACGGGTCGAAATTGCCGGGTAAATGTCTGGGCAAGCTTAACATGAGCGTTGGCAGCAGACAATATGGGGGGAATCGCCCGTGTGCCTATGCTATACTAGTCGGACTAATTAACCGACGCGGAACGGAGCAACCCATGCGCGGTGTACTCGTCGCCTTCGACTTAGAGACGACCGGCCTGGACATCAACAACGATGCCATCATAGAAATCGGTGCTGTGCGCATCGAAAACGGTCAAATCCTTGATGAATACAGCACAGTTGTCAATCCGGGCTTTGACATTCCACCAGAGACGACCCACATTACAGGTATTCGTCAGAGTGATGTAGCAGATGCCCCCATGCTGAAGCAAGTTCTGCCCGATTTTCGCGCTTACGTCGGGCAATCACCTGTAATCGCGCATAATGCGGCCTTTGACGTGGGCTTTATGCGGCGCTTCGATGCGTTGCAGGATAATCTATCGCTCGATACGTTTGAATTGGCGTCGATTCTTGTGCCGCAGGGTTCCCTGTATAACCTGGGCAGCCTGAGCGAATATTTCAGCATCTCGTTGGAAAACGCCCATCGTGCATTGGCTGATGCACGCGCTACAGCCCTGCTTTACTGGCAATTGTGGGAGGCGGCGCTAAAGCTGCCTGTGGTGGTCCTGCAAGAGATGAGCCGCGCCGCCGATGGCATTGGGATGGATTGGGAGCTAAAGGGGTTCTTTGCGCAAGCGCTGGCGCAAGCAAGCGCATCAGCAACAACTGAAGCGAGTGGCACCACGACACTATTTGACTTCAGTCAGCCCGACATCAAAATCTCCCCGGCGCTGCAACGGGCGACGACCCCGCAGACGCTAGATGCAGATGCGATGGCTGCTAATTTTGCGGAGGGTGGCCCACTGAGCACGCTGCATGAAGGCTCACAGGGCACACAGCAGACCGCCATCGTGCGTGCAGTGAGTGCCGCCTTCAACGAGAGTAAGCACTTGCTGCTAGAGGTCGGTACGGGGGCGCAGCGTACATCCGCGTATCTATTGCCTGCGATGCAATGGGCGCTGGACAACAGCCAACCTGTCGTTATTTCGACGGATTCACGCAGTTTGCGCGACCAGTTGCTCAAGCAAGACATCCCGCGCCTGACGCAAGCGCTTGGGTTGCCCATCGAAGCAGCACAGGTTAAAGGGCGGCGCGATTATCTGTGTCCGCCGCGTTTGTTGGCCATGCAACGCCGGGGGCCTGCGAATCTGGACGAGTTGCGCACGTATGCGAAAATTCTCGTCTGGTTGCAGAGCAACCCCAGCGGCAACCGCGATGACATCAGCCTGCGCTCCGGTGAACATCATGTCTGGAATCGGCTGAGTGCAGAAGACGAAGGCTGTACACATGAGCGCTGTGAGACGGCGATGGCGGGGCAATGCCCGTTTCATCGCGCACGCAAGCAAGCCGAATCCGCGCATGTGCTAGTGACGCAGCATCATCTGCTGGTGCGGGATGCCATCGACAACGATCAGGTGTTGCCTGCTTATAATCAGGTCATCATTGATGACGCGCATCGGTTGGAAGACGCTGTGACCAGTGTGGTCGGCGTGCGCATCGGGCAATTTGCTATCCTGCGCCGCCTGCAAGAGATCGGCAACAGCGAAAGCGGCCTACTCGGTGACTTGCTGATGAGCGTGAAGGACCGCGTGCCGGATAAAACGCACACCAAGCTGAGCAGGTTCATCAGCGATATGGCCGACGGGCTGGAGCAGTTGAATGGGCGTGTGCTGGGCTTCTTCAAGGCCATATTCACGTTTTACTATGAAGCCAACAAGCAGGAGACGTTCAATGCGCTACGCATCACGGATAAATTGCGCGATCACGCCGAGTTCAAAGCGGTGCAGGAGGCGTGGCAGCGCCTGAGCTACTACCTGGATGAAATCACCGAAACGCTGAGCATCCTGAATAGCAGCCTGGAAAAGCTGCATAAGTACGATGTGCCGCAATTCGATGAGTTAATCAGCAGTATGGAAGCGTTCGTGGATTACCTGCTGTGGCTGCGCGGTCACTTCAACGAGGTGGTGTTGGAGCCAAGCGAAAACGCGATTTACTGGATCAACAGCGGCGAAAACGCTGATCGCATTTCCTTGCAGCGCGTGCCGCTGCATGTCGGGCCGCTGCTGGATAAAATCCTGTGGCAAGCGAAATCCAGCGCTGTGCTGACTGGCACGACGCTGCGCGTTGAAGCCAGCTTTGAATTTATGGCGGGGCGCTTGGGTGCAGAGAATATCGAAACGCTGGCGATTGGCTCCCCGTTCAATTATAAGGAATCAGCGCTGCTCTACATCCCTGATGATGTACCGCTGCCCGGTAAGCGCGATTATCAGAAGGCAGTGGAGCGTGCAATTATTGACCTGGCTGCGGCGTTGCAGGGCCGTGTGATGGCGCTGTTTACCAGCTTCAGGCAGCTCAAAGAGACGGCCACGAGTATCACACCGCGTCTGAAGCTCGGCAATATCGCGGTCTACGACCAGGCGACGGGCGGCAACCGTGAGACGCTGCTGGAAAACTTTTTATCGACTGAGAAGGCGGTTTTGCTGGGCACACGTAGCTTCTGGGATGAGGTCGATATACCTGGCTCTGACCTGAGTGCTTTGGTGATTGTGCGCTTGCCGTTCGCGGTGCCCAGTGACCCGATTTTTGCGGCTCGTTCGGAAACGTATCACGATCCATTCCCGCAGTATGCTGTGCCAGAGGCGATTTTGCGCTTCCGGCAGGGTTTTGGGCGCTTAATCCGCACGCATGAGGACCGGGGCATTGTCACGGTGCTAGATAGCCGCATCACGACGAAGAGCTATGGCATGAGCTTTATCGAATCGTTGCCGGATTGTGAAATTAAAGATGGGTCAGTAGATCGTCTGGCGGCGGTTGCACGCGAATGGCTGAACCCAAAGACCACCTGAAACCATACAGACGAAACAAACGCAAGACAGAAGAGAGACATGCGCTATGCAAACACCCGCAGGTAAAGAATGCCGCCACTACTATGAGGATTTTCACCGGGGGCGCAACATACAAGAATGCCGCCTGGTGAAAGAAAACCCGGACTCGGAGCGCTGGCACCCAAGCGATTGCAGCAAGTGCCCGGTGCCGGATATTTTGCTGGCGAACGCCGACCCAGATATGGACCTGACGCTGACGATTAAGCGCGGGTTCCTGGGTTTTGGTCGCCGTGTCGAAGTCGAGGCACATAGCCGCCGCAGCGGAAAACGCATCGAAGACCCCTATGTTGGCAACCCGAACAAGGATAACCCCGGCCTTGATATTTTCCGACAGGCGCTAGAGCGTGACGACGATTAAAGCGGTTTTACTGGACCTGGATAACACGCTGCTGTACAACCCGGATCGCCCGTTTGCGATGGCGTTCTTGAGTGCGCTCAACGAACACTTCCTGGCCGCGATTGGCTACACAGGGACGACGGATGCGGTGCGGCAGTTCATCGGGCTGACGCATCAGGGGCGAGATGGCACACAGAGCAACAGCGCCCTGTTTTATGATCTGCTGGCGCAGGCGACAGGCCAGACCGCGCAGACACTGCAAAATGTAATGGCCAGCTTTTATCGGGATGTCTACCCGGCGCTGCGCTCCTGCGTGAAGCTAATCCCGAATGCGGCCAGGCTGGTTAACCTGCTGTATGATGGAGGCTTTGCGGTTGTCATTGCCACCAACCCCATCTATGCAGCCAGTGCCATTCAGCAGCGTATGGTCTGGGCAGGCTTGCCGGACCCCGAAAACCGCAGTGGGCGCTATGCCCTGGTGACATCCGCCGACAACATGCACTTCAGCAAGCCCGATCCTGCCTATTACGCGGAAATTCTGGGGCGTGTAGGCGTAGAGCCGGATGAAGCCTTATTGCTGGGGGATAGTGAGCGTAACGATATGCTGCCCGGTCAACGTCTTGGCCTGCATACTTACCCCGTGCACGCCGAAAATCCGCTGCAACTTAACGAAGTGCTGGCACGTTTTGCGGGCCAGGTACAGGATGCGAGCTGGCGCGAGCGTCTGCTACCCCCAAAATTGCAACCGACCATGATCGAACCGCAACTACGCGGCAATATCGGCGCACTGTATGGTATCTTGAGTGAGGTCGGCGCGGGGCAATGGCTACAGCGGCCCGACCCCGATCAATGGTCGATCTTGCAGGTGCTCTGTCATCTGGCCAGCAACGAGGACGAAGAACAACGCCTGCGCTTGCAGCGCATCCTGAACGAAGCGAACCCCTTTATCATCGCGCCCAAGCCACCTGGCCCGGATATTCCGTTATGTGATGAAGACGGCTACCAAACGGCGGCACGCTTTGCGCAAAGCAGACAGCAAACGCTTGAATTGATCGCGCAAATAGCGCCGGATGCGTGGTTACGTCCTGCGCGGCATAGCATTTTCGGCCTGACCACCCTGTTAGAGATGGCCTACTTTACGGCGCAGCATGACCGCTTGCACCTGAATCAGCTTTGTCAGACGCTAGGGCGGTGTGAGTAACAGCAGCGTATAACAATGGTTCGGGTTCGGCAATTTTGAGTCAGAATTACTTTGTGCCTTTTAGCGTCTATGTTAGTATAACGACGTATCCACA
This sequence comes from Anaerolineae bacterium, assembly GCA_034437615.1. Taxonomy (GTDB): domain Bacteria; phylum Chloroflexota; class Anaerolineae; order Aggregatilineales; family Phototrophicaceae; genus DAOTTW01. Next base: position 20,017 of record DAOTTW010000189.1, on the reverse strand, counting down.
ACCGAGGCTAGGGGACCATGCGACCACCTGAGCAACCGCTTGCAGACTTACCGTATTCATTTTCACTCAGCGTGATAGCGCCTGACAAACTCGTGCTGTTCTGTACGACCGCTGCCGATAAGCCCCATTGGACGCGAGATGTCCTGAGATTACTCGTGCAGGGGGGCTATGACGTTCGCATTGTCGAAGATGCCCGCGAAGCATTACACCTGACGAAGCAGCGCCCTGTTGCTGCCCTACTTGCTACTGAAAGCCGCGAGGCGTTGACGCTGTTCGCTGCGATCTTACGAGAAATTAACGCGCCGCCTTTGTTGGTATTAGTTACCGAGAATTTACAGGCAATTGAGGCTGACACAGACCTTTACGCACAGGCCGATCTGGTGTTGCCTGCGTACCCCCACCACATCATGCGTCAGCTAGAGACGGTCTTGGCGTTGCAAAGCGAGAACGTCAGCTTGCAACAGCGCTTGCAGGATAATCAGCAGCAGATGAACAACGTGCAATTACTGAAGAATGCGCTGGTGCGTACCCTATCGCATGAATTGCGCACGCCATTGCTACAGGTAAAAAGCGCTGTTTCGCTTATCTCGGAAGATTCACCGGACGCGCCCCCGACGCGACTGGCGAAGCAAGCTGTGGCCCGCCTGGAGACGCTGATTAGCAACATTACGATGCTTGGCTCTACGTTGGATCATCACCCGTCACAGTTGATCTTGCGCGATACCATTTATTATGCCTATCGTAATTTAGAGCGTCTGTGGGAAAGCAAGGGTAAGGCGGACCGCATTCAATTGCACGTCGAGCCGAATTTGCCACCTGTTTACGCTGATAAAGACGGCCTGAGCAAAGTGTTGCAATTGCTGATGGATAATGCCCTGAAATTCAGCGAGGCCAAAAATACAGCGGATAAGCGACGTCACGCAGAAGGCGAAAAGCCTGTGATCGTAACCGCCGTGCGTCAGGGCGATTCGGTGCGGATTGCCGTCTGCGATCAAGGAATTGGCATCCCACCGCAGCTCATTGAACGCATTTTTGATTTATTTTATCAAGTCGATAGCACATCAACGCGCAAGTATAGTGGCGCAGGGATTGGCTTGGCGCTCGTGAAATTGATCTTAGATCGCCACAACACGCGCATTGAAGTCGAGAGTGAGCTAGGCAAGGGTAGCTGCTTCGCGTTCAGCCTGCCATTGGCGCAAAGTTGGGATGCTGTGTAGTGTATGAATAGCGCCGTGAGTAGCGCAGGCAAATAAGCCTGCGTGAATGGCTTGTGGCTACCTAAGAGGCTTTAAGTAGCACATTCTGTTTTCCTTCGTAGCGTTGAGTAATAGATGAACCCGTAGGCGGTTCTGATTGACCTCTGAGGGTTTTCGTGTAAAATGTGTTTAGTTAGTTCTGAACGTTGCTAATCTCAATTTCATCTAGGAAAGCCTTGATGACCACATACCAAGTGAAGCAGGTCGCCACACGGGAAACTATCGAAGAAACAATCGCCGCAGCCATGAACGCTGTTGACCAAACCATGCGTGACGTCGTTACAAGCGAGGTTGACGTGCTGGGGGACGCTAGCGAGCACATTTTGAGCGCGGGCGGTAAGCGCGTGCGCCCCCGATTGCTGATGCTGGGTTACATTGCTGCTGGCGGTACAAATTTAGATGATGCGGCGGTGCCCGGCGCAGCCGTCGAACTGATGCATACGGCAAGCGTCGTGCATGATGATATTAACGATCATGGCGTGATGCGGCGCGGTCGCCCCTCTGTGAATGCCATCTGGGGCCGTACCTTTGCGCTGCTGACTGGCGATTTCCTGTTCACCTGTGTTTATCGCTTGATGGCGTCCTACGGCTCATTGAACCCGGTGCTGTCGAAAGCGGCTACGGCGCTCGTTGAAGGCGAAACACTGCAAGCCTGGGCGGTGAAGAACAACGAATTCACCAGCGAAATGTACAACCGCATTGTCGCGCTGAAGACAGCCGCTCTGTTTGAAGCAGCAGCAGAAATGGGCGCGATGCTGGCCGACGCCGACGCCGAGGTGACGAAGGCTTACAAGCGCTTCGGCTACAACGTGGGCGTGGCTTTCCAGATCATTGATGACATCCTGGATATTGTCGGTGACGAAGCCACACTCGGCAAGACATCCGGCATCGACATTCAGCAGGGGCGTGGCTTTGCCTCCGTTCAGGAAGGCAACGGCAAGCAGGACGGTCACGGCAACAGTGGCCAAACATCTGCTGAAGACAGGCAAGACAAGCAACATAAGCAGGATAAGCAAGACAAGATGGAAGGCATCAAGCGCAAGATGATGGCAGGGGATCGTATGGACCGCGCACGTGTCACCGCTCAAGCGCTGGTTGACGATGCGATTAATGCGCTGGACGTGCTACCTGATAGCCCGGCAAAGCAAGAGATGATTAAGCTGGCGCAAGCCGTTATCAGACGTGATCGCTGATTAGCCTATGCACACACAACCAGAGACAATCCCAAAAGGCGCAGTTCAAGCTGCGTCTTTTTGATTCAGCGTGTGGTATCCAATCGTGTATCATGTCAGGCATTGCAAAATACATGGGAGTGCAATTCATGGCGTTTAAAGTTGTGAGTGCGGAGCGAATGCGGCAGATTGAGCAGGCAATCGCAGAATCCGGCACAGCGCTGGATACACTGATGGAGCGTGCTGGGCGGGCTGCCGCTGACCGGGGTATAGCACTCATCCAGCACATTGATGACCCGCGTGTAACGGTGCTGGTGGGTAAGGGCAATAACGGCGGCGATGGGCTGGTTACTGGGCTGGCGATTGCCAACGACGTGCCCGCTGCTGATGTGCGCTTTTATTTGCTGGCGGAGCGTGGTGACGACGACCCCTACATGGCCATCGTCAAAGAGGCGCACTTATTCTATGCGCTGGCGGATGCGGACGCCGATAAGCGTGTACTGCGGAATATGGTCGCGAGCGCGGATTTAGTGATTGATGCGCTGTTCGGCATCGGCGTGCGTCTGCCGCTACGTGATGAAGCCGCGAAGATTTTACGTGGCGCTAACCGTGCCATCAATGAGCGGCGCAACGCGCAACCAGACGCCATCGCCATCGACCCGGCACAACCAGAGCAGATCGCCAGGCCTGCGCCGCTGTTTGTGCTGGCGCTGGATGTGCCCAGCGGACTTGATGCGGATACGGGCAAGCTGGACTCTGCGACGGTGCCAGCAGACGAGACGATTACGTTTATCGCTGCAAAGTATGGCCAGTTCACGTTTCCGGGGGCGGGGGCTGTTGGCAAGCTGCGCATCGCGAATTTAGAGGTGCCTGCTACTTTCAAGGCGCTGAAGCAAGAACAAGATTGCGTCCTGGATAGCCGCACCGTGCGCGAGATGTTGCCGCAGCGCACAGCAGACTCGCACAAGGGCACGTATGGCAAAACGTTGATCGTCGGCGGCTCACTGAACTATATGGGTGCGCCTGCTTTGTCTGCTGAAGCCGCCTATCGTGCTGGTGCGGGTCTGGTCACAGTGGCGACACCGCGCCCCGTCGCTGCGACGTTGGCTGCTGCGCTGCATGAGCCGACGTGGTTGCTGCTGCCGCATGATATGGGCGTGCTCTCGAAGGCGGCGGTGGACGTGCTGCTGAAGGAGGTAGGTGCTTATGCGGCGATGCTGCTCGGTCCTGGCATCACAACCGAAAAAGAAGCAGGCGAATTCTTGCAGGAGCTATTCCAGCAATCCGACACCAGCGCGGCACCCACACAAAAGCGTCGCATGGGCTTTGCCGTTGCTGCGGATGATAACGAGACTGCACCAGCACAGGATACAGCATCCGAAAACGGTAAGGCACAACTGCCGGCGTTGGTGATTGACGCGGATGCCCTGAATTGGTTGGCGCAACAGGATGCTTGGTGGCAAAAATTGCCAGAAGCGACTATCATCACGCCGCACCCTGCTGAAATGGCACGTTTGGCAGGCGTGGGCACGGCTGATGTGCAGGCGGATCGTTGGGGTATAGCCCGCGAGAAGGCTGCCGCGTGGCAGGTGATTATCGTGCTGAAGGGTGCGCATACGCTGATTGCTTCGCCGTCTGGTGAGGTGTGTGTGTTGCCATTCAAGACCGATGCATTGGCCACAGCAGGCACAGGGGATGTGCTGGCGGGGTTAATCGCGGGCTTTGTGACGCAAGGTATGAAGCCATTCGACGCGGCGCAAGCAGGCGCGTATGTGCATGGGCTGGCTGGTGACATCGCCGCAGCCGGATGTGGCAACCGTAGCGTCATCGCCGGGGATGTCATCGCGGCTGTGGGCCGTGCTTTGCAACGAATCGACGTATCGTGATGTGCTATGTCGTTGATATAAGCTGTACATCATCATGCGAAACACAATGGAGTAAGCCGTTTGCTAGAAATTATTGCAATCATCGTATTGGGTTTGCTGGCCGGGGGCGTCGTCAATGCGTTGGCGGATGACCTGCCGTTGCGTCGGCGGCCTGGGCTACCCGTTTACCCAGATGGAACGCTGCGCCCGCTATCCGCGTGGCTTGGTGTGCTGGCTTTTGCGACGGGGCAGCGTTGCCCGAAAAATCCCGCGCCAAACGCAGCGCGGCGCACCAGCGAACAAAACACCTGCCTATCGTGGCGTTATCCCCTGACGGAGATCGGCACGGTGATTCTGATGTTGTTGGCGCTGAATGCGGTGTATCGGCGCGACGAAATCCCGCCGGAGCAACTGCTGTTTTTGCTGCCGTACATGGCGATTTTGATGTTGGTGACGGTGATCGACATTGAGCACAAGCTGATTCTGTTTATCGTCATGATCCCGTCGATGGCCTTTGCCATGCTGGATGCGTTTGTGACGCCGAACCCGATTCCGGCACCGTTGAATGCATTTTGGGGCGGTGTATTGGGCTTTGGCGTCTTTTTCATCCTGTATCAGCTTGGCAATTTGTTCACGTACATCATGCGCATTGGCACAACTGCCTTCGGCTATGGCGATGTGATGCTGATGACGCTTAGCGGCTTGATGCTGGGCTTTGGCTATACATTTTTGACGCTGTTCATCACGATTTTCCTGGGGGCGTTGGGGGCTGTGGTCTATATGGCGCTACGGGCGTTTATCGGCCAGCGCTACAACCTATTTACAGCCATCCCCTACGGCCCCTATATCGTAGCGGCGACGCTGCTGATGCTGTTGTATGGCCCAATGATACAGGAGATGCTTATGGGCTATTCAATCGAGTAGCCCGCGAGTAGCCCGTTGGTGTCTTCTTGTGCGTGATCGACCTTAATTGTTGGTGAATGGCTCGATTTCGCCACCACCCAGGCAAATGTCGCTGTTGTAAAACACAGCCCCCTGACCGGGTGTGACATCGCGTAGTGGCTCATCTAGCGTCACATGGGCGCGGCCATCCTGTAGCGGTTCGATCAGCGCCGGGGCAGTCCTGGCCTTATAGCGGATTTTGACCTCAGCGCGAAAGGCGTTCTGTGGGGTCTGGCCACTGACCCAGTTCACGCGCTTGACGCTGAATTCGCTGCGGCCTAATTCGTCACGGGTGCCGACGACCAGCGCGTTACGATAGGGGTTTTTCGCCAGCACATACAGCGGCTCATGATAGGATAGGCCCAGCCCTTTGCGTTGCCCGATGGTGTAGTTGGCCAGCCCGCTATGCTCACCGACGACTTGACCCGTCTTAAAGACAATCGGCCCTGGTTGCAGGATGTCCGGCGCATGGACGTTCAGAAAGTCGCGATAGTCGTTTGGCCCCAGGAAGCACAAATCCTGGCTGTCCTTCTTGCTTTCGACGTTGAGGCCGAATTTCGCCGCCAGCGCACGCACTTCGGTCTTCGGGAATTCGCCCACTGGGAACAGTGCATGGCTGAGTTCGTATTGCCCCATGACGCTGAGCACGTAGCTTTGATCTTTGTTTTCGTCGATGCCTTTACGCAGGCGATACAGCCCGTTTGCGTCTTGGTCGATGCGGGCATAGTGGCCTGTCGCCAGGTAATCCGCATCCAGTGCCAGGGCATTTTGCTGCAAATAGCTGAAGCGGATATGCCGATTGCACTCCATGCAGGGGTTGGGTGTGACGCCGCTGCTGTGTTGGTCGATGAAGAACTGCACGACAGTCGCCCGGAACACGTCCTTTGTATCTAGCACATAGAACGGGATGCCAAGCTGATCCGCGATGCGGCGGGCATCGGCCATCTGCTCCGGCGTGCAGCAGCGGTTGTGCTCTGCGCCGCCCATTGCATCATCGGACCACAGGCGCATCATCATACCGACGACATCATAGCCCTGTTCTGCTAGCAGCGCTGCCGCCACCGAGCTATCTACACCGCCACTCATTGCGACGACGACGCGCACATCTGCATTACTCATTAGTGATATTTTTACCCTTGATGACTATATTTTATAGGGACGCTGTTCTTAGCGTCCTGTGAATTTATGTGATGCCACCAGTCTATGCAAGCTCACGATAGAACAGCGTCTAAACGGCCCAGCGTCTCAACGCATTCTGCAACAACGTTAATGGCGTGCTTTACATCCGCCTCGGTGGTGTCCTTGCCGACGCTTAGACGCAGGCTGCCCAGGGCGGTTTGCTCATCATAGCCTAACGCTAGCAACACACCGGATGGCGACGGATTGCCGGTCTTGCAAGCGGAGGCGCTGCTGGCCGCAACGCCCTTCATATCCATATGCATTAGCAGCGTGTTCGCCTCGATGCCGCTAAAGACAAAGCTGGCGTGGGATGGCAGGCGGTTGGTGGGGTGGCCCGTGACCTGCGCAGATGGCACGCGCTGGGTTATGCCGTCAATCAGCAGATCGCGCAGTTTCTGGTAATGGGCGACGCGCTCCGTGCATTCGGCATAGGCTAATTCCAGCGCTTTTGCCATGCCCACGATGAAGGGCGTGTTGTGCGTCCCTGCACGACGACCGCTTTCGTGGCTGCCTCCGCTCTGGCTGGGTGTGATGTCAATGCCTTCCCGTACGTAGAGCGCACCGACGCCTTTCGGCCCATAAAATTTATGTGCGGAGATGCTGAGCAAGTCAACGCCGAGTTCCTGCACATTGAGCGATAATTGACCGGCTGCTTGTACGGCATCTGTATGCACGAGCACGCCGCGTTCTTTGGCCAGCGCGCCGATTTGCGCCAGTGGTTGCACGCTGCCGACTTCGTTATTGGCGTACATGATGCTGATGAGGCTGGTCTGCTCTGTGATGGCGTTAGCGACGTCTTCGGGGTCTACCAGACCGTATGCATCAACGGGCAAAACGGTTTGCTCAAAGCCCATCAAATCGGCCAGTTGCTTGCAGGTGCGCCCGACAGCGCTGTGTTCGATGGGGGTGGTAATCAGGTGATTTTTGCCATATTGTGTGCACATCGACCAGGCGGCACCGCGCACTGCTAAGTTATCGCTTTCGGAGCCGCCGCTGGTAAACACGATCTCTGACGGTTTGCAATTTAGGATGCTGGCGATACTGCGGCGTGCGTTTTCGATAGCGGTTTCGGCTTTGCGCCCGAATTGATGCGCAGAGGATGCGTTACCGTAAATTTCCGTGAAATAAGGTGTCATCGCCTCCACAACACGCGGGTCGGTGGGGGTGGTTGCAGAATGATCGAGATAGACAGCACGACGCTTGCCCATGATAGGTCTCTCCGAATGAAACGTTATACGATGCGCCCATTGTACACGATAACCGCGTTTTAATAGAAGGTTATGCGTTCGCCACGTTTGGCGAGATGGGTGGTTGTTTAAGAGGGAATTCTGTAGACTAGAGCGCGTTTAATCTGGCAGAGCCAGCCAGCTTATGCTGGCTATAGCGGCCACCTCAGATGATATGCGATATGAAAGGGAGGCAACGAGAACAACATGACAAAGCTAGAGAAAATCCACGCCCGTCAGGTATTGGATTCACGCGGTAACCCGACGGTTGAGGTCGAAGTGACGCTGGCGGGTGGCTATTTCGGGCGTGCTATCGTGCCCAGTGGCGCATCCACAGGCGAACACGAGGCGGTTGAACTGCGCGATGGTGATAAATCGCATTACGGCGGTAAAGGCACGCTGAAAGCAGTTGCATCGGTCAACGGTGTTTTTGCGAAGGAATTGCTCGGCATGTCCGCTTACGATCAGATTGCGATTGACAAGCGCATGATTGAACTGGATGGCACGCCGAACAAGGGCAAATACGGCGCAAATGCGATCCTGGGTGTGTCGATGGCGGTTGCCCATGCTGCCGCAGCCAGCGTAAATTTGCCCTTGTATGCGTATCTCGGTGGGGTGCACGCACATACGCTGCCTGTGCCGATGATGAACATTATGAACGGCGGCAAGCACGCGCTTGGCAGCACGGACTTTCAGGAGTTTATGGTGATGCCTGTTGGTGCGCCCAGCTTTAGTGAGGGCTTGCGCTGGGGTGTCGAGATTTATCAGGTGTTGAAGCAGGTGCTACATGATCGCGGCCTATCGACGACTGTGGGTGATGAGGGCGGCTTCGCGCCAAGCCTGGGTAGCAATCAGGGCGCGTTGGATGTCATCATGGAAGCCATCGAGAAGGCAGGCTATACCCCCGGTGAGCAGATTTTCATCGCACTAGACCCGGCCACCAGCGAAATTTACGATGCGGATAAGGGCAAATACGTGCTGGAAATCGAAGGTAAGGAACTCAGCGGCGAAGAAATGGTCGATTTTTGGGCGGATTGGTGCGACCGTTACCCGATCATCTCACTCGAGGATGGCCTAGACGAAAACGACTGGGCCAACTGGTCGAGGCTGATGAGCAAGATCGGTGAGCGCGTGCAGATCGTAGGCGATGACCTGCTCGTGACCAATGTAGACTTCGTTAAGCGGGCTATCCGTGATAACGCGGCCAATTCGCTGCTGTTCAAGGTCAACCAGATTGGCTCCCTGACGGAAGCCTTCGCAGCCGCGCAGCTTTCGCAGCGCCACAACATGACGGTTGTCACCAGCCACCGCAGCGGCGAAACCGAGGACGCCACGATTGCGGATTTGGCGGTTGCGCTGAACGCTGGCCAGATCAAGACGGGTGCACCCGCTCGCACGGACCGCGTGGCCAAGTACAATCAGTTGTTGCGCATTGAGGAAAGCCTGGGTAGCGCAGCGGTGTATGCAGGGGCGGCGGCCTTTAGCAACCTGAAGCAAGACATCTAATGGAGATATGAAAACGGATCTGTAGGGGCGCAATGTATTGCGCCCAGGGCTTAGCACGCTAAGCCCCCACGATCATATAGGTTTGTTTTCGTTTATCCATTAGTAGTCGCGGGGGCTTCGCCCTGCAAGAATTCTTGATTATGACATCATCATCAACAACAACATCACCACCGGGAAACTGACCCGAAACGAAAGGACGTGCCGTGTTACGGAACCTGGACAGCAAGCACACAAAGATTGTCGCGACCATCGGCCCCGCTTCGAGCGACCCTGAGATACTCCGAAAGATGATCCGTGCAGGGATGGATGTAGCGCGTATTAATTTTTCACACGGCACCCACGAAGGACATGCGGAAAACATTACGGCGGTGCGCCGCATAGCCGAGGAAGAAGGCGTTGTCGTGGCGATCTTGTGTGACATGCAGGGGCCAAAAATTCGCATCGGGCGGGTTGCGGATGAGCCGCTGATGGTCGAAAAAGGCGATATGCTGACGCTGACGCTGGATGACGTGCCCGGTGAAAATGGCGTGATTTCCCTGCCTCATGCGGATTTCATGCGTGATCTGGTGCCGCAGACGCGCCTGCTGTTGGATGACGGCAATCTGGAATTTGAGGTGACGGAGGTGCAACCGCGTTCGTTGCGCTGTCGTGTGGTGATCGGCGGGCCGCTGAAATCACGCAAGGGGGTTTCTGCGCCGAATGCCAGGCTGACGCTTTCTGCGATCACGGATAAGGACAAGCGCGATATTGAATTTGCGCTGGGCCAGAAAACCGATTATCTGGCCATGTCGTTTGTGCGTACTGCCGACGACATCCGGCAGTTGCGCTGGCTGATGAATTTCCTGGGTGGCGACGCCGCCGTGATTGCGAAGATCGAGATGGCCGAAGCGCTGGAAAACATTGAGGCGATTGTCGAAGTGTGTGATGGCATCATGGTGGCACGCGGCGATCTGGGTGTCGAGACGCCAGCAGAGCAGGTGCCTTATCAGCAGAAGCGCATCATTGACCTGTGTAATGCAGCGGCCAAGCCTGTTATCACGGCGACGCAGATGCTTGAATCCATGACGCGCAACCCACGCCCGACACGTGCAGAGGCCAGCGACGTCTATAACGCGATTATGGATGGCACCGACGCGGTTATGCTGAGCGCAGAGAGCGCCGCCGGGGATTACCCGGTGCGTGCTGTCGAGACGATGAACACGATTGCGCTAACCGCCGAAAGACACCTGTGGGACCACCATACCGATGAAAAAGCCTATGATAATTACGATGGTCCGGCGATTGAGGCCATCTCTAATGCGGTGGCTGAGGCAACCTATCACATCTCGGAGGCGTTGAAGCCAAGCGCTATCGTCACGACAACCATGTCCGGCTATACGACGCGCCGCGTGGCGCGGGAACGCCCACGCACGCCGATTATCTGCGTCACGCCTAATGAGATCACGTATCGTCGTATGGCGCTGGTGTGGGGGGTGCTGCCCTTGCGTGTGTCGGAATTTACGACGATTGACGAAATGATTACGGTGATTGTGCGTGCTGCCCACGATGCACAGTTGGTGCATCGCGGGGATACGTTGTTGATTATCGCAGGGGTGCCATTTGGGACAGCAGGCCAGACGAACCTGATGAAGGTGCATCGCGTTGGCGAAGAAGGCGAGATCTAGCTGCTGTAATCGTCGTCGATGTATTGCGGCGGACTGGGTGCCGCGTATGCACTGGTATCGTTACGCCGCCTGTCGTCGCGCTTGGGGCGTGCCAGCCATTTATCCGCAATCTCTGGGATGCCGGGCGCTTCTGGTGCGGTGCGCTGCACATGCCGCGATGTGTTGACGATTTTATCATCTGGGATGTACTGGTTTTGCGGGGATGCGCAGTGTGGGCACAGCGTCCAGGATAGCTCTAGCAGGTGATTGCAGACGGCGCAAGGTTTTTTCAGACGGGTGTGGCAGTGTGGGCAGGCTTGCCAATTTTCCTGAACGCGCTGGCTGCAACCGGGGCAGGTGGGCTTCTCTTCGATCTCTTGCAGCAGGGCTTCTTCTTCAAGGGAGCGTTCATAGGCTTCGGAGAGGGTTTCGCGTGGTCGCAGCAGGATATACACGAACAGGCCTGGCAGATTCAGCACCGCCACTACTGCACCGACCAGCAATTGTGCGAGTGGATCGCGGGAGCGTGAGCGCATATCGCGGTAGGCCCATAGGATCATCGCCACCCAGAATGCCGCCAGCACCACAGCGCCGTATACGGCCAGTGCCAGCAGAATGTTTTCGTTAAAGACCCCTTCAAACGGCATATCGCTGCTCCCCTTACTTCTTAATTTTTTGTTTATTCGTGCGGTTTTGTGGCACTAAACAATAGCGTGGTCGTGTATTTTTCGCGGCGGACGCGCAAAAGCGCGTCCCTACATAACCGTGTCCACGTTTTCTTGTGACGCTACCTGCGATTTCGATGGCTGACATAAATCAGAGATGATCATCAGTATATCAACCGCCTTGTAACAGCGCAACGCATGGCCCGATTGCTTAAACGTTGGTTCTAGCCTACACTTTAGCTAGAAAAGCGTGTTTACATACATCGTGAAATGGTCCTGCGATGCCGAATTCATCGAATATCCCTATGCGAGACATCCCCAGCGCGGACCGACCACGCGAACGCTTGTTGCGTCAGGGTGGTGATGCCGTATCTAACGCTGAACTGCTGGCCATCTTGCTGCGCACAGGCACCGCGCAGGAAAACGTGCTACAGCTTGCAACGCGCCTGCTGGCGCAATACGACGGGCTTGGGGGCTTGGCGCGTGCGTCAGCGTCCGAATTGGCCAATATCAATGGCTTGGGTGATGCGAAAATCTCGCAATTGTTGGCGGCGCTGGAAATTGGGCGGCGTTTGGCTGCGTTGCCTGCGGTTAAGCGTCCGCAGATACAGCAGGCCGCAGACGCGGCACGCCTTGTACTGGATATGGGCTACCTGACACAGGAAGAGGTGCGCGTGATTTTGCTGGATAATGGGCGGCGTGTAGTCGCTATGCCCACGATTTATAAGGGTACGGTCAACGTCTCGGTGATTCGGGTGGCTGAGGTCTTCCGTGACGCTATTACGCGCAATTGTCCGGCCATGATCGTTGTGCATAACCATCCCTCCGGCGATCCGTCGCCATCACCGGAGGACATCGAACTGACGCGCACAATCCGTGCTGCGGGTCAACTGCTGGATATTCAGGTGATTGACCATCTGATTATCGGCTATCAGGCGTGGCGCTCTATGCGGGATATGGGCCTTGTCTTTAACGATTAGCGCGGCTACTCGCTGATGACTGCTGGAACGACTGCATCACCGATACCTGCTGTCAGCGCAAATTCGCTGACGGAGGCGTCGAATTGGTGGCCAGAGGCGTAAAACGCGATGCTTTTGATATAAGCGGGTTCGCCTAGTGTCGTGCTCAGCGTATTGTATAGATTGCCGGAACGGTACGTATACCACGCTTTTTCATTGATAGACTGATGATCTGGTACACCGGGCAGGCAGGTCGTGCAGCGGCTCGGATAATCAAATTGGGCGTTTTCGTTGTAGTAGAAGCCTTGCAGCCATTCCTTCGTTTCGCCGTTCACGTCCTCATACACAATCTGAAGCATCAAGGGGCACTCGCTGCCCTTTGTGCCACAACGCCCTAAAGACTGATAATCCACAATAAACGTGACATCCAACTCCATGAGGTTAAAGCCGCGCACGTCCTGACCTGGCTCAGCGTAGGCTTGTACGCAACGCACTTCACCGCTGGCGGTAGCGTCCTGGCTACGCACAAGGCGCAATACTCGGCGGCCTTGCCGCCAATCATCGCTGTAGCTACCGCGTGGTGGTCCGTCTTGGCTGATGGTACAGCCCCAACGTGATGGCAAGGCTACTATGTCTGTATCTGTATCGCGTTCGACTTCGGGGATGGCAAAGGTAATCAGGCTGTTGTCGATCAGGTTATCACGGGCGCTTTTCACGACGGGTTCACCGTGACTGACGATGAGCGTGCCCTGTTGACCGTCGCGGATGTCACTGACGGTATTCTTGTTGATGCTGTGTAGGCGTGCGTAACCCTGGCGTGTAATGACGTTGACGCGCCCTTCGCTGACATCCAGTATGTAGCGCCCCCGTTCCAGCAATTGCACCTGAACGCCTTGCTGCGTCTCGATGTCCAGGCTTAAACCAGCGCGTTTGCTTGTGACAAGCACATCGACGCGGCCTAGCAAAGCACCCAGGGTAATTTGCTGGTTGCTGCGGCTCCAGCTAAAGCGAGGTGTGACGGCGCGACGTACCGCTAGTGTGGTGTTGGTGTGCAGCGTCAGTGCTGCGACAAGCGAAGCCTCGCTATCGCCGTCATTAAGCAGGATTGTAGCCTGTGATTGTGAATCCGTGCTGATATTTGACGGCAAGCTGCTTAACATGCTGCTGTTGCGCACCCCGCGCTCGGTGAAGCCTGCGTCTGTGATGACTGCTGTGCCGCGTCCGACCTGTACCAGCGGTACGACATTCACGGTTGATTCAAATAGGAAATAATAAATACCGATGCTGCTGATTGTGCACAGGCCCATCAGCATGGCAAATGAAAATAGCATGACGAGCCACGCCACGCGCTCCATCGGATAAGGTTGGCTTTCTGGGGTCTGTCCGGGCGAGAGTACGGCTTGTGTCAAATTGAGTCGCTTATTTCTGTTTGCAGGCTATCGAGTTTTGGCGGAACGGATTATAGCATAGTGTGGGCTTACCCGGATAGCAAGGGATGCGCTATAATACTGTATTCAGCATAACGCAACGACGAAAAGTAGACGGAGTTTCCCGACCATGTCTGGACATAGTAAATGGTCAACCATCAAGCGCAAGAAAGGCGCAGAAGACGCCAAACGCGCTAAGATTTTCACACGACTGGCCAAAGAAATCACGATTGCAGCCCGCGAAGGTGGCGGTGATGAGACAGGCAATCCGCGCCTGAAATTGGCGGTAATCAAGGCGAAATCGTCCAATATGCCGAAGGATAACATCGAGCGAGCGATCAAGCGCGGCACAGGTGAACTTGATGGTGGTTCGCTGGAAGAGATCACCTATGAAGGCTATGGTGTGGATGGTGTGGCCTTTATTGTGGAAGTCATCACCGACAACCGCAATCGCTCATTGGGTGAGATCAAGAACGCCTTTAACAAGAACGGCGGCAATATGGCCAACCCAGGCTCTGTTGCGTGGCAGTTCGATCAGAAGGGCTATATCGCGCTGAAGGGTGAGGACCTGGATTTTGAAGAGGTCTTCATGGTGGCCGCTGAAGTCGGCGCGGAAGACGTGGTTAACGAAGACGGCAGCGTGATCGTCTACACGCCGCGTGAAGCCTTTGCTGCCGTTGAGCAGGCGTTGGTTGATAATAGCTACGAGATCGAAGAAAGTGAATTGCGCTGGATGGCACAGAACGAAGTGAGCCAGCCCGTTAACGTCGCTATGCAGAATATGCGCCTGCTGGAGAAGCTGGAAGACCTGGACGACGTGCAGAGCGTTGCATCGAGCCTGGCTATTAACGACGAATTGGCCGCAGCGCTGGAAGCCGAAGCCTGATGCTGGTGATGGGCATAGACCCCGGCACGGCTACGATTGGCTACGGGCTGGTGCGCGAAAACCCGGATGGCTCGCTGGATGCGGTGAAGTATGGCACGATCCGCACATCGGCAAATGTACCCATGCCGGAGCGCCTGGCGCGAATTCATCAGAATTTGACCTCTCTGATTGAGGTCTATCAGCCAGATCGCTCTGGGGTCGAGGAGCTGTTCTTTGCGAAGAACACCACGACAGCCATGACCGTTGCGCAGGGCCGAGGCGTGATTTTGCTGGCGTTGGAGCAGGCAGGTGTGCCGATCAAGGAATACAAGCCCAATTTCATCAAGCAATCTATCTCTGGTTATGGCGGTGCGGATAAAACGCAGATGCAAGAGATGGTGCGTATGTTACTGAGCCTGGAAAAAATCCCGCGCCCGGACGACGCCGCCGATGCACTGGCCATCGCCATCACAGATATTCACGTTGGGCGCTACGCAGGCGGCTATGACCTGATCTAGCGGGTTGAACACAGCTTATGATTACGAGCATTCAAGGCCGTGTGGCCCAAACGACCAATGACACGGTGACGGTAATTGTCGGCGGCGTCGGCGTGCAGGTAATCGCAACACGGGTAGCGGTGGAGCGCAGCCGCGATGCCGCCAACAGCGAAGCCGAGGTCTTCATGCACACACGCTTGATCGTGCGTGAGGATGCGCTGATGCTGTATGGCTTCGCTGCCGAAGCCGAGCGTGATCTATTTGATATGCTAATTAAAGTCACAGGCGTCGGGCCACGCCTGGCGACGACGATTTTAAGTACGATGACGGTGGATAACCTGCGTAACGCTGTCGTGACGGAACGCTCGGAATTGCTGACACGTGTGCCCGGTATCGGCAAAAAGACCGCGCAGAAAATCGTATTCGAGCTAAAGAGCAAGATGCCTGTGGGTTTGGGTGCCGCGCCTGTTATGGATGACGACGTGAACAGTGATGTGATGGACGCGCTGATTGGCCTGGGCTTCAGTGTGGTAGAAGCTCAAACGGCGGTGCAAGCACTGCCTGCGGATGCGCCGGACGACGTACAGGAGCGCATTCGCTTGTCGTTGCAGTATCTCAGCGGATAAACCAGAGATAGACCGGACCGGAGAGAGGGTGTGATGAGCGAAAATGAACACGAGACGTTAATTGGCAAGCATGTCGATGTGCTGGATAAGGGCTTCGTGCAGCTTATCGACATGATGCCGCACCCCAACGCGCATGTCTCCGCTGATCTGGCCATCGTCAACGCAGCCCGCGTGAGCTTCCTGGGTGAGAGCAAGGGTGAGCAGCGCGACAAGAAGCTGCTGTTTTATCTGCTGCGCAACCGCCATACCAGCCCCTTCGAGATGGTCGAATTTAAGTTCCGGGTGCGTGCGCCGCTGGTGACGTGGTGGCAATGGGTCAGGCACCGCACGCAATCCATGAATGCACAATCAGGACGTTATACGCCCTTTCAGGAAGACGACTTTTATGTGCCGGATGCATGGCGCAAGCAATCGAAGGATAATAAGCAGGCTAGCGAAGGCCAATTAACCGATGCGGATAGCCAGGACTTATCGCAAAAGCTGCTGGAACATTACGAACAGGGCTTCAAGCTGTATAGTGAAGCGCTGGAAAAAGGTGTCTCGCGGGAGATGGCGCGGCTATTCCTGCCCGGTTTCAGCGTTTATTACACCTGGGTCGTGAAGGTGGACGCACATAACCTGATGCATTTTTTGCGCCTGCGCATGGCAGCAGACGCACAACACGAGATTCGTGTGTACGCCCAGGCTATTTACGAGCATTTCTTCAAGCCTGCGCTGCCCTGGACCGCCGAAGCCTTCGAGCAGTACATCCTGAATCCACAGGAGGCGTGATTTAAGCCTAACGGCTTGGTCGTGGGATGAGTTCGCCGCCAATCGAGCGGCACATCTGCCCACCTGTCACATCCAGCGGGTACGCCTCCCAGCCGTACTGGTTGCCAAACTCGAAGAACGATTCGTTGAAGACGTATTGTGTGCCCAGCAGAGTATCGCGTTGTAGAACCTGACCATCGGATTGCAACAGGTTGATGCGATACAGTTCTGCATCTTCAACTGGGTTCCAACTTACGCGGGGCGCTTCACCTTCAGCAAATTCACGGTCACTTTCTTGAAAGCGAATACGGAAGGTCGAGCAGCTTTCCGGCTCTTGGCCACCGGGCGGGATGAACAGCGTCGGCGTGGGGATGAACACGGTTGGTGATGGTGGCACCGACGCGGTTGGCGATGGCGTGAACGTCGGTGGCAGGGTCGGGCGCACCAATGGCAGCGGCGTATCAGATGGGGGCAGGGTGTGTGTGGGTGACGGCGATGGGCCTGTGTTTTGCGCGGCGTCCGTTGTCGCCTGCTGATCTACAGGGATCAACGTAGGCAACGCTCCCTCGGTTGCGGGTGTGCAAGCCGCCAGTAACGCCATAGCCAAAAGCAGGGCCACAATGATGTTACGTCCGCGTTTCATGATGGTGTGTCATCCTCTGTGTCATCCTTTGGGCTGTTGTGTGTTTCGCAAATTCGATCTGATGGAAAAATCAAAACGGATTCAGATGATCTTTATAGGGACGCCATTCTTGGCGTCCGCAGATGACAGACACGGCTTGCCGTGTCCCTACGATCATATCGGTTTGCTTTGGTTTATCCATTAATCCATCAGCTAATTCATCAGCCCGCTATGGCTGGCAGCATCGAAATGCCCTGTACGATTAAGCCAATGTCAATCAGCAAGGCCGCAATCCCTATCGCAAAATACAGCCATAGGGCGCGGGTCGCTGGCCGCGTGTGGCCAACGGTGCCGACGTATAGCTGCCAGCCGCTGACGTACATCAGCGCGCCGACCGCCGCCGAAACCAATGATGGCAGGATAACTGTATCGCTGGCAAAGAAATACTGGATGTAAATACGATCTACCAGCGGGAAAATAGCCAGTGTCGTCCCGATGGCCAGCAGCAGCACAATGGCGATGCGCAGCAGTCGCGGCAGGGTGAGCAAGCGCTGCCCCAACGATACAGACTCATCTTCGGGTTGATTGTAGGCGGCGTTCTGGCTGCTCATGCTTCGCTATCTCCTTGTTCGTCGCTGTCGTCGGATGCGTCTTGCGGGGCGTAGCGGTTAATCATGAACGTGGCCCCCTGATCGAAGAATTGGCGCATCTCTGAACGGGCGGGTTCTGGGATGCCGACCTCATCAACTGCATCCAGCATGTGTTGCACCCAATGGTCGCGGGCTTCGCTGTCAATGGGAAAGGGCATGTGGCGCATTCGCAGGCGCGGGTGTCCGCGTTCAGCGGCGTATTGCGTCGGACCGCCCCAACGTTGCATCAGAAACAGGTATTGCCAACGCTTGCCCGGCTCCAGGTCGTCGGGGAAGATCGGGCGCAATACTGGGTCTGCTTCGACCTTCGCATAAAAGACATCGACCAGTTCGCGCACGGTTTCTTCGCCGCCAATTATCTCGTAAATCGTTTGTTGGGAATTCGGCATAGTCAAAATCTGGCTTTACATTCCTATGGGCAACAGTACAATCGCAGTTTCACGTCTATTATAAGCTTGATCGAGGAGTATTTGCATGGAGTCTTTACGGCGCGTTGCATTGGCAACGGTGCTGATGATGATGTTGCTCAGCGCTAGCTGGGTCGGCACACAGGCACAAGATGATAGCGGCGAGACGAACGACCCCGTAGCGGCAGAGGTCACACAAGAAGCAGAAGCAACCCCACTGCCTGAAGCAACCCCGGAACCAGAGACCTCTGAAGCATCCGCTGGAACGTTGGCTGCGGTTGGCTCCGGCATTGCACTTCCGCTACTTGAAGATTTGGCAGCAGCTAGCGCAATCGCCGAGAACATCACCTTTGATGTGACGGGCACCGACGCGGGTTTGGATGCGTTTTGCACAGGCGAGGCGCAGATCGCCGCAACAAGCCGCGCAATCACCGTCGATGAGGACGCACGCTGCATCAATAATGAAGTCGAATATATTGAACTGTTGCTCGGTCACAGCATCCTGACCGTAATCCGCAACCCTGAGCAAGACCTGAACGTTTGCCTGACACAAGCAGATTTGACGACGCTGTTTGCACCCAGCGCAACCGGGCGCACGCTGGATTGGACGACGACCAGCGTATATGTAGAACCCACGCCGGAGGCAGAAACGCCCGACTCTGAAGCAACACCAGACCCCGAAGCGACACCAGAAGCAGAGGCCGACGGCAGCCCCTTGCCGCTCAGCGTTTTTGTGCCCGAATTCGGCACGCTGAGCTATGCACAGTTGGATGAACGGGTTGCCGGTGATGGCATCCGCTCGGATGCGACGCTGACGACGATGGATGCGATTATCCAGGCCGTGAGCGATACCCCCGGCGCGCTGGGTGTGGTCAGCTTGCAGGCGGCACAAGAAGCGGGTGACATCGTTACGAATTTTCAGCTACGCGGCGAAGCGGGCTGTCAGGCACCGAACGTGAGCGCCGTCGAAAACGGCATCTACGAAGCAGCGGATCGTCTGTTTGTGTATGTCAATCAGGCCAATATCGCAGACCTGACCGACCTGTTGGCACTGTTCGCTGATGTCGAAACGGGCAGCCAGCTTATCGTCCAGGCAGGTTTTACGCCGCCGACCACTGGCGCGTTCATCACGAACGGGCTGGTTATCGCTGGTGACCTGGAGGGGCGGCAATTCTCCGCGCTTGATGAAGGCTTTGAGGTGCCGGAGACGCTGCTTGGTGAAATTGCCATCGGTGGCGCACCGCATGTATTTAGTTGGGTGCAGCGTGTGACCGATAGCCTGGGCAATCAGCAGGCGAACCTGACGATCAACACCTTTTTCGAGGGCGAGGCCGCAGGTCTGCGCCGTATGTGCAATGGCGAACTGGATGTGGTCTTTGCCTACGACGAAGCAAGCGAAGAACGCCGCGAAGCCTGCGCCGCCAACGACATCAACGAGATTTACAGCATGTCGCTGGGGCATCAGGCGGCGGTCCTAGTAGCCAACGCACAGGATACCTATGCCTTCTGCCTGACGCCGCAGGAACTCGAAACCATCTGGGGTGCGCCATCCGGTGGTGAGGTCGAGAACTGGTCGCAGGTTGGTGAAGCCTTCCCGGATCAAGCAATGACGCTGTTTGGCGCGGCAGATGGCGCTGTCGTCAACGATTTGCTGCTGATTGCATCCAGTGACCCCGTATTGCCAGTGCGCGCCGATACCGAGGAAAACAGCGACCCGCTGTTCCGTGCGGCTGCGACGGCTAACGTTGGGGGCGCGCTGA
>DAOTTW010000188.1:0-3309 GCA_034437615.1 Anaerolineae bacterium | reverse complement strand
CCCCAGGCTACCGACGCGGCACTGTTCGTATTGCTGCTGAAGGTCGTATCGGAGATGGTCAACTCGGCGGGGCCTTGCACGATGGCACCAGCACCCAGGCTAGAGTCGGTTGAACCACTTGTGGCTGTCGCTTGATTTTGCGTGAAGGTACTCTGTGCGATTTCTACGGTGTTGGCACCTTGCACGTCCAGCGCACCCGTTGCAAACGCAGATGACGAACCGCTTGCGTTGGTGTTATTGGATGCAAAGCTTGTGTCGTTAATCCTCACGTTGCCATTGACGGCCTTAATAGCGGAGCCTTGTGCCCGAACGGTCATACTTGTTACGGTAGAGCCACTGAGGGCATTGGAATTTATTTCACTAGCGTTGATCGACAGATTGGCGTTGCTGGTGAAAATAGCACCACCCGACACGACAGGCTGGTTTTCATTGCGGCAGTTCTGCACCGTGACGTTTTCCAGCGTCAGTGACCCGTTTTCATAGTAGAGGCAGCCACCCCGCCCACTCGATGACGAGCCGATCACGCCAGCTCGCAGCGTCAGATTGCGCAGCGTGACGATCTCGGTGGTATTGCTATAGAAAACACGCGCCTCGTTGGTCAGGCCGAGCGCATCCAGCGTCGCAGGTTGTGTGGGGTCCGGGTTCGACCAGGCCGCCGGATTTGCCAAGTTCAGGCCATCAGTGAGCGCAGCCTGATAGCCACCCTCTAGCGTCAGGCTCTTATTGAGCAGCGCTAGCTCACGGGTGCTATCGCCACCGTAGGAGGCGCTGCCGTTGCAACCGTTGCCCAACGTGTCGTTCGCGATCTTCAGCGTGTCGCCATTCAGCGTATCGGTGGCGTCAATGGCCGCTTGTATGGCAGCATGGCCGTCACTCTGGAAAAGTTCACGAGTGCGCGGATTGTAAACGTGGCAGCGGTTGACATTGGATGATGTGGTGAATTGCAGCGTAATCGGCGTTGAGGCGAAGTTCTGCGTTGCATCGAGCGACCCCTGCGCTTCGGATGCCATCTGTTCACCGAGCGCGCTGAAGTATGGGTCGCCAGGGATGCCGAGCAACTGATCCAGCGCTGGCCATGTGCTGCTGAGGGCTGTGCCTGTATCCAGCGCAACCGCTGTGTCGATGGTCAGGGTGCAATCTTGCCCATCGCTGAGGCGGTCAATCGGGAAAAGCTCGACGGTGGTCTTGTTCGTCACGGGCAGGCCGGTGAGCGCGAAGGGCTGAGAGCTTGCTCCTCCTCCTCCTCCTCCTCCTCCTCCTGTCTGGCAGCTTAATCCGACGCTATCAATGGGCAGATTCACAGGCTCCGTAAATTCCAGCGTGATAGCGAGGTGCTGCGGTACATTCGTCTGCCCATCGAAGGGGCTGCTGGCCGCGAGGTCTAAATCCGGCGCGAGGCTGTCCTGCGTGCGAAATTCAAACACATAATTGCGCGTCATGTTGTCGGCGCTGCTATCGGTATCGGCAATGCGCGTGCTGTCGATGGTCGCCGTGCAGCGGTCAGACGCCGCGACTGTGAAGCCCGTCGCCGTCGTAGAGGTGCCCGTGAAGGCAGCGCCCAGGCCATTCACCACGCCTAGCACATCGCAATCTAAGCTGAGCCAGCCAGCCATAGCGGATACCTCTTCGTTGAAGTCTACGCTGATGCTTTGCGTCGGGGCCGAGTTATCGAAGAAGCCGTCTTGGGGCGTGGTGCGCGTGACGAAGGGCGGCTGATCGCCTGGGAAAGCCTCGCTCCACAGGTAGAGGTTGTCGCCCAGCGCGTAATTCGCAAAGGCGACATAGGCAGAGCCAGCGTTGGGGTCCAATGCCAGCGTCGTCCAGTAGGTGTTATCCTGTGGCGCGTCGATGATCGTCGGCGTGCCTGTATCACAGACGACGGTGGGGCAACGCAGCAGTTCGGCGCGGTCCTGGTCAAAGTTGTAGTAGGCGATTACAGGCAGGTCAGCCAGCGAATCCCATGCTGCATCGGGGAAGAGGTACGTCCCCAGGCGCGTGTCGTTGGTGGTGCTGGTGCAGGTGCGCGTCAGGCTGATCGGGCAACTGATGATGCGTAGCTGGCTCGTGGCGCGGAATTGCGTCGGCTGATAGGTGAAGCCGTAGACCGTATCGCCTGTATCGTCCACAATCAGCGCATTGAAATACGAATTCTCTGCTAAAACGAATGTTCGGCCCGATGTCGCCGTGCTGCAAACAGCGTCATCACAGTGGACGAGTTCAAGCCGTTTGGTGCTGCGGTTGTCGCTGTACAGGATGGACGGGTAGTTGTTCGGCCCGGTCAGCACGAGCGATGGGAAGCCGCCCGATGGCCCGGTGATGCCAGGCTGTAACGCTGTGCTGATCGCTACCGGGTCGATGCAATTCGGCAGCGGCGCAGACAGGTCACAGCGGATGAAGTTGATGCGGTAATCCGCGTCTTCCAGCAAATCCGGGTCGCCGCTGTTGCGTGGGTTGTCATCACGGTAGACGGCATAGAGCAGGTCGTTGGCTTCATCGTAAACGGTATCGACGTGCCAGCCCGCGTCACCGCCGCGCCCCGCAATCACATCATTCGCGCTGCCAGCCTGCGTGAACAGCAGGTTGCCCGCCGCGTTATCGCGATAAGCGACCTGTGGCACAGCGCTGCTATCCAGGGCCAGCGAAATGGAGCGGCCTGGGTCGATGCTGATTTCATCCAGCACGCTCGTATTGACAGCGCTACAGGTTGAATTGGTGCAGGTCGCCTGCATCAAGCGGTTGTTGCTGTTGTCGTAGTAGACAAGCGTGGGAGCAGCGCTACTATCCAGCGCAAGATCGACATACCAGCCGATCAAGCCTTCATTGGTGATTTCAACGGTCTCTTGCGCCTGTGCTGGCAGCGCGAAAGCAAACCAGGAGGCAATAAGTAGGAACGCAGCAGGCCATGCAGAGCGCACGGCCCACCTGCTCGCAGCATACGCTAGTTGAACGATCATTCGTCTCTCTTCCTTGTAACCCAATAACCCAATCATCTGAGCTTATCCGGTGGTCTGTCAGCTTGATCTTGAATGGTGCAAGGACGTGCTTTTGCGCGTCGCAATTATTCAGCTTCAGTCTATAGCGGCTTGCACAGAACCGCAAGCAGCGTCTCGGCCTGACGGTTGCGGACATCTTCGAGGACTAGCCCGATCACACACGGAGAGCACACAACAAAATTGTGCTACAATCGAAGCCGGACAAGACGAGATGAGACAAGATAAGACAAGATGAGATGAGACAAGACAAGATAAGAAAGGAAACAGCGCATGTTTGACTTTATCGGAGATGTGATCGGCTGGATTGTCAGCGCAC
>DAOTTW010000187.1:0-2657 GCA_034437615.1 Anaerolineae bacterium | reverse complement strand
GCGCACCATTCGCATCCCGCTGCACATGACCGAGCGCATCCGGCAGATGTACCATGTCATGCAAAACATCGAACAGCGCATCGGCAGGCGGCCCACACCGGAAGAGGTCGCGCAAGCCATGCAACTGCCCATCGACGCGGTACACGGTATGATCGACGCCAGCCAGCACGCCATCGCCCTAGAGAAGCCCGTCGGTGACGAAGGCGACAGCGAATTCGGGGATTTCATCGAAGATCAGGATTCACCTAGCCCGGTGGAAATCGCATCACAACACCTGCTGCGGGATGCCATCGAAGAGGTGCTGAGCGAACTCACGCCACGTCAGAGCCACATCTTGCGCCTGCGCTTCGGCCTCAGCGGTGGTGAACCGCATACGCTAGAGGAAATCGCCAACAAGTTCAGCCTGAGCCGTGAGCGCATTCGCCAGCTTGAAAAAGAAGCGCTGCGCCGCCTACGCAACCCACGCCTCGCGCATAACCTGCGCGACTACCTGAGCTAGCGCTCGGCCTGTGGTCGTAAGGCGACCAGCAGCAACGCACCAGCCAACAAACCCAGCGCCCCGGCCAACGCCCACAGCGGCGCACGCGCCAGCACAGCCACCATCATCTCTACCGGGAAATCTGGAAATAGGTGGCTGTGCCACGCTGTCTTGAAGAACATCAGCGCCGCCGTAAACAAGCTACAACCAGCCCCCAGCAACGCACCCAGCCACACAGCACCCGGCAACCACATCTGCCAGCGTAGCGCCCGCCCACCTACCTGCTGCGTCACCTGTAAAGTAGCAATCAAGCACGCGCCACAGCAGCCCAACAGCGCAACGGTCAGCATGGCATTGGCTTCGGTGCCCATCCATGCAAGCAGGGCCAGCCCATAAGCGATAACCAGCCAGCGCAGGCGATTATCAAACGTCGGCAGCCACAAATCCCACATAAGCGCAAAACCCCACGCAGTTAAGCTTGCTTGCGTGTGCGGCGGTCTTTGCCATTCGACCCACTGCCCAGAGCACGCTTTGCACGCTGCAAAATGCCTGATGTCGCCGTCTTCTTGGTGAGGCGATACACGCAGGATTGATAAGCAGGTAACTCCAACACGATGCCGCGCTCAGCCATTATCGCGCCATGATACTCCGTAAAGCTATCGCTCAGGCCATCGTAGGCGTGCCAATCGTGCGCCGTGAGTGATTCCATCCATTCACCCGCGTCCAGGCTGACCGTAGACCACTCATGCGACAGGTTAACGGCAATCAGGCGGTATTCATCCTCGTTGCGCCAGGCGTATGCGATGATATTCGTGTGCCCGGTGCAGTGTGCGCAGGCCGGGTGACGCTGAAGCAAGCGCCATTGCCCCGTGCGATAGATGCTGGATGATGTCTCGTGCAGCAAACGCAGATAAAACGCTTTCAGGTCGTCGCGTTCGTCTTCATCGGGCTGACGGGCGATCTGTACAGGCAGCTTAATCACACGCCCCGTAAATTGGCCATCATGCAGCAGCACCGCCCCCGGCACCGTGTTCGTCAGCACGGCGGCTGGTCGGCTACGCTCAACGCCAAAGCTATCAGCCGCACGCGGTTCGTCGTGGTTTTCGATGAAGCGCACGTTGCGCTCACTGAACGATAACTCTGCCAGCAGATGATCGTACACGCCGCCGATGTCGCCAGCCACAAGCCGATCATACAGGGTCTTATCATAGGTGTAGTCAAAGCCCTGCTGCTGCATCTCGTAATCCAGGCCCCAGTACACCTCAGCGATAAACAGAAACTGCGGCGCACGCTGCTTCACCTGCGGGATAACCTCGCGCCAGAATTCTTCGGCTAGTGGCTGCACGCCTAACCAGCCCCACGTGTTTTCAAAGACGGGCGTTGCCAGCAGCATCGCCATATCACAACGCACACCATCGCACTGCGTCGCCAGCTCACGCAATATCTGCACGGCTGCCGCCCGATAGCCAGGGCTGAAGGCATTGAGTTGCGCCGTGTCGATCCAACCCGGAAAATACGGGTCGCGGCCATGCGCGACGATCATATCCTGGCCGCCTGCGGTCTCTGTCAGAAAGAAGTCCGCGTCCTCGCGCTGTGCATCGCTACCCTGCACAAAATAATCGGGGTGTTGGCTGACCCAGGGATGATCTGTAGCAACGTGGTTCGGCACAAAATCCAGTATCAGGCGCAGACCGCGCCTTTGCAGTTGCTTACGAAATGCCGCCAGCCCACGCTGACCGCCTAAATGCTCATCCACCGTGTAACCACCCACCGCATAAGCCGACCCAACGACATCTTCTTCTGTGATGTCCGCCAGTGCGCCGCGATATTCGTGGATGTAGTTCAGTGCGCTCGCACGGGTTGCGGGGCCACGATGCCACACCCCCATCATCCAGATCGCATCGGCGCGGTACGTCGCAAGCTCGTCAACGACTTCATCCGGCACGTTTCTCAGGGTGATGGGGCGTTTGTAGCGCTCACTCAGCGTATTCAACCATACCCAGGTGTTGATTTCGTAGATGCTGGGGTTTTTGGGCCAGGGTTTGGAGGACATCAGACGGCTTTTCCTTTTAGGCTTTTCCAGCTAAAAAACAAGTCAAATTCTTGCAACATCGGCAATGCGGCTGACGCCGCTCGGACACCCAGAAGGGTGTCCCTACAGGGCATCGTTCGTAGGGAC